>JBKGZA010000007.1:0-38352 GCA_046545815.1 Bacteroidales bacterium
TAAAATAAATCCACCACAATTGGGAGATAAATGTCAAGATAATAATTATTAAAAAACTGAAACCATGGAAACCAACGAAAATTTAAGAGAACAAATATTTGTTGTTATCAAAAATCAGATGGAGGAGAACAATCCACCGGAGACCAATAAAACCTATAACAGGCTGATTAAAGAAGGCTACAGCGATTTTGAAGCCAAACAACTAATCGGCCAGTGCGTGGCAGTTGAATTATACAATTTACTTAAACATAGCAAACCATTTGATGAAAAGCGGTATGTAAGGAATTTAAAGCAACTTCCTGAAAAACCAGTTGAATAACAGCAGGTGATTACATGCAAAAAAGTAGATGGGCTAACAGATATTAGTTTTTCCCCACTAAAATGCCAAACTGCGGCACGGCAGGCGGGAATACCAAAGTACACCAAAATCAGTTTTACAGATATTCTTGTTTGGGTGGCATTTGGTGCTTTAGAGATTGGGTGGCAAATATTCTATCATTTAAACCATCAAATTTACCTTTATGAAAATACATCACATAGCCATCTGGGTCAAAGACCTTGAACGGATGAAACGGTTTTATGAATATCACTTTCAAGGTACCGCAGGAGAAAAATACCACAACCCAAAAAAGCAGTTCGAATCTTACTTTATATCTTTCGCCGGGGGATGCAGACTGGAACTGATGCATAATCCGGACATTCCCGGGATGCAAAATAATAACCTTGAACAGTACCCGGGTTTGATCCATTTTGCCATCTCAGTGGACGGCAAAGAGAAGGTGGATGATCTGACGGAAAGGTTAAGAAAAGATGGTTTCCGGATTGTAGGAGAACCCAGAACCACCGGTGACGGATATTATGAGAGTATCGTACTTGACCCGGAGGGCAATCGTGTAGAAATCACGGAATGAGTCTCATGTTAGTGTTCAATTAAAAAGAAAAATATAATGGAGAAACTAAAAGTATCTACCGTGCAGTTTGAGCACAAAAGCGGCGACAAAGCCTATAATCTGTCAGCAATCGACCACTTTTCCAAACAAGCTGCAGAGGAAGGATCAAAGGTAATAGCCTTTCATGAATGCTGCATCACGGGGTATACATTCACACAAAATCTTTCGGAGCATGAGATGCTTGACCTGGCCGAGTATATGCCTGAAAGCAGCAGCATAAAAGAATTAACAGAGATATCCCATAAGCATGAAGTGACCGTACTGGCCGGTTTGTTTGAAAAAGATCATGACAACCGGTTATACAATACCTATGTTTGTGTCAATTCATCCGGGCTGGTGGCCAAACACAGGAAGATCCATCCGTTCATCAATCCCTGTCTTTCCCCGGGAGACCAATATACCGTTTTTGATCTTCACGGCTGGAAATGCGGTATTTTGATCTGCTACGACAACAACATCATAGAAAATGTGCGGGCCACGAAGCTGTTGGGCGCGGATATCATCTTTATGCCCCACGTTACCATGTGCACCCCATCTTCCAGGCCGGGAGCCGGTTTCGTTGATCCCAGCCTCTGGGAAAACCGGGAGATTGATCCTACCTCACTTCGAATAGAATTTGACGGATTAAAGGGCCGGTCATGGCTGATGAAATGGCTTCCGGCAAGGGCTTTTGATAATGCAGTTTATGTGGTATTCGCCAATCCCATAGGTATGGATCATGATCAGCTCAAGAACGGCTGCTCTATGATCATTGACCCTTTTGGGGACATCCTTTCCGAATGCAGAAAGCTGGGTGATGATATGACCTCGGCACTTCTTGTACCTGAAAAACTCACGCAGGCAGGAGGGAGCCGCTATCTTAATGCCAGAAAACCCCGTTTATACCGGGGTATTGTCGGACAGTATCATGAACCCGAACAAAAGGTAAGCTGGAAAAACCATGAGAAATAACAGTTACCAAACCCATATAAAGAAATATCTCCGCCCGGCTAAAAGAGCCACTGGTGGAGATACTTCTTTTGTCTGATTTTTGTTATTTTACAAGCTTACTATATGACTGCCTCCCTCAGTGAGGGTTTCCGTGAGTACTTCATCTTGTTTTCTCACTTCCACACCAATCTGTTTCATTTGTTCCGTAACTCCATACTGATCCGTAAGGAACTTCGAAGTCTTAACTTCAAGGCCTTTGTCAATCAATGAGGCCACCTTATTCTGTAGCTTATTGTTTTCAAAAAGATCCTTTATCCGATCGTACCCGGATAAATAGTGATTAACTCCTATAAACTCACAATTCTGCGTGTCTCATCCCTGAGAAATTCTGTAAGCAGCTTGTTGATGTCCGTAATTTCTGCTCCGATCTCCTTGAGTTTCTCATTGCAATCGTATTTGTCAGCCAACGTTGCCGAGGCTTTAACCTTTACTCCCATTTCTATCAGGGAGGCCAATTCTTCACGAATGGCAGCATCCTTAGCTAACAAACCAACCGATGAACCCCATGCTATTAGTGTTAAATCCTTATGGTCATTATTTTTGAAACAGGCTTCGCAATAGGGTTCAATACTCTCCTGAAATATCTGAAGCTTTCCGGAGGTCCAAATTATCCCAACGTTCATTGAATTTTCCTGCCATACACGGAAAGCTTTGGTTGGACTTCCCGATTGCGCATGGCTGAAGTGCATTGCCGAAATCGACAAGATTAGCAGTATAATTAAAAATCTTAAAGGTTTCATGGCTTAAAATTTTATGAGACAATCGTCGTAAAGGGTTGTATATGATCCTCCTCTTTTGATAAATTTTCTTTATCAGGTCAAGTTGTAAAATGCCAGTTTAAAGCTTTAATTTTTAAAACGAATAACAACAATTATTAATTTCGGATAACCCATTTGTAATAAGTGAAAATCTAATAAACATATAAATCTTTTAATTAGTGTTTGTCCATAAAGTCAAAGAGATTTTAAAGAGTCTCGTCTATAATGTTCGCTGGCAAGGCTTGCGAGTTTTGAATGCCATCTGGTAGAGACGCACGGCCGTGCGTCTCTACCAGATATAATTGACTGGCATGAAAAACGAGCGTAACGCAGCCAGCGGATATTATAGACAGACTCTAATTAACAGAGTTTGTCCGTTCGAACATCAATCCGCATTCATTTTAACCGGAAAAACAGCCACTATCATGATAAACAGGCTGGAATTTTTACTTTTGCCATCACTTTTAAGCAGAGCATTATGGAAAAGTATGATGTGATAATAGGAGGAGCCGGGGCTTCGGGGTTGATAGCCGCTTCAAGGGCAGCCGAACTGGGGGCCAATGTGTTGCTACTGGAAAAAATGGAAAAACCGGGACGTAAACTTTTAATCACCGGCAAAGGCAGATGCAATATTACAAACAATGCATCCCAGGCTGAATATTTTAAAAGGATACATCCCCAGAGCAGGTTTCTTAAGCATGCTTTTTCACGCTTCTTTACGGATGATATCATAAAGCTTCTTAACGACTGCGGAGTGGAAACCACAGAAGAACGCGGTGGAAGAGTATTTCCCACCGGCAATCGCTCGGCGGAGGTAGTGAATGCGCTTATTGAGAGAGCCAAATCCTATGGAGCAGACTTCCGTTTTGGTTGTCGCGTAAACCGGTTGCTGAGCGAAAATAACCGAATAACAGGAGTGGAGATATTAAGGGATCAACAGTTGGAGCAAGTGGCTGGCAAAAGCGTAATTCTTTGTACGGGGGGTAAATCCTATCCTGCAACCGGATCCAATGGCGAGGGATATCAACTGGCCGGAGCATTGGGCCATTCTTTAACACCCGCACGGCCGGCCCTTGTACCACTGGTGACAAAAGAGAAGCCAGGCGAAAAGTTACAGGACCTAACCCTAAAAAATGTCAGTGCGGTTCTGTGGGTCAATGGAAAAAAACAAACCGAACAGTTTGGCGAGATGTTCTTTACTTCCTTCGGGCTCTCAGGACCCATCATTCTTACCCTGAGCCGCTATGCCGTGGATGAAGTGAAGCAAGGCAATACGGTACAGATATCCATTGATTTGAAGCCCGCAATGGATGAAAAAAAACTCGATAACCGGCTTTTGCGTGATCTGAATGAAAATGGGAAAAAACAAATGGTCAACCTGTTTAAAATGTGGCTTCCCGCTGACCTGATCCCTCTTTTCCTGGAAAAAACGTGCATTGAGCCTTACCGGGAAGCCAGTCAGGTGACTGCCAAAGAACGCCGTAAGATCAAGATGCTAATGAAAGTCCTTACCTTTACCATCAAAGGCCCGCGTCCTTTCAAAGAGGCCATTATCACAGCCGGCGGCATACCGACGGATGAAATAGACTCCCGAACCATGGAATCCAAACTGATCAAAAACCTTTATTTTGCCGGAGAACTGATTGACCTGGATGGCGATACCGGCGGATATAACTTGCAAATTGCCTGGTCCACCGGATGGCTGGCAGGGGAATCGGCTGCCAAAACCAATCAAAAGTGGAAATCGTTCGAGTAATGGGGATGATTTGACTGGAGTTTGATTGCCTGCCCGCCGACAGGTGGGTTTGACAAGAGTTTGACAAGAGTTTGACAAATAGTTTGATTGCCTGTGCGCCGACAGGCGGGTTTGATAACAGAATGTCTGAAGTTGGAAGTTAAATATATTAGTCATTAATTGTCATTGGTTGTATTCGCGGACATGCCTTAGTTAACGGTGCAAACTTTAAACATCAAACATTAAATTTTAAACTTGCTCCTTACCCCAAGCTCCACGCTCTGCGCTCATTCCATCTTCAGCACTTTGGCACCCCGTATTTTGCTCTGGCGTATTTCCATAAGGGCCTGGTTGGCCTTTTCCAAAGGATATTCCTCGTAATCGGGTTTTATAGGGATTTCAGCAGCCAGTTCCAAAAACTCCCTTACATCACTTCGTTCTACATTGGCCACACTCTTGATCTCTTTCTCCAGCCACAGGTGACTTGGGTAATCAATATTCCGGAGGTACTCAATATCCACATCCTCCTTACGAATGGCATTGATCACCAGACGACCGCCGGCATCAAGTCTCTTTAAGGCTTCCACTACAGGTTTCCAGACGGGTGTAGTATCTATAATCGCATCAAGTTTTCGGGGAGGTGTATCTACTGTATCTCCTGCCCAGGAAGCTCCGAGCGATTTGGCAAACTTTCTCTCATTTGGATTCCGGGCAAAAACATAGATGGGAGACTTTGGAAACTGGTGTTTGGCCATCTTGAGCACCAGATGACCGGAAGCCCCAAACCCGGTCAGTCCGAGAATGTGCCCGTTTTTCAGGTTGGTCAGCCGCAGCGAACGATACCCGATGGCACCGGCACATAGTAAAGGGGCAGCTTCGGAATCGTTAAAAACTTCGGGGATGGGATGGGCAAAGCTTTCGGGAACCACCATATATTCTGCATAACCCCCATGGGCATCTCTTCCGGTGGCTTTAAACTTTTCACACAAATTCTCATTCCCGTTCTTGCACTGCTTGCATTTACCGCAGGCAGAAAAAATCCAGGCCACCCCTACCCTTTCACCCTGGCTGAATCGCTTTGCATGTTTTCCGTTTCTTTCAACATAACCGACAACCTGATGACCCAATATGACGGGAAACTTGGGTGGCGGTGTGCGTCCTTCAATCTCATCCAGCTCGGTATGGCATACGCCGCATCTGGAAACCCTAATCAAAATCTCTCCCTCCAACGGTGCGGGCACAGGCCATTCAATCAGCTCCAAAGGTTCGTCTTCTTCTTTTAGATCAGCCAGATTCCTTAAAACCATTGCTTTCATAAAAAAAGTATTATAAAAAACTGAATAAAAACTATTTTGCTAACAATCAAGTGTTTTTAAAATTGTACCTTACCGGGCAAGTTTTGCCAAAAAAGCAAGAATTTGACCGTTAAGGTACTACCTTTTTTCAGGACAAGCCTGAAAAAAAGCGCTTCGCGGAAGAAACCAATGTTTAGATTAAGTTTGAACAACATGTTGGTTCAAGTTGCCCTTTAAGCGCCTAAAGATAAAGCAATATTTATTATTGAGCAACAATTTATATGAAACGGTTCAATATTGAACATCCATGGTGCGATAACGAACACTAAAAAATCATCACTAATATAATAACTTTATATAATACAATCAAATATAGCTTTTGGCTTAGTTTTTGTTTTCAATTTACGTGCAATCAAGGCCAACCAAATTTCTTATAAATGATAATAATGTGTTTCAATAAAGACAACTGAAAAAGGACAATAAAAACAAAAAAATGAAAAAGTCAACCATCATCATCCTGATCATTTGTGCGTTATCCCTTTTATCGTTTGAATACATCATGATAAAGGATTTTCTGAACTTTTTACGCGTTGAAAGCACTTACTTCAATCAAAAAACTACAAACACAACCCGGGGACTTTTTGGTCCGAAGCGGATATCTACCGGCGAGCATCAGGAAGATGGCATCCGTTTTTCATCGGAGGGCCGGGAATTCTTTTTCACCGAAACAGATGCCAATGACAGTTCGGGAATCATGCAGTCAAAACATGCAATTTATTTATGGCTCCCGCCGGATATCCTTTCTCTTATGCAGTAAACTCCGGCAAAAAATTGGGAATGCACCCAAATGCCACTATTCCGATAAACCGGAGAACGATCGTTCAAACAGGCAAGTCTCTTGAATATTCAGTTTTCCGGCAACATAACGGGCCACATTCTGGTTCAGCCAGTTGGGTTGGTGCGCATCCGAACCTATAACAAACCTGAAGCGCCCGGTAAAGGGAGCGAGCCTTTTCTTCCAGTCGTTCTGCCAAACATAGCGGTTGTTGATTTCAATATAACATTCGGGGGGCACCCGATTCAAATCGGTATCCAGAACCATAGGATGTGCTATAATTACAGGTTTTCCTGTCTCCAGCAGCGTTTCAATCCCACGGTATTCCACCGGGTGATTCCGGCAGTGATAAATATAATATTCAAAATCCAGATTTGCTGCTTTCCAGGTATATTCTGAACCATCTACCTCCGTCCCCACATAAAATCCGTATTGTTTCAAGGTTATATAATATTCTTCAAACCTTTCATAGAAATGTTCAAAATGATCGCTAATGCCTCTGATTTTCGCATGATCGATGCGGGCAATAAATTCAGGTGTTTGTGCTTCTGCCACAGCACTATCAAGATGAGAAAAGGTTGTATGTATATGTAAATCCTGGGGAATGCGGCAATCCGTTTTATTCATGATATATTTTATATATTTGTTGATTAAACTTTCTTCCCTGAATAAAAGAAACACAGAACATTTTGTGTCTATATTACAAGAAAAACAAAAATTTTTCTTCTTTGTTTACGAATCATCAGATACAACCATCGAATCTTACAGCCCTGCTATTATATCTCTTTTCCTTGTCTCTTATTTCTTATCTCGGGTCCCGCGTCTCGTGTTGCCGGTAGCTAAATTTTTCAGCAAATAGGACACACAACTCACTCCTCATTACTACTCATCATCCTTTCTCCCTCTTCTTGTTTTCTCGTCTGTCCGTATTCACAAACCGATCACAATTATACCGCTGGACTACATTCTTTCCGGCAGATCAATACCCAACAGCCACATGGCTTCGCGAAGGGCCCTTGAAACCTGCGAAGAAAGCAACAATCGCAGATCTATAGAATACATGGTATTGGCTCTCAGTACCGGGTAATCATGATAAAACTGGTTGAATTCCCGTGCAAGCTCATAAACGAAATTAGCGACCACTGAAGGATTTCCCTGTTCAGCAGCTTCGTATATTTCGTATGGAAACTGATGGATTAGCTTGATTAACTGAATCTCTTTGGAATTAACGGCTGTATTTTCATCCACATGCTCCGGAATTTTAATACTTCTTTCCCTGGCTTTATCCAGTAAGGAATTGATCCTGGCATGGCTATATTGAATAAAAGGACCTGTGTTGCCATTAAAATCAACTGATTCCTCCGGATCAAAAGTCATATTTTTCCTGGGATCGACCTTCAGGATGAAATATTTCAATGCAGCCATGCCAACCATACGGTATATCCGCTTTTTCTCTGCCTGACGAAAATCTCCTATCTTTCCCGAATCCTTTGAGATGGTCTCAGCTGTCTCAATCATCTCGTTAATAAGATCATCGGCATCCACCACCGTTCCTTCCCTAGACTTCATTTTGCCTTCAGGAAGCTCAACCATTCCATATGCAAGGTGATACAGGTTATCCGCCCATTCATATCCCAAGTGGTCCAGCAATACCTTAAGCACCTGAAAATGATAATTCTGCTCATTACCCACTACATAAATATGGTGGTCAAATTTGAACTCATTATACCGCTGTATGGCAGTACCGATATCCTGGGTGATATAAACAGAGGTGCCGTCTTTTCTGAGTAATAATTTTTGATCCAGGCCCTCGTCTGACATGTCAACCCAAACCGATCCGTCTTCCTCCCTGTAAAACACTCCCTGCTCCACTCCTTTGAGCACTTCCTGTTTCCCGGTTTTATACACCTCTGATTCATAGTAAACCTTATCAAAATCCACTCCAAGAGCCTGATAAGTTTTATCAAAGCCCTCCAGCACCCAGGAATTCATTTTTTCCCAAAGGTCTATGGTATCGGGATCGTCGTTTTCCCATTTGGTAAGCATTTGCTGAGCTTCTTTAATGAGGGGCGCTTCCTTCTCCGCCTGAGCTTTAGATTTTCCTTTCCCCATCAGTTCCTCTACCTGCTTTCTATATTCTTTCTCGAACTTCACGTAATAATCACCCACCAAATGATCACCTTTAACACCTGCAGATTCAGGAGTTACTCCATTGCCCCATTTCTGCCAGGCCAGCATGGACTTACAGATATGAATTCCCCGGTCATTCACCAGATTTACCTTCTTAACATCATTCCCAATAGCTTCCAAAATTCTGGACATGGAAAATCCAAGAAGGTTGTTTCTTATATGTCCCAAATGCAAAGGTTTATTGGTATTGGGTGAGGAATATTCCAAAACAACACGCATTCCTGTATCCTCGGATAACACGTCGTAAATATTTTTTCTTTTATTCATGTTATTTAGAAAACGCAGCCAAAATGCACTCCCAATGGTAAGGTTTAAAAAACCCTTGATCACATTGTAATCGGCAATCTCATCCATATGCTCTTTCAAGTAAGCCCCAAGTGCCTCACCTGTCTGTTCAGGTGGTTTTTTGGAATATCTCAGAAATGGAAATACCACCACGGTGAAATCTCCTTCAAAATCCTTGCGTGTTCGCTGAACCTGTACCTCGCTGGTTTGTACTTCCGTGGAATACAAGGATGCCAATGCCTTTCTAACAGTTTCCGTAATTCTTGCTTCAATATTCATTTGGCTGGTTTTTCTAATGTTCGGTTAACCAAAATTAGCCACAAAGATATACAAGTAGCCTAAAAGAGCGGAAAATAATCGAATATTTTTTAGAATATCTTTATTATCTTTAGAACCTGATTACAAATCGTAAATATACATATTGAACCCGGGCTAAAAAGGTATCTTGTAATAAAATTTCAACTGCCGGTGTCATATAAGAATAATTATTCATGGAACTGCAATAAACATGACTGATCAGGAGATTATTCAGGGTCTGAAAAACAGAAACGAAACTGCATTTAAAGCCTTCGTAGATAAATATCAACATCTGGTGCTGAATGTATCCAATAATTTTGTACATAACAAAGAGGATGCCATGGATATAGCCCAGGAAGTCTTCATAAAGGTTTATGATTCAGTGGATTCTTTTAGAGAGGAATCAAAAATCTCCACCTGGCTCTATAAAATAGCAGTTAATAAATCATTAAATTACCTAAGAGACAAGAAAAAGAGAAACATTTTCAACAGTCTGGACCTGATCTTTGAAAAAAATAAAAACGATAATCCTGTAGAAAATATAGCGGATGATCAGGAAATTTCACAGGAAAAGATGGAATCGGAAGAAAGAAAGGAGATTCTTTTCAAAGCCATGGATGAATTGCCCGTGAAACAAAAAACAGCTTTAACCCTGAATAAGCTGGAGGGATTGCCGTACAAAGAAATAGCAGGTATTATGGACACTTCCGTAACGGAAACGGGCGTTTTGATCAACCGCGCCAGGAAAAAGCTGCAGAAGAAACTGGTCGAACAGTTTAAAAAGTATTAGAATGTTGTAATAAAACACATCTTGCTGGTGTCAAATAAACAGAAAATCAAAAAAAATGAAATGCTCTGAAGTATATAAGCAACTGTTCCAATATCTGGATGGAGAATTATCGGAAATTCAGAAAAAACGTATCGAAGAACATCTGGAATCGTGTGCGTCATGCCGGTCGATCTGTGAAAACAGCAGGGAAGCATGGAATGCTGCCCGTATAGAAGAGATACCCTATCAACCGTTCTTTTATACCCGATTGAAGCAAAAAATGGAAAACCGGGAAGGCAAATCTGTGCCTGCCTTTGCCCGCATTGGAAAGGCGATTCTGCAGCCTGCCCTTTATTTTATCGTTCTGGGTCTTGGAATTTATATTGGTGTCTATTTGGGACAGGGGGCTGAAAATCAAAGCGAAACAACATCATCTATTGAACAGACCAATTACATTGAAGGTTATGCCAAAAGCCATTATCTGAACGGCATGGAACTGGAAACTGTGGAACAGGAAATGTTAACGGAAAATCAAGCTCAAAACGGAGAAAACAATGAATAAATTCACAAAAAAGCAGATTTTAATAGGAGCGCTGATCCTTCTATTCGTGATCAATATAGCAGCATTGGGAACCATTATATATCAGAATTATCAGCACAAATGGAAACAGCCTTCTTTCCCGGTTGAAAAACCTGATTGGTCACAACGGGAAAGGGATAGCCGTTTGGGGGCAGGAAGGGACAAAGAAAAATGGCCAGCCAGAAAGGACAGTCTGAACAAAAAAGGAAGCCAACAAAAAGAGCGTGGGTTCGAATATTTCATTAAAAGAAAGCTGGATCTCGACGAGGAGCAATTTCGAAAATTTCAAACATTACATAATGAAAATATGGAGACCATGAAAAAAATTGCCCGTGAACTTGGTCAAAAACAGGAGGTTTTAATGAAAGAACTTACCAAAGAAAAGCCCGATAGCAACAAAATGAAAAGACTGGCCGGAGAGATAGGAGATCTCCACACTCAGCTAAAAATAAATACCGTTGAACATTTTTCCAGAATGAAGGAACTCTGCAACCCTGAGCAGAGAGGAAAGCTCAATCAAATGATCATGGAAATGGCGAAACACGGCAGACATCACGCCGAACCAGGTGCAGGCATGACAGAAGGTGGCGCACCACACAGCAAAAGATTCAGAAAATAAATATAAATGCTTAACCATTAAACTTAAATTAAAATGAAACAATTCAAAAGATTAACAGCAATACTGGTAACTGCGATGATTATGTTCACAGCCGCAGATACGATGGCTCAAAGAAACCGGGATTTCAAAGGAAAAGGAATGGCCGGAGGTCCGGGATTTAATCAGCAATGCCAGATGATTCCCGACCTGACAGCCGATCAACAGGAAGAACTTAAAGCGTTGAGGGTAGATCAGATGGAACAAATGACTCAGTTTCGGAACAATCTGACGGAAAAACGGGCTACGCTGAGGAAATTACAAACCCAGGAAAACCCTGACATGGAAGAGATAAACAACATCATTGAAGAAATGGGGGAAATCAGGACCGAAATGCATAAAACCGGCGCGGAACATCATCAGGAGATACGGGAAATTCTGACCGATGAACAAAGGGCCTTTTTTGATGCCCGCATGAAAAATCATCGCAGAATGGCCGAAGGACATGGCAGGCGGCCCATGATGGGTAGACCTTGTGGCCTGGGTAAATAAAATCTGAGACACATCCACAAAAACGCCGGAAAGATTATTTCCGGCGTTTTTAATTCAATTCATCTCATTCAAACAACCCCTCATCCCTGATTACCATCAAAATGGAGTTATGTGGCACAATAACATACCGTTCGTTCTTGAAAATGATCTCATGGGCTGTACTATGCAAATAAATCGCCAAATCTCCTTCCTGCGGCTGCAGGGGCACATATTTTACCTCTTCCTGTTTGTCCTTCCACGGTTCATCCTCATCCGTAACTGCTGGTATGGGATACCCCGGACCCACTTTCAGCACATAACCGCTGTGAATCTTCTCCTTTTCCTGAACACTTGGAGGAAGATACAAACCTGACTTGGTTTTGGACTGGGGATCTTTGGGTTTGATCAATACCCTGTCACCGATAAGAATAAACTTACTAAGATCCTGGTCACCTAACTCTAATGTCATACACTCCAATTTTTAAAGGGGACAAATATAGCAACCTCTAAAAAAATAACTCACATTTTACCTCTATATTTTTTCTCAAAACCAGCATAAAAAACTTGACCCGACCCTATTAAAAATCATAGAATCAGTTTACCGGCCACTGTGCCTCGTTCATTTAGATGCTGTGAATCACCGGCTTTAACAACCACTTCATTCGGTTTAATATTGACTTTCATGGTGAAAAATTTTTTGTTGTTTATATTGACTATTTCACATACCATACCAAACATGATTAATCCTTGAAAATTAAAATCTTGTGTTAAATCAAAAATGGTTCATCCAATGGTTTTCCAAACAATATTGAAACAAACCCGTTCGAAAATGGACATCTTTCTTTTTTAAAAACGAGAGAAAGTTGAAGGGGGGATGCATGGGCGAAGAAAGGAGGAGTGCAAAAAGCATAGAGCGCAGGGAAAAGAGCAGAATGCAACCATATAGTTCCGTGATTCGCGTCTCGTGTCAGGAGTTGCTTAATACGCTCTGGCAAATATCACCCTTTGGCTGGAGGGCTTACCGGAATAGATGCATTTACCGTCTTCTTTCTCTCCATCAATGGGTATACAGCGGATAGTAGCTTTGGTTTCCTCCTTGATCTTCTGTTCTGTTTCGACAGTACCATCCCAGTGGGCTTCAATGAACCCACCTTTATTGTTCAAAATATCCCTGAATTCCTCATAGTCATCCACCCGATAAGTATTGGCTTTTCGGAACTCCAGGGCTTTCTGATAGATCTGATTCTGAATATCCTCCAGTAACTTTACTACGTGATCCACAACTCCATCCTGACTGATCAATTCCTTGCTCAGCAGATCCCTTCTGGCCACTTCGACGGTGTTGTTCTCCATATCCCGGGGTCCAATAGCCAGCCTTACAGGCACACCCTTCATCTCATACTCGGTGAATTTCCAGCCGGGGGTCTGCGTATCCCGGTCATCATACTTAACAGATATGCCTTGGGCCTGTAACTGCTGCTTAATTAGATCCGCTTTTTCGCTTATCTGTCTAAGCTGGGCATCCTTTTTGTAAATGGGTACGATAACCACCTGTGTAGGAGCAAGCTTTGGTGGCAGCACCAGTCCGTTGTCATCAGAATGTGCCATGATCAGTGCTCCCATAAGCCGGGTGGAAACTCCCCATGAAGTAGCATAAACATAATCCAGTTTTCCCGATCGGTCAGTAAAGGTAACATCAAAAGCTTTGGCAAAGTTTTGCCCCAGAAAATGGGAAGTACCTGACTGAAGGGCCTTTCCATCCTGCATTAAGGCTTCTATGGTATAGGTTTGTTCCGCTCCGGCAAACCGGTCGGACTCCGTTTTCGTGCCCTTTAAAACCGGCATGGCCATCCAGTTTTCAGCAAAATCCGAATATACGTCAATCATCCGTTCGGTTTCCTCCAACGCTTCTTCCTTCGTTGCATGTGCTGTATGCCCTTCCTGCCAGAGAAATTCAGCAGTCCGGAGAAACAAACGCGTTCTCATCTCCCATCTGACAATATTGGCCCATTGATTGACCAATATGGGGAGATCCCGGTAAGATTGTATCCAGCCTTTATAGGTATTCCAAATGATGGTTTCAGAAGTGGGCCGTACGATCAGTTCTTCCTCCAGCTTCGCATTCTCATCCACTACAATGCCCTTGCCATCTTCATCGTTTTTCAGACGATAGTGCGTTACCACTGCACACTCCTTGGCAAATCCTTCAACATGAGAGGCTTCCTTTGAAAAAAAGGATTTGGGAATAAACAGTGGAAAATAGGCATTGGAATGGCCCGTATCTTTAAACATCTTATCCAATACCGCCTGCATCTTCTCCCAGATGGCAAAGCCCTGGGGCTTGATGACCATACAACCCCTAACCGGACTGTTTTCCGCCAAATCTGCCCGCGTTACAATATCGTTATACCATTGTGAATAATTTTCCTGTCTGCCCGTAATTTCTTTCGCCATTTTGGAATAATATTTGCTGTATCTTAATTACAAAAATTTATGTTAAGTTTGATGCAAATTAAAGAAATTAAATCTTAATTATAAAAAAAGAAACGAGGCGAATTTAATACAATAATATCTGAGATTCCATACTCGTTATAATATTATGAAAAGGAGATATTAATTATGAAAACAAGAAACATATTAATCATGACAGTAGCTGCCATAATCTTCTCCTCCTGCTCCATGACGTTGCAGCAGAGAAGGGTAGCTGACGAATTATATCAGAATCCAAACTCACAGGAAGAAAATGAACAGGCTTTTGCCGGTTATTATGATGAAGCCGAAAAAGTACTGAAAGAGTCCGGAGAACAGGAAGAACAGGAAGAACAGGAAGAAGAGGTAGATTCTCTAATTTACGAAGACAAATCTACCGGAAATCCCTACCGGGATATACTGGTAGACGATCATGACCAAGCTTATCAGAGAAGGGTTGATGCTTCCAGGAGTTTGTCATACGGAATGTCCGACTGGTATGGAACCTACTATTCCAATGATTTCTGGTATGCTTCAGCCTACGATCCCTCTTTCTATAATGTAATCGTAATGGGTGATGATGTATGGGTTGAACCCAACTGGCTGACTGGCCATTTCAGTACCGGCTGGAAATACGGAAGTTTTTACAACTATCCTTATTATGGCCGGAGCTTTATGAATCCTTACCGAAGCACCTTGTCTATGACCGGTATTTACGGATTTAATTCCATGGGCCACGGCGCTTATGGCTATAATGCCTTCGGTGGCAGCCCGTTTGGATACAGTTCCTTTGGCTATGGATATGGAAACAGTCCATTCGGCTACAGCTCGTTCGGTTATGGTTCATATTATGGAATGTCTTCGCTCTATTCAAACTATAATTATTATAACACCCTTCAACAACAAAGAATGTTTCAGGAAGAGTACAAACTTAATGATGAAGGAAGAATAGCCAAGTTTTCCAATCATTCCCAAAGAATAAGAAAAAGCGGAGATGATCAGGATAAAAACGCCTCATCCAAATCCTATATAAGGGCTCAGGATACGAGGAAATCTGGTGATTCAAGATCAGTTCATTCCGTCAGAACAAGAAGAACCAATGAAGAAGAGGCTTCTTCCAAATATGTCAGAACCAAAAATGAAAAAGCCTCCTCCAACCGTCCGAGATACAACAGGCCTAAAAACGAAGCCAACTTCGAACGTGCAAGGGAAGAAAGGGTTAGAAGAGAAAACGTTAGCAGTTCCGACAGAAAGCGGTCCTCTTCATACAGAGACAGCGGGAGATCCAATAGTTCTACCAGAAGTTCTATAAGCTCCGGAAGTTCAAACAGCAGTTCAAATTCTTCCGGATCCACCAGATCTTCAGGTTCATCTTCCAGTTCGGGAAGAAAACGTAAATAACTTATTAATAAATAATATTATGCCCCATAAGCAATATGGGGCATTTTTTAATATCCATGCAAACAAAAATCAGCTTAATACCATGAAAAAAATAATTCCACTTATTGTCTTTATATTTGCCCAGTTTTCTATTGTTACTGCTCAGGAAACAGAAGTATCGTCTGCCCTGAGAAACTCACAGAACATATATGAAGGTTCGGCGCGGTTTATGAGTATGGGAGGAGCCTTTACAGCGCTTGGAGCCGATCTCTCCTCCATCAGCCTCAACCCAGCCGGTATAGGAGTATATACAGGGTTTCAACTGGAGTTCACCCCATCTTTTCACTATCAGCAAACCGATACCCGCACCACAGGTTATGAGAATGAGGTGTTCGATAACGATGAATTTGGTTATAATCTGAATCTGAATAATTTCGGTCTTACAGGAGCCTATACCCTAAACAGCCCGGGATGGAAGAACATCAATTTCGGATTGGGATACAATACGCTGAAAAATCATACCCAAATGATAAGAAGCGAAAATTTCAACAGGGTCAATTCCAAAATGCATGAATTTGTCAACAATGCCAACAACGGAAATATCAGGAGTGCTTATGAAGACCTGTCATGGCAGACCTATTTGCTCAATTATGACAGCACCTTTGCAGAATATTGGAGCAATGTTACCGATGAAATGAATTATAGCGATACCTCATCAGCCATACAGGAAATTGGTGTTGATCAGAAAAAAAACCTTGACAATGGCGGCAGCCTGGGAGAATATTTTCTTTCAGTGGGCGCCAATTATGAAAATTCACTTTATTTGGGCATGAGCGTTGGGATACAAAGAGCAAACTATTCATATAAAGATACCTACACTGAATCCGAAAGAAATGACCAGGTGCCTGATTTCAGCAGCATGAATTTTATACAATATGAAAACCATTCGGGTACGGGCTACAATTTCAAACTCGGAGCCATTTACAGACCAACGGATTTCATAAGGGTCGGGGCAGCCTTTCACTCCCCTACCTATTTCAATAACCTGAGTTATATCTGGTATAATACACTGAGAACCAGGTATGACAATGGAGATGATTTACAGGCCAGCAGTGAACAGAGTGACTTTTCGTTTAAACTGACCACACCTTCAAAAATACTGGGAGGAGTAGCTTTTAGAATCAAAGAAATAGGATTGATCAGTGCCGACTACGAAAGGGTCAATTATGGCCAGGCCAAACTTCATGAAAAAGAAGCAGACGACATCCCTTTTGATTACGAAAACGACAGCATCAGCAATACCTTTGGAGTTGCCAATAATTTGAGACTCGGAGGCGAATTGAAACTGAACAGTTTTTATGTTCGGGCGGGATATGCATTCTATCAGTCACCCTATAAAAATAATGATTATCAGTCAGACCGGCAGCAATATTCCGGTGGGCTCGGATTCAGGGGAAACAGTTTCTTTATAGATGCCGCTTATGTAACCAATTCTTATACCAGTGAAAAAAGATTGTTTTCAACCATTCCCAACCTGAGTGAGATTGACTTTACGAACAACAAATTTGTTTTATCGCTGGGATTCAGATTTTAATCCGGTATCATCCTTGTTTTCATCTTTCTTTATCCCCTTCGGTTTGAATGTCCGAAGGGGATATTTTTTTAACAAATAAGCCGGTTGAACGTTATAATTTCGGTGAGTGCGTTCAGATTGGAACAATATTTGTTATATTTTTGTGTTATATATATAGAAAAAAGACCTCTTTTTAACAACCTAAAAGATCTTTGAAATGAGAACAAGAACTTTATTTTCAATACTGATAGCCGGTATCATATTCTCTTCCTGCACCACAACACTGCAGCAAAGAAGAGTAGCCGACGAACTTTACGAAAATCCGGATACCTATACCAGTGAACAGGAGGCCCGCCCCGAACAAGATAAAGATCAGGCAGCCAAAGAAAAAGACACATTATCCCGTTATGACCGATATGGCTACAGGCCACATTATGGTCCGGGGTACGGATACATTCCGCACAGATGGTATCACCACTACCGGCCCGATTGGTATTACTGGGATTTTTATCCTTATTATCCCTATTACGGATATGGTTATCCATGGTACGGAGCAGCATTCTTTGGCTACCACTCGTATTGGTATTCCCCATATTACAGAAATTACCCGTATTTTCCCTCTTATTATTCATGGTCTTCTACCGTGCGACAGAGAAAAACCACTTCCAACAGACTTTACAATGAGAGGAACGGGAACATCACTGTCCCCCAAACGGGGAGAATCAGAAAAGTTCTTTCTTCGCCGGAAAATAAATCTTTAATCCGGCCAAAACTGAGCACATCTTCTGACAGAAAAGGGAGTGTGCCTTTACGTACCATAAGAGCAACCGATAGGAACCGGGCACCCAATTCAGGTTCAGTTACCACTTCCGGAAAAAGAATAAATTATATCCGGCCTTCAAACATACAAGGTAGCCAAAACAGAAAATACACTCCTTTAATAAGGAATTCCGGAGTAAGAAATTCCGTAAGACCTGCAATCCGGAAAAGCAGCCCTGTTTACAGAAGTCCTGTTCGTCCGGTGAACCGGGTGCAACAGATAACACCAGCAAGATCTGCAGGAAACAGAAAATAGACAATTACCGACAAAAGGAACCAAATGTATCGGCACGGAAATACAAAGCAACACAGCAAAGCCTAAAATCTGAAATTTCCGTTTATTGTTAAATATCAATGATTCCTCCGGTATAATTCCTCTTCAGGGATTCATACCGGGGATTATTCATCTGCATATTCATCCCACCACTTTTTTCAATTCAATATATATTTTATCTTTGCCATAGTTTTTAATCCTATGGCCATTCACCTTTTAAAAAATTCGAATCAGATTGTTTTTTTAAATCAGCCGATTGGTTAGTCATTGATTGAGAATTTATATATATTCGCAAATATGGATTAAAAACAATTACGAATTAATGACTTGCTTTCAAGTCGGAGTAAAAAGCCCACTGTATGGATAGTACGGAAAACAAGAAACTTAACCCAAGGCAGAGTCAGAATGAGAATGATTATGTTGAATCTGCTACCCAGAATGATACGCCGCAAGATCAGGTTAACCGAAGCGAGGAAGACAATCATGACCAGGATAATGAAGAAGACACGTCGGAACAGAGCGGAGACAAATACTCACAGGATTTTCAGCAACAGGAAGATGCCTCCCGCGATCTTTCCAATATAGATTACACCAACTATACCAGACAGAAACTGGTTGACAGACTTAAAGAACTGATTGATTCCGACAACATCTCCAATATCAGGAAAGAAGTGGATATTATAAAAGCCACTTTCTATAAAAAACAGCAGACCGATAGCGAAGAAACCCAGGAAAAACCAATCAGTGAAGAAAGCGATGCGGAAGCCTCTATTTCCGAAAAAGACCCTCTGGAAGAAGAATTAAAGGAGCTGCTCAAACGCTATAAGGAAAGAAAAGCTGAAATTAACAAACAAATTGAAGAAGAAAAAAGAAAAAACCTCCGGGAAAAATACAAGATCATTGACGAGCTGAAAAATCTCATCAACAAAAAAGAGTCAATGGATCAAACATATAAGGAATTCAGGGAACTCCAGAGGAGATGGAAAGAGTCGGGTCCCGTTCCCCAGAAAAAGATAAAAGTTTTATGGGCCACCTATCAGCATCATGTAGAGCGATTCTATGATTATGTCAAGATCAATAAGGAATTAAAAGATCTTGATCTGAAAAAAAATCTGGAAGCCAAACTGGATCTTTGTGAAAAAGCGGAGAAGCTAAAAGAAGAAGACAATATCGTTCATGCTTCTAACACATTGCAGCACTATCACCAGCAATGGAGAGAGATTGGGCCTGTACCCAATGAAAAAAGAGAAGAAATCTGGGAAAGGTTCAAAGAAGCCACAAGGATAATCAATAAACGGCACCAGGAATATTTTAAGGAACTGAAAAAACGTCAGCAGGAAAATCTGGAAGCAAAACAGAAAATTTGCGAGCAAGCCGAAGAAATTGCCGAATTGGCAATCAATACCCATAAGGATTGGA
Source organism: Bacteroidales bacterium (assembly GCA_046545815.1). Classification (GTDB taxonomy): domain Bacteria; phylum Bacteroidota; class Bacteroidia; order Bacteroidales; family UBA12077; genus JAGXLC01. The sequence goes on from JBKGZA010000007.1 coordinate 19,745, forward strand.
ACTACTATACCCGCCAAATGCTTGGTCTTCAGGAAAAATGGAAAAAAATTGGTTTTGCCCCGAAAAAACAAAACCATCAAATTTCTCACCGTTTCAGAAAGGCATGTGATCAGTTTTTTAACAAGAAAAAAGATTTTTATGAGCGACACAGAGATTGGCAGAAAAACAATTTAAGGAAGAAGAGGGAAATGTTGGCACGAGCCGAAGAATTGAAAGACAGCACCGATTGGGATAATACAGCAAAGGAATTGATGCGGCTGCAAAAACAATGGAAAGAAATCGGACCCGTTCCAAAAGAAAATGCGAATGAAATATGGAAGCGTTTCCGGGGTGCCTGCGACCATTTTTTCCAGAGAAAAAAGAGACAGGGAAATGCTGGCATTAAGGAAGATTATGAAAAAAATCTGGAATTAAAAAATGCACTGGTCGAAAAAATTAAAAATTTTAAGCCTTCCGATAATATGGAGGAAAACGTCAGGCAGCTACAAGATTTTGAGGATCAGTGGAGTTCCATCGGATTTGTACCTTACAAACAAAAGGACAAAATACAGCAGGAATACCGTGATGCCATATATAAACAGTATAATAACCTGGATATTGATGACAATCAGAAAGAGATACTAAAATACCGGAGTAAGCTCAAAAACATCCAACAAAAGCCGAAAGCCGAAAATCGAATGTATCAGGAACGCGATAAATTCATGAAAAAAATCGAGAAGCTGGAAAACAATATTCTCCTTTGGGAGAATAATCTGGGCTTCATTTCAGCCGAATCCAATGAGGCAAACTCAATGATAAATGATTATCAAAATAAAATAGAAAAGGCAAAGAATGAAATCGGGGTTCTGGAAGAAAAAATCAACTTAATTGATGAATTCGATACCGAAGGAGAATAAATACAACTCAATTGACACAAAACACTAAATATATATTCGTTACAGGCGGCGTTGCCTCTTCACTGGGTAAAGGTATTATATCGGCCTCTCTTGGTAAATTGCTGCTTGCACGGGGTTACTCCGTGGCCATCCAGAAACTTGATCCCTATATCAATATTGATCCCGGCACACTGAATCCATATGAACACGGGGAATGTTACGTTACAGAGGACGGTACTGAAACCGACCTGGATCTGGGTCATTATGAACGGTTTACCAGTGTATTAACTTCAAAGAACAACAATGTCACCACCGGCCAGATTTACCAGGCAGTGATCAATAAGGAACGTAGAGGTGACTATTTGGGAAAAACCGTACAGGTTATACCCCATATCACAGATGAAATCAAAAGAAGTATCAAGTTACTCGGAAAGCGGTTCAATTATGATATAGTAATTACTGAAATCGGTGGTACAGTGGGTGACATTGAGTCGTTGCCTTATATAGAAGCCGTACGCCAGCTGAAATGGGAGCTTGGACCTTCCAATAGTGTGGTCATTCATCTGACACTGGTCCCCTATATTTCCGCATCTGGTGAGTCGAAAACCAAACCTACCCAACATTCTGTAAAAGGTTTGCTGGAAAACGGTGTTCAGCCGGATGCCTTGGTGCTCAGAACCGAGATTCCACTGAATGTGGATATCCGAAAAAAAGTGGCCCAGTTTTGCAATGTGGACCTTGGGTCGGTTGTAGAGTCGAGGGATGTGGATACCATTTACGAAGTTCCCTTAATGATGAAAGAAGAAGAGCTGGACCTGACCATACTCGGAAAACTGGGCCTGGGAACCAAAAGAGAACCTCATCTGGAAAAATGGACCACTTTTGTCAACAAGTTAAAAAATCCCAAAAGCGGGGTGCAGGTGGGCCTTGTCGGCAAATATGTTGAATTGCCGGATTCATATAAATCCATTCAGGAAGCTTTTGTCCATGCAGGCGCCGAAAATGAATGCAAAGTGGAAGTCACCACCATCCATTCAGAAGATATTAACCCGGACAATGTGAATGAAATAATGAAAAACCTTCAGGGTATTCTTATTGCTCCGGGATTCGGACAAAGAGGAATTGACGGGAAGATCACCGCAGCAAAATATGCCCGGGAGCATAATCTTCCTTTTCTGGGAATATGTCTTGGGATGCAATGTTCGGTGATTGAATTTGCCCGGAATGTCATGGGCTATAAGGATGCCGATTCAACAGAGTTCAACCGGCGTACGCCTTATCCCGTCATCGACCTGATGGAAGAGCAGAAAAACATTACTGAAAAAGGGGGTACAATGCGTCTGGGAAGTTATCCCTGCGACATTAAAGATAATTCCAAAGTACACCAGATATACCATGTTAACCAGATCAGGGAGAGACACCGTCACCGGTACGAATTTAACAATGCCTTTCTGGATGACTTTGAAAAAGCCGGCATGAAGGCTACCGGCATCAATCCCGAAACAGAACTGGTGGAGATTGTAGAATTACCTGAGCATCGCTGGTTCGTAGGCGTCCAGTTCCATCCCGAATATAAAAGCACGGTTCTCCACCCCCATCCCCTGTTTGTAGCCTTTGTAAAAGAGATGTGTGCACCATCCCGGCAAACCGCAGAAATTCAGGATAGGTCCCGGCAATAAGTTACTGCCATTGTAAAACCAGGGCCTTAAGCAGACTCATAAATAATATTAAAAGGTATAGCTGGCTTTACAGATCAGCGCAGAAGAAGACATTTATCTGGCTATCGATTTATTGGGCTGATCTCCACCGAAAGGCCCAAAAAATTAACATTATCTTCCGGGATTCTTGATAATCTTATCATTTCAATTTATCTTTGTGGCCTTAATAAAAGTGATGTAAAAGTTTATCAAAATGGATAAGAATTCGGTTATAGGGCTTTTGATCATAGCTTTAATATTGGTTGTCTATGGAATAATCAACCGACCCTCGGAGGAAGAGCGACAAAAGATGCAGCAGGTAAGGGATTCGGTGGAGCAGGTTCAGCAAATGAAAGAAGATAGCCAGCAAGCTGAAACAAAACCACAAGAATCGGCAGAAACAAAAACACAACCGCAACAAGCAAAAAGGGAAGAAACAACCCAGCAGACCACAGACACCACGGAAAGTGGATTGCAGGATATATACGGAGCTTTTGCAGTATCAGCCAAAGGACAGCAGAAATTCGCCGTTCTCGAGAATGATCTCATGAAGATCAGGATTTCCACCAGAGGAGGCCGGCCTTACTCAGTAAAACTGAAAGAATACGAGACTTACAAGGGTGAACCCCTGGTACTTTTCAACGGAGATCACAATACGTTTGGATTCAATTTCTTTGCCAACAAAAGACAAATCGCCACGAATGACCTTTACTTCGAATTGGTTGGAGATCGTGACTCCCTTTATGCCAGGGAAAATAACCAAACGGTGAGGCTAAGGCTCCATGCAGGCAATGATCGCTATATTGAATATGTCTACTCCCTGGAGCCCAACACCCACATGGTAAATTTCGACATCCGTTTCCACGGGATGAACGAGGTGATACCCCAAAATTATACGGAACTTGACCTGAGATGGGACATCAAATCACCCCGACTGGAAAAGAGCCAAGACAACAGGCGAAACACCACCACCATAGGATATAAGTACTACCAGGATGAGGTGGACGACCTCAGCAGCGTAACCAGTGACGAATCCGAAGAAGAATTGCAGAACCGGCTCAAATGGGTCGCTTTTAAACAGAAATTCTTTTCATCCATCCTGGTGTCCGACAATTATTTTGCCAATTCAAGGGTAGAAGTAAAGAACATAGAAGACTCGGAAAAATATCAGAAATATCTTGCAGCCGAAATCGGCGTGCCTTACGAAAGTGAATCCCGTTATGAAGTACCCATGAGTTTCTATTTTGGCCCGAATCAGTATAACGTAATGAAACAGTACAACCAGGAATTTGAGGGTCTTATTCCTCTTGGCTGGGCCATTTTCAAATGGGTAAACAAATACATCATCATCCCCATATTCGACTGGCTGGATAATTCTATTGCCAATTACGGGATTATCATATTGCTGCTCACCCTGCTCATCAAAGCCGCACTTTTTCCGCTCACTTATAAGTCCTATTTGTCGCAGGCCAAAATGCGGGTGCTGAAGCCGGAAATTGATGAGCTCAACAAGAAATACCCGAAGAAGGAAGACAACATGAAGAAGCAGCGGGCCATGATGGACCTTTACAAGAAAGCGGGTGTGAATCCCATGGGCGGCTGTCTGCCGATGTTACTTCAATTGCCGATACTGATCGCAATGGTCCAGTTCTTCCCCTCTTCTTTTGAGCTCAGGCAGGAAGGCTTCCTATGGGCGGACGATCTGTCCTCCTATGATTCCATTCTGGAACTGCCCTTTGAAATACCCTTTTACGGAGATCATGTGAGCCTGTTCACCCTGATGATGGCAGTTACGCTTATCTTCACAACCAGGATCAACAGCGCGCAGATGAGCGGCAGTCAGCAGATGCCGGGGATGAAATTCTTCACCACCTACTTTATGCCGGTAATGCTTCTGTTCATATTCAATAACTTTGCAGCCGGCCTGAGCTACTATTTCTTCCTGTCCAACGTCATTACCCTCGGACAAACCTTGTTGATCAGAAACTTTGTTGATGATGAGGAGATACACAGGAAATTAAAGGAAAACAAAAAGAAACCTCAGAAAAAATCGAAAATGCAGCAGCGTTTAGAAGAAGCACAGCAAAAACAAGCACAGAAGAAGAAGGGTTATCAGCCGAAGAAATGAAGGGAAAGAGTTGTGAGTTGTGAGCACGTGTAGAGCCACGCCAAGGCGTGGCTCATTTAGCGGCAGGAAAGAACGACGGTACGATGGAATGAGAAGACGGGGAAGTTGTTTTATCCAAAATATTGCTACATTTCCATAAAAAATGACAACAATTAATGGGTTTACCAGAAAGCTTTCAAGCTTGCTATGGGAATTTTTAAGATGACAAAGTCTTTCCCATCTGTGTAAAAACCTAATATTTAAACAACACTATCCGCCACTCATTCACTCACTACTCCTTCTCATAAAGATACCGGTCCTGTTGGTTTGGGCCCATCTCCACCGCCTCCTCGTTGGTCGTGGCTCCGGTGCGCTTAGCCCATTGATTGTATAGTTTCTTCAATTCTTCTGCCAGCTCCGGGTGCTCTTTAACCAGATTGTTCGTTTCTGTGCGGTCTTTTTCTATATTATAAAGCTCCCACTTTTTGCCCCGTTCAGCCACCAGTTTCCATTGATCTTTCCTTACTGCACGGCTGCCTGCATACTCCCAGAACATGGGATCACGCGGAGTATATCCATTGCCTTTAAGCAATGGCATCAGGCTTTTGCCTTCCTTGGCCAGGACGTTATGTCCATCATAAGAATCGGGATAGGAGCTCTCAGCTGCTTCCAGCAAGGTAGGCATGATATCAATCAACTGGGCCGGTTTGTCGGTGATCCTTCCGGGCTCCACCACATCGGGCCAGCGAACGATCATGGGCGTTGAAATGCCACCTTCATGAATCCACTGCTTATACAACCGGAATGGGGTATTCGAGGCATTGGCCCATTCACTGTCGTAAGTCCTGTATGACTCAGCGGGCCCGGGAGGAAGATTGGGCGTGCGGTTAAAATCGTAGGGACAACCACCGTTATCAGACAAGAAGATCACAATGGTATTATCCGCTATACCCTGCCTGTCCAGATAATCCATTAACCTGCCGATCTGCTGATCCATCCGGTCAATCATCCCTGCATAGGCGGCCATCAGAAGCTGTTCCTCCTCTTTTTCCTCCTCACGCAACGACTGCCAGGCAGGTACAATGGAGTCCCGCTCCGAGAGCTTCCACTCCGGATTGATCACCCCCAGCTCTTTCATCCGCTCATACCTTCTTTGACGCATCTCATCCCATCCCATGGAATACTGACCCTCATATTTCTCTATCTCCTCCCCGGGCACCTGAAGCGGAAAATGGGGAGCATTGTGAGCCAGATAAAGAAAGAATGGCTTTTCTTTACTGCATTCCTCCAGAAAATGAAGGGCATAATCTGTGAAGGCGTCGGTGGAATAAAAATCATCCGGCACATCATAAGGCTTCCTGCCCAGCCGCATGTAATTATCACCCGTGCCAAAATCCTCTCCCGTAAAAAAGTTGATGGCACCCCCCAGAAAGCCAAAGAAACGATCAAATCCCCGGTCAACAGGAGTTCCTTTTTCCTCCTGCCAATGGCCCAGATGCCATTTGCCGCTCATCAACGTGGTATATCCCGCCGATCTTAGTGCTTCTGCCAGGGTAATGTTGTTGTCGGTAAGCCGGAGATTCTCGGATTGCTGATGATAAAGCCCCGTCAACAAACAAGCCCGGGTTGGTGCGCTCTTGGCGGTATTGTAAAACTGGGTGAACCGCATCCCTTCTTCGGCAAGCCGGTCGAGGTTGGGTGTATTGATCTCACCCCCATAGCAACCGATATCACTGTAACCCATATCATCAGCCAAAATCAGTATAATATTCGGGCAATCCCCATGCTCCTCCTCCGCTGCTTTCCCGTTCAAACGAATCATACAAAATACGGACAGGATAATTAGAATTCGCATCGCCCGAATGGTTCGGGAGCTTAACAAAGATTTAGAAAGGTGTTTCATGGCATCTGGTTTTGGTGAATATAAATGTTATTAAAAATAGTAAGGATATTGGAGATTTTCAACAACCCAACCAAAAAATCAACATAATCGGGTGCATTTGATTTTTTCAACAGAGGCAAAAATATCCATTGGACTTTTGTCTGATCGGCATTCGTAAGTTGCCGCGGCTTATACGGGTTCGCACGCACAGGAATTTCAGCTCGACAGGAGATCAGTCTAAACAGGGTAAACTGGAAAAATGTCACTGAATATGGATTCCTGTCGCCGGGCAAGGTCTCTTTCTGCGGACTATATGGGGGTCTGCTGAAAAATATGCCCATTTTACGCGTATAACATAGCTGCCTGCCGTAAAGTATGGTCATTTTATGCAATGACCGAACGTGTCTGCCGGCAAATACGGTCTTTTTCCATTGTGGAGGTACGTACCGGGCGATAAACATGTACGTTTTCTGCTGAAAATATACATACCGGCGATAAACATGGCCTTTTACCATGAAGAATGCACTTACCTGCCCATAATTGTGCACTTTTTATGCGAAAACTACTTGTCTTTTTCGCTGTAAAATCATATATTGGGGAATTCAAAGCAATCAAAATCCTGTAATGATGAAAAAATACCTTATTGTCTTCACCATGACTTTTATCCTGACAGGGGTCTCCTGCAAACAGGAAAAAGAAACTGCACAAAAATATCCTTTCCCTGAAATTTCCGGGCCGGTTCAGCTTACCGAAGGACCAAAGGAACATTTATTTGCCAGCTATTATGGCATCAATTCGTGGAGCGCCAATCAGAAATACGCCACACTACTCGAAACCGACATCCGGCATCGTTTGCCCACAAAGGATGACCCTGCAACGCTGGGATTGGTAAACATGGACACAAAAGCATTCATGCCGCTCACCCAAACACGGGCCTGGAATTTCCAGCAGGGATGTATGGCTCATTGGCTGGGCACCTCACCCGATTCACTGATCGTATTTAATGATCTGAGAGACGGGAATTTTGTTTCTGTTGTGATGAACGTACACACCAAAGAAGAAGTAAGAACCCTGCCTTTTCCGGTGAGTGCGGTAGCGCCTGATGGCAAAAAGGCAGTCAGCATCAACTTTGCCCGTTTGCGTATCACACGAGAGGACTATGGATATGGCGGGAAGGGGCAGGATCCCCGCGAAAATGAACGGTTCCCTGAAGATGACGGTCTGTTTTTGGTGGACCTGCAGACGGGTGAGAAAGAGCTGCTGGTCTCCCTTGCCGATATTAAAGAACGGGTGCCTGAAATTCCTGAAGACGGGCTGGAATATTTCAACCACACCCTTTTCAGTAAAGACGGCAGCAAGATCATGTGGCTGGCCCGGGCCATTCCCGATCGAAACACCACAGCTTTTGTGGTAAACAGTGACGGAAGCAACCTTCAAAAGTGCTTTCCCGAAGGATGGGGCGGCTCCCATTTTGACTGGCTTGACGGCGACACCCTCATGATCACGGCCAATTATAAGGAAAAAATATACAGCCACGTCATGTTTACAGCGGGCAAGCAGGATTATCAGAGGCTTGGAGGGGGCCTTCTGGACTATGACGGGCACGGAACCTTCTCTCCCGACGGCGAATGGTTCATTACCGATACCTATCCCAACGGGCTGGGGGAACAAAATTTATATCTGATGAATATAGACAACAAGGCGATATTGCCGCTCGCCCGGTTCCATCAGCCATCCGACTACACGGGCGACTGGAGGTGCGACCTCCATCCACGATGGAGCCCCGAAAGTGATATGGTGGGATTCAATTCAACGCATAGCGGGAAGCGGCAGGTTTATGTCATAAGATTTAGAAATTAAGCTGGCAATTGACAAAAAGCAGTTGGCAATCCATAAACTCCAGCCAGCAGGGAAACCAAAGATTCATGAGTGGACAATTGGTTTCACACAGTGGGAGTAAACTCCGAAAATCCTTATTTTTTAGCCTTCCTCTCAGCCTTATTCAACAATGTAACAATTTGTCAATATATCAATTATTCATTTTACCATGAACCATTCAATTATCGCAATTATCATCTCATTTTTCGTATTCACGGGATATCTGCTCTATGTAGCTTTTCGATACGGCATCACGCAAAGTATATCAAAAAGCTATTATAAACTGAAAGGCAAATGGCTTTTTACAATTGTGCTGTGGGGATTTTCAATACCTTTGATGATTGCAGCAGCAAAACCGCTTATGTTTTTTGCCGGTGCGGGGATATGCTTCACCGGAGCTGCACCTTCTACTTCTGTCAGGATGGAAGCACGCTGGCACATCGGTAGCTCCGTTGCGGGTATTGTCCTGGGCACCTTCGGCATGTGGATACACTATGGTATGTGGTGGATACCAGCAGTCCAGGCAGCTTTGACGCTGTTCCTTGTATTCTTTAAGGTAAAAAATTATACCTGGTGGATTGAAACACTTGCATTTTACCTGATACTGGCAGGAATATTCATTGAAAATCAGCTTTAATATTACCCGAATAATTGTTGAGGCAAGTTCAAACTTTTGTGGGTCGGAGCATTTAAAACAGGCGGGAGCGGTGATGGAGGAGGCTAAATTGGGCCGAAGGTTACGCGCAAAGGTTTTAGCATTGTATATTGATTTTAGGGACAAGGCAATGCCTTGTCTTTGCAGGTTTCGATGGTAGCCAAAATTAACGGGATTTACAGGATGAAACAAAGGGATGCCTTTTGAGAATAAGCCGGCGGCAATAGGTATGTCGTTGGCTGTATTTTTGAAGACATATTATTTTTTTACTAAATTTTTGACGCATATATGACGCAGTAATTACAAAAAAACAGGAAAGTGCCATAAATAGCACTTTCCTGTTTTTTTGTAGCGAGAGTGAGGCTTGAACTCACGACCTCAGCATTATGAATGCTGCGCTCTAACCACCTGAGCTATCTCGCCATGTTTTTAAGGGTGCAAATTTAATATTTTATTGAAATAACACTAAAAATTTTACAGAATTTTATAAATTGCATTGGTTCAATTTAACAACAAAGTCATTATATATGAAGTCGGTACTGGAACTTGAATTTTTTATTAATGTCTCGCCTTCCATTTTATTTCCCCGACTGAGCACCCCCGGCGGATTGGTTGAATGGTTTGCTGATGATATCAGGGTCAAAGAAGATATATTCACCTTTATCTGGAATGGAACAGAATATACTGCCCGAATGCTGCAACAGAAAAAGAACGATTATATACGGTTTAAATGGATAGAAGATTTGGACGATCAGAGTTATTTTGAATTCAAAATCGCCGAGGATGACCTGACCGGTGATGTTGTACTTATAGTGACCGACTTTGCAGAGGAAGCGGATAAGTATGATGTGTCCATCCTTTGGGAAAAACAGATTAACAATCTCAAAAATGCGCTCGGCGTAACCTGAACATCGTTTTTACGCGCTCCTCTTAAAGGCTCCGGAAAAATTCAAATAAGGCCTGCTGCCCAATTTTCACCCTTTTCCTCAACCATTCCTTAAGAAAATAACTTAATTTTGTGCACGTTTATATCTTAAAAACAGAGCACAATACCTTGAAGCGATTACATAGATTACTGATTACATCATTTATTAAGCCTCTGATAGCTACATTCTTTGTCGCCCAGTTCATACTGATCCTTCAGTTTTTGTGGCGGGTTATAGATGATCTGGCCGGTAAGGGATTGGAATGGAATATTATTGCGGAGCTCTTGTTGTATGCATCTGCCTCCCTGGTGCCCCTTGCCCTTCCCCTTGCCGTGCTATTGTCTTCTATCATGACCTTCGGCAATTTGGGAGAAAATTTAGAACTCACTGCCATAAAATCTTCCGGCATATCGCTCCAGAAATTCATGAAACCCCTGATTATTATGGTCTCAATTCTCTCCATCGCCGCTTTTTTTTATGCCAACTATGTTATTCCCTATGCCAATCTGAAAGCTTTATCATTGCGGTATGACATTAAAAACCAAAGACAGGAGCTGCAGATCAGGGAAGGAATTTTTTACAATAATATTGAAGGTTACAGCATTAAAGTGGGCAAAAAAAACCCACACACCAAGCTGATGAAAGACATCATGATCTATGAACACAGCAAAGAAAAAGGAAATGCCCAGATAACCGTGGCCGATTCAGGATACATCAGAATGACAAAAGATGAAAGCAACCTGCTGGTTACCCTTTATCATGGATATACCTATGGAGAAATGCAGGAAAGCGAGAAATCAAAAGGGCGCAAAGACGAAAAAGAATACCCTTTTCAGCGAAGAGAGTTCGACAAGGAAACCCTGCTGATTGATGTTTCGGGTTTTAGTTTCAAACGAACCGATGAAGGCCTCTTTAAAGACAATTACCAGATGCTTAAGCTGAGCGAACTGGAAAAAAACAGAGATTCCCTGATCAGGGTCTATGATAAAAAAGCAGCCGAGCTTTCCGGAGAACTGAACGATAAACTGTTCCTACATGAAAAGGATGAAAGATATGCCAGGCGCGATACCCGTGAACCGCAAAATGAGAACAGCAAAAGACCACCGGAAGATGAAACTCAACGGAATTCCAAAAATAAAAATCCAAAAAAGGCAGATGCCGATACTGACCAATCAAACCTTTCACCTTATATTTACGCAAGCGACAGTGCAGGGCCTGACAACAAACACCAATATGCCTACATATATTCCGCCCGAACCGAGGATACTGAAGATTATGTCACCCGCAGGTTTCATACGGAAAAACGATACGATAACACGGGAATAAACAGCTACTCAGCGGACAGTTTGAATAATCCGGAAATAAATAACAACAGATCAGCCACCGATAATGAAACCTTTTATGTGGATACTTTTCTGGATACCCTTCAAACAAGACATAAGCTGAACATCATCAGTCACGCTTTAAGCAATGCCAGGAATAACAGTCAAAAAATAACCGACTCAAAGAAGATATTTGAAAACAGAGAAAAAAATATCAACAAACACCAGATTCACTGGCATAAAAAATTCACATTATCTTTTGCATGTCTCATTTTCTTCTTTATTGGCGCCCCGTTAGGATCAATTATCCGCAAAGGGGGATTAGGGGCTCCGCTGGTCGTCTCCGTCGTATTTTTCATTATCTACTATATTGTAGACATGACCGGAGAAAACTTTGTAGAGAAAAGCGTGTTTCCACCAATCATGGGTATGTGGTTATCATCACTGATCTTTCTATCAATCGGTATCTTTTTAACCTATAAAGCCACCCATGATTCCATGATACTTGATACGGAAACCTATATTAAAGCCATCAAAAAGATACTGCCGTTTTTATCGGCAAAGAACGGAGGTTCCAAAGCAGATGAAACGGATGATTTTCATGAACAATAATTAGGCTAATTTTGTCACTTTATGTAATTTTGCAGTTTATCACACTGGATATTGAATGATATGACCAAGAAGCAGGATGATTTAAAGCACTGGTTAAACAGCATAGATGAAGCCATTGATGATATAAGAGAAGGCAAGCTTGTTATTGTGGTAGATGATGAAGAACGGGAAAATGAGGGGGATTTTATTGTAGCCGCCGAAAAGATTACACCTGAAACCGTCAACTTTATGACCAAATACGGTCGCGGTCTGCTTTGCGCTCCAGTGCCGGAAAAAAGGTGTGAGGAGCTGAATCTGGAATTGATGGTAGATAAAAATACGTCTTTCCACGAAACCCCTTTTACGGTATCGGTAGATCTGATCGGTCATGGCTGCACTACCGGAATATCTGCGTCAGACCGGGCAAAGACCATAAAATCACTGGTTGATACGAAAACCAAACCGGAAGATCTGGGCAGACCCGGACATGTTTTTCCGCTTAAAGCAAAAGACAACGGTGTGCTTAGAAGAGCCGGGCATACTGAGGCAGTTGTGGATATGACCCGTTTAGCAGGATTGAAGCCGGGCGGCGCATTGGTAGAGATCATGAACGATGATGGCTCAATGGCCCGTTTGCCAGAACTTATAGAGATGTCTAAAAAATTCGGGCTGAAGATCATTACCATAGAAGAACTGATTGCCTACCGCATCAGGGAAGAATCACTCATCGAAAGAGGCGTAAGCGTTAAACTCCCTACAGAACATGGCTATTTCGAACTGATTCCCTTTAAACAGAAATCCAACGGGAATGAGCACATTGCCTTAGTAAAAGGAAAATGGAACAAAGAAGATCCGGTACTGGTGAGAGTGCATTCTTCATGTGTCACTGGCGACATATTCGGCTCAAAAAGATGTGACTGTGGAACGCAACTGCATAAGGCCATGGAATTGATTGAAAAAGAAGGCCGGGGCGTGCTGGTTTACATGAACCAGGAAGGACGTGGTATTGGCCTGTTCAATAAGATTAAAGCCTATAAATTACAGGAGCAGGGAAGAGATACCGTTGAAGCAAATCTGGATCTGGGGTTTGAAGAAGATGAAAGGGATTATGGCGTGGGAGCCAATATACTGAGAGAGCTGGGCCTTGGAAAGATCAGGCTCTTAACCAACAACCCGGTCAAAAGGAAAGGATTGGAAGGTTACGGTCTCGAAGTCGTTGAAAACATACCCCTTGAAGTAGAACCCAATGAATACAACCGCTTTTATTTGGAAACGAAGAAACATAAAATGGGGCACAGACTGGAACTGGTTGATCCCAATGAACTAAAGGAAAATTCAGAAATTGAGGGGGAGAAACGAAAAGATGAGGAGACCATCCCCTATTCTGAATCCGGTAAAGAAAATAAATGATTTACCTGCCTGATAATGGCATTCTTTACATCTTCCGGATAACAACCGGATTTGCCGGCAATCTTTTCAAGGGTTGTTTTTCTGGTTAACGTATCAAGATCAAAATGGGCAGCAGTAATATCTGTCAGCTTCGAAGGCTGAACATCCAGAACAACAGCTATCTCCTCCAGTGTGATATGTTTCAGCACCCCGTTAGTTTGGTGTATTTGCCCAGCATTCTCAACCGAGCGGATGGCATCATATAAAACATAAGGGGCGACTCCGTTATTCTCTGCATTTTCACGCAAAGACCCTGACAAGGATACCTTATACCCGTGTTTATCTTCCAGAACAGACACCAGTCTATGTTCATCCAGCCCCATAACGACAGCCGCTTCACGTATGGTCTGCCTCGCGTCCAAGCCTTCATGTTTTATCTCTATCTGATGGTTCCAGCTATTTGAAAGGTAATCACCGGCCTGATAAATGAAATGAAAAGGAGGTAAATAAAGCACAGTGCCGGTAAAAAAAACCACAGAGATAAGCAGGGCGAGACGCATCTCCCTTAAAGTGCCTCCCGGTTTTGAATTCAAAAAATATCTCTTAAGACTGATCAGGTTAATTTTTATAATATGTAAAACAGAAAAAATTAAAAAAAGAAGCGAAAAGACCGTATGCACCGCTTCCCATCCGGACTTTGACAAACCCCAGATTTCCCATCCCAGCCACCGTGCTACGCTTCCTTCAGGCTTAAAATAGAGTATAATGCCCGAAATACCCATCACCAGAAATGTGAACAACAGGTTAAAGCTTATAAAAATCCGCCATCTTAAACGTTTCATAGGATATGCATCTGTTTGTTCAAACAAAGCGGCTAATATACATTAAGATCGTTTAAATTCCTTTGTTGGCCTGAGAAAATTATTGGTTATTTTTGTCTGTCGAACCCATAAAGAAACACTATGATCCCAAAAAGTGAATTTCCAATCGTTTTCATGGGAACTCCTGGCTTTGCTGTGGAAAGCCTGAGAGCACTGGTAGAAAACAGTTACAATATAGTGGCCGTGGTGACCAATCCTGACAAACCGGCCGGTAGAGGACAACAACTCAGGGAATCCCCTGTCAAAAGATATGCCAGGGAACAAAACTTCACCATACTGCAACCTGCAAACCTGTCCGATAAAAATTTCATACAACAATTAAAATCACTCCGGCCTTCACTTCAGGTAGTGGTTGCCTTCAGGATTCTGCCTCCGGAGGTCTTCAACATACCCGATTACGGCACTTTCAACCTGCATGCTTCTCTTTTGCCGGATTACAGGGGAGCTGCACCCATCAATCATGCCATTATCAACGGGGAGAAAAAAACGGGAGTCACCACATTCTTCCTTGATGAAAAGGTAGATACCGGGAAAATCATTATGCGAAAAGAAACGGAGATTGCATCCGATGAAACAGCCGGAAGCCTGCACGATAAACTGATGGTGCTGGGAGCTGAACTGGTGATGGAAACTGTAGACGCCATATGCAAGGGAGATTATCAGGCCATTCCCCAGAATGAGTTGATTGAAGGCCGGAAAAGCCTAAAGAAAGCGCCCAGGATATTTAAAGAGGATTGCAGGATCAACTGGAATAAATCTTCACAGGAAATATACAATCTCATAAGAGGATTGAGTCCTTATCCGGCAGCTCACACCCTGTTAACCAATGACAGAGAGGTACCGCTTAAAATTTTTAAAGCTTCGCCTGAAAAGAAAGCCAATGCCCATCCCAGCGGAACCCTTCTCTCAGATCACAAAAGCCGGCTTCAGGTCACCACTTCCGACGGGTTCATCAATCTGGAGGAAATTCAGCAATCCGGTAAGAAAAGGATGAACGTAAAGGAATTCCTGAAAGGATTTAAAAATATTGAAGAATTCAAAGCCATTTAACTCAAAAGCACAAACCCTATCCGGCAATCAATTGCATAATGTCAAACCAATATGGGGATTTTGGGAAATAGCAACAGGTGATTGTTTGCTATTTGACAACTGAACATTGTAATTTTCTTTATAGATTACACCTACAGCCTCCCTATTCGGCATCTTTCGGTTTTTTCTTCCTCAGCCAGATCTTCTGCCCCGTTTCTGGCTCTTCGCCTTTCTCCATATGGTTCTTTTCATACAACTTATCCAGCTTGATGCCATAAAGCTGTGAAATGGAATACATGGTCTCATCTTCCTTTACAATATGGGTGTCATAACCTTTTTCCGCCTTATTGCGTTTTGGCTGCAAATAAAGAACTTGTCCGGGCTCCAGATTGTCACCATCATCCAGCTCGTTGTATTTTTTCAGTTCCCAGGGCAGCAGATTCAGCTCTTCATTAAGGCTTTTGAATGTATCGCCCTCCTTTACCTTGATGTAATCGACCCGGTTGCGCATGCGCACTTTGTGTTTCCCGGGTGAAATCCGGTAATTGTCCACATCACCCAGATGGGAGGGGTCGGAGGAAGAAGAAGCTGAAGCTCCCGAAGAACGGTTGCTATCATACTGATGCAACTCATAGCGTTCAATGAGGTTAATCAGTTTGGAAGCATAAGTGGAACTCGTTGCATATCCGGCTTTTTTTAGTCCCCTAGCCCACTTCTTGTAATCGGATGGATCATAATCAAAAAGGAAAGCATATCTTTTTCTGGAGGTTAAAAATCTGGAATGATCTTTATAGGATTGATAGACATCATCATATTTCCTGAAACATTCATTCCGCCGGTCATCATCATGATAGATTTTGTTTCCGTTCCATTCACTGTGGCATTTGATTCCGAAATGGTTGTTACCTTCTGTTGCCAGTCGGCTGTTCCCGTAATTGGATTCCAGAATGCCTTGTGCCAGTGTAATGCTGGCTGGTATTCCTGTACGTTTCATCTCCTGTATAGCGAGATCTTTATATTCATTTACATACTGCTGAGCAGAAAACGCTTTAAAGGGTTTTACGGGAGTTCGGGTTGATGAGCAGGCAGCGGAAAAAACCAATATTACAAGAATATACCGTATTTTCATTCGTTAGTGTTTTGAATTTCAACTTTAATATGACCCGTAAATGGTGAAAATCTTTTCTTTTGATTATCTGTCGCCTCAAAGATAAAATTTTATCTTTGGGGTACAATACAAATACTTCTCCAAAATGGGCATAAAATGAATAAAAAAGAACATATTTCCACTTTTTATGAATTTACTTTTCGCTCTGAACTTTCCCAGAGCGACCGCCAGCTCTTAGATAAAGCAAAAGCTGCTGCATCAAATGCGTATGCTCCCTATTCGGGTTTTCATGTTGGCAGTGCTCTATTGCTGGAAAACGGCAAGGTGTTTACAGGCAGTAATCAGGAAAATTCTGCTTTCCCTTCGGGTTTATGCGCTGAGCGGGTGGCCGTATTTTATGCCAAAACACAATTTCCCGAAGTGGCAGTTCAAACACTGGCTATAACTGCTGTTAAAGAAATGGTGCTGGCAGAAGAGCCACCGGTTCCCTGTGGAGGGTGTCTTCAGGTTCTGTATGAAAATGAATGGAGGGATGGCAAGCCCATCAGAATCCTGCTCTATGGTGCAAATAAAATAGTGATGGGTGAAGGTGTCAGGCAATTTCTACCACTGGGATTTCAGGGCAAAGATTTTTAGAATTTCCAGTTTATCTGGGTTAGTATTCTAAAAAACTTAATACGCGGCCAGTATCCTCTGAAAGGCATCATTGGGGAGGATACCTGATTCATCTTTACAATACTCGGGTTTCAGGCGGTTTACAAAATACATATCCACCTCTTCGGGATTGTTTTTCATTCTCACCTTTCCGCGATAGGTACAATCAAAATAATCCTTTATGAATTCATAAGTGGCTCCGGATACATTCACCCTTCCTTCCTGACTTGTTTCCTCCATCCTGGCGGCAATATTCACCGTATTGCCCCATATATCGTAGGCAAACTTCTTGCTTCCTATGACTCCGGCCATCACTTCACCGGTATGGATACCAAGCCTCAACTGCCAGGGACGCTCTCCCCTGGCCTCTTTCTCCGCCTCCATTTCCTTCACAAAATTTTGTATTTCCAGACTGGCCAGGGTGACATCAAAAGGATTGCTGTAATTCTTCATAGGCAATCCACCGGCACACATGTAAGCATCCCCTATGGTTTTGATCTTCTCTATATAATGTTTCTCAATAATTTCATCAAATTTTTGGATGTACCTGTTTAGTTCGGAAATCAGTTCATCTACAGCCATGGTTTTGGTCAGCCTGGTAAAATTTTTAAAATCGGCAAAAAGGACCGAAACCCTTTTGTACTTCTTTGATTTAACAGTACCATTTATTTTCAGTTGTTCTATGATCTCAAAGGGAAGGATATTGGAAAGCAAATGCTCTGTCTTTTTCTTCTCAGTATAAATTCCTGATATATCGGTCTCAAGGGCAAATATCTTCTTCAATTCACCCTGCCCATCGAATAAAGGAGACAATATTGTCTGAATCCACCGGGGTTCGGAAGACCTTGTATATATTTGATGTTCGAAAGTCAGACCTTTCTCTTTTTTCCTGAATTTATTCAATACCAATTCAAAGCCTCTCGTATTCCCGGAAAAAATATAATGGCCAAATTTTTCCAGGTATTCCCTGAAGGGATATCCATACATTTCTTCAAAACCATCATTTACCCAATCTACTGTGCCATTCGGATCCATACACACCACTGTGGTAACCGAACTCTTAACTTCTAAATCCGAAGGCGTTAACAAATCCCGATCCGATAAATGTGCTCCTCCCTTTCTGCTTTTTTTATCCTGAATATCCAGACGGGAAATCAACTCCTGTAGATTCAGGGGTTTCAGTAAAAAGTCGCTCAATCCCAGATTCAACAGGTTAAAAAGATCATCCTTTTCAGGATCATTGGTAAGCAATATCACAGGCACCTGATCGGAAACGTTATTTTCCTTCATCAACTGAAAAATCTTTTTTCCTCCTTTATAAAGAATAGAAGAATCTATCAGAATATAATCCGGCTCCACTTCCCGTACCTTTTTCAGGAGATTCCTTTCCCCTGTGTGTTGCAACCTGAAGGTTCCGTTTAAATGGGTATTCAAAGACTCCAGCTGACTTTTCAGTTCTCTGGAATCAGCAACCAGTAATATCTTTCTAACCATGCTTTTGATTTACAGTTACCAAAATTTCCGGTAAAATTATGAAGGATTGCACAATATACAAATGCTTTTTTATAAACACCGGATAAGAGTTGACAGATTAAATACATCAAGATATTAAGA
>JBKGZA010000008.1:0-37480 GCA_046545815.1 Bacteroidales bacterium
GATCAAACTCTTCATGGTAATAAAATCTATCGTTTCTTTGACCCTGACTGCCTGATTATCGACATTACGCTCGACTCAATACCTCAAAATTTCAAAGAACTTATTTTCCGCTCAGATATTCCTCCCTCAAAACGGAGTGCAAAGATATAAATTGTTTCTTCGATTTTCAAAATCTTCCACAATTTTTATCGTTTTTCTTCGCCAATCCCTTTGTAAAAAGAACGTCTGTTATTGCGGAGTGCAAATATAGAGTAGTTTTTTTAATACACAACAAAAACAAAAAAAAATTCAACGATTTTATTCGTTAGATTTTTTTGCAAAGGGGTTAATCATGGTAGCTCTCTGGAAAATAAAGAGCCCCACATTACGTGTAATCCATCCATTCCGACCTTCCGATTTCCCCGTTTTTTTTTCAAACAGACAATATATTTAGTAATTTCATGGTTTAAAATGCTAAAACCATGACATGCATAAAAGAAACGGTGATCAGGGCGATTGAGTTTGCTGCAGATCGACACAGCGGACAAACCAGAAAAGGAAATACGAATTCTCCTTACATCAACCACCCAATCAAGGTAGTCTCCCTGTTGCTAAGGTTTCATGAAAATGATTCTGATCTTTTATCGGCAGCCGCTTTACACGATATTATTGAAGATACAGCAAAGGGAGAGGAGGAAATCCAAAAGTTAAAAAGGATACTTGAAGAAAATTTCGGTAACAGCGTATTGAAGATCGTGCAAGAAGTATCGGACAACAAGCAATTACCCTTTCAGGAACGCAAACAAAAACAAATCGAGGATGCACCATACTTAAGCAATGCAGCCAAAAAAATTAAAATCGCCGACAAAATCTGCAATCTAACAGACCTTAAAGAAGACCCGCCGGTCCATTGGTCAAAAGATAGAAAAAATGACTACATTAAATGGGCGAAAAAGGTTATTCAGGGAGCCGGGGGAGTGAATAAAGAGATGGAAGCATACTTCGAAAAAATCAGCAGAGAAGCGTATAATACGATCAACTCACCGGACTCCGCTCAATAAAAAATCGACCATATGTAGAAATTCATTTTTAATATACAAGACTTATGAACAGTCCAGTAGAAAAAGTAGCAGCTATACACGACCTGTCAGGTTTCGGTAGGGCCTCCCTTACGGTAATCATTCCCATTCTCTCCAGAATGGGGATACAGGTATGTCCTCTTCCCACTGCAGTATTATCAACACACAGCAAATATTCCGATTTTCATTTTGTGGATCTGACAGAACACATGCCACCAATGATAGAGCACTGGAAAAAGCTCAACCTTGACTTCAATGCAATATACAGCGGTTTTCTGGGCTCACACAGACAAATAGAGATCGTAAAAAATTTCATCGATACTTTTCACAAAGAGAAACAACTGATAGTGGTAGATCCGGTAATGGGGGACGATGGAAAAATCTATACACCATTAAGTCAGGATCATGTAAAAGAAATGCGTTCTTTAATTGAGAAAGCAAATGTAATCACCCCAAATCTGACAGAAGCTTCTCTGTTGCTGGATAAAAAATTTCCCACTCGCATCACAAACCATCAAATCAAAGACTGGATCCTTGAATTATCGGAAAAAGGACCACAAATTATTATTGTAACCAGTGTCCCGGAATCCAGGCATAAGAACATCACTTCAGTGATCGCCTATAATAAAAAAGACCAACGCTTCTGGAAAGTAGCGGTAAACTATTTACCTGCCAATTATCCCGGTACCGGTGATGCCTTTGCGAGTGTAATCACGGGTTCATTGCTGCAGGGAGACAGCCTCCCCATTGCCTTAGACCGTGCCGTAAGATTTACATCAATGGGGGTTCGGGCAACATTCGGCTATGATTATAATACCGACCAGGGCATCCTGCTGGAAAGAATATTGGATACCCTTGTGGCTCCGGTACAGACCAGCAGTTATGAAATATTCTAATCACGCTAAGATGGACGATACTGACATTCAAATGGTTATCACTGACCTGGACGGCACCCTGTTCAATAATCAACAGGAGACTGCCCGGGAAGATCTGCATACCCTTCAGGCACTGGCAAAACAAAACATCGTCCGCGTGGTAGCTACCGGAAGGAACTTGTATTCGGCCTTAAACCGGCTTAATCCCGACTTTCCCATTGATTATCTAATCTTCTCTTCGGGAGCAGGAATCTATAACTGGAAAACCAGAAATCTGATACATTCCGACTACCTGCCCAAAGAAAAGGTTGAACATATTGCTCGTATACTCATAGATTCAGATATTAATTTCATGATTCATGAACTGATACCGAAAAACCATAAATTCGTCTATTACAGAGGCAATACCTATAATCCGGATTTTGAAAGAAGATTTCAAATTTACAGGGATTTTGCCGAGCCGTTGGATTCCAATACAGAAACCTACCAGCATTCCTGCCAGATCATAGCCATCACCAATAAAAAGGCTGATCTACATGATCTGTTAAATAAGGAGATTCAGGAAGTAAAAATAATCCGGGCAACCAGTCCCCTGGATGGGGTTTCGATCTGGATCGAGATTTTCCCGGAGGGTGTTTCCAAGGGACATGGCGTGGAATGGCTATGCCGTTATACCGGAGTGGATCCCTCAAAAACCCTTGGCATCGGGAACGATTATAACGATCTTGATCTTCTGAATTTTACAGAGTGGAGTTATGTGGTGGATAATGCACCTGAAGAGCTGAAAAAATTTTATCCTACCTGCCGCAGTAACGAAAATTGTGGTTTTACCGATGCCGTTAAACAAACCATTGCCATTAACTGAAGATTATCTGTAAAATGCTTCATGTCCGGGATAATAAAGCTTCTTTCGTGCTACTTCTTCAGGATAAACCAAATATTTAATTTCGGCTTCTGCACACAGATTGTCTTCATGATCAAACAATTCTCCCCGGATGGAAGCAAATTTACTGACAATTTCATTTAACTTGCCCCTTACGATGATCTTACCTCTATTCACATATACCGGTTTCCTGAACTTAATATCCATACTTGCGGTAACACCCGCCCTTTTTACCTTCACATACACAACCCAGCTGGCAATTTCATCCATAAGCGTACTTTGAATTCCACCGTGCAATACATTCAGATAACCCTGCAAATAGGATCTGGGTTCCCACTCACTGAGAATGTATTCCCCGTCTTCATAGAAAGACATCTGAAGCCCTTCCTGATTATAAGGATCGCAGGCATAGCAATTGTAACCTTCAAACTGAACAAAAGGGTTGTTAAGTTTTTTCATATTTTCTTGAAGTTTTTGAAAACCAAAAATATATTTCTACCATTTCAAAGTTAAAGTTATTGTCCGATTATTGAATCATACCCTGTGATATTCAAATGACCGACCGGATATTGAAGCAACGGGAATTTTGATTATCTGGATATTATCCACGGCAGGTCTGGAATACTTAAATTCTTTATTTCTGGCTTTTCCCATATGGCATTGTATTATGTTTCTACTCCTATCAAAAATAGTAAAATCATATAAAATAATTTAACCCGTGAACATTTTCAAATAACAATTGTTCCAATATTGAAACAAATTTCAATTAAGAATCATTATTAATTGATATGCATTATGGGCCAAATAGAAGAAATAAGGGACAAGCTTGCAAAAAGCGGGTTGAAAGTCACACCACAAAGAATTGCGGTGTATGAAGCCCTTTTGAATATTAG
Organism: Bacteroidales bacterium; assembly: GCA_046545815.1. Taxonomy (GTDB): domain Bacteria; phylum Bacteroidota; class Bacteroidia; order Bacteroidales; family UBA12077; genus JAGXLC01. Next base: position 3,710 of record JBKGZA010000008.1, read on the forward strand.
TGATCATCCCACTGCGGAAATGATCAAAGAGTATGTCAACAAAAATAATCCGGCAATATCAATGGGTACTGTATATAAAACACTTGAAGCTCTGGTTGAGAAAGGCTTGATCATCAAAGTAAAAACGGAAAACGATGTAATGCGTTACGACTCGATTTTAGAAAAGCATCATCATTTGTATGACCAAAAAACAGACAACATCTATGATTATTACGACGATGAACTGAATCAATTGATTTACAATCATTTTAAAAATAAAAAAATAAACAATTTTAAAATCGAAGCCATCAAGCTTCATATCATTGGAGAATCGAATGAATAGAAATCAGATTGAATGTAGAATCTTTAAAATAAATCAATTTAATAACCTTTGAAACAGAATGATCATGGAACACAATGAAGCAACAAACAGTTTCCCTTTAATTGGGGATAAATTTCCCGAAATGACTGTTCAAACAACGGAAGGAAAAATTAACCTTCCCAATGATTACAAAGGCAAATGGCTTGTACTTTTCAGTCATCCGGCTGATTTCACACCTGTCTGTACAACAGAATTCGTGGCTTTTGCCAAAAGAAAGGATCAATTCGACAAACTCAACACCGAGCTCATCGGTTTGTCTATTGATCAGGTTTTCTCACACATCAAATGGGATGAATGGATTGAAGAAAACATTGATGTAAAAATCAATTTCCCGATCATCGCCGATTCCAACGGTGATATCTCAAAAAGGATCGGTATGATTCATCCGGGTAAAGGGTCTCAGACGGTAAGGGCCGTTTTCATCATTGATCCTAAGGGAGTAATCAGGCTTATCTTATACTATCCCCAGGAGATTGGAAGAAATATGGATGAAATCGTGAGGGTGATTAAAGCACTGCAGGTTTCAGATGAAAAAGGAGTTGCTATACCAGCCAATTGGCCAGATAATGAACTGATTAAAGACAGGCTTATTGTTCCCCCGCCATCGGATAAAAAAGCAGCCAAAAAACGTCTTGAAGATTACGAATGCTATGACTGGTGGTTCTGTCATAAGGAAAACAAGTAACCCATAGGTTGCTTTCAAAACATCAAAATACCCTGCCACGCTATATCGGCAGGGTATTTTAAGTAATAAGTTTATATCCCTTCCCATGCACATTCAAAATCTGAACAGATTCATCATCTTTCAGATATTTTCTGAGTTTGGTAATATAAACATCCATGCTTCGGGCATTGAAATAGCTGTCGTCTTCCCATATGATACGAAGCGCATAATTCCGGTCAAGCATTCGGTTTTTATTGTGGCAAAGGAGTCTGAGCAACTCAGATTCCTTAGTGGTTAATTTCCTTGACTTTCCATCGATTGAAAGGATCTGTTTATTGGCATCGAATTGATATTTACCAATCTGATAGATGTCCCGGTTTTTCTCGCTTTCTTCTTCAGGGGAAGTTCTCCGCAGAATGGCTTTAATCCTGTATAGCAGTTCCTCCATACTAAAAGGCTTAGTAATATAATCATCCGCACCTATACTGAATCCTTCAAGCACATCATCCTGAAGCGTTTTAGCAGTGAGAAAAATGAAAGGGGTTGTATTATTCAGCGTCCGTATTTCCCTGGCAAGGGTAAAACCATCCATCCTGGGCATCATGATATCAATAATGCACAAATCATAATCCTGCTCTTTAAATGCCTGAAGGGCAGTTACGCCGTCGGGATAAAGATGGGTAGTGTAATCCTTGGCATTTAAATATTCTTTTAAAAGGGTACCAAGATTTTCATCATCTTCGGTAAGTAAAATTTTAACTGTTTCTGTTTCCATCCTTATATGTATTATTGTTTGGAATAATTATTTCGAACCTGGTGCCTTTTTTATATTCGCTGTATAATTTAAGACTGCCGTTATGTTCTTCCACCATCTTCTTGACGTAATTCAATCCCAATCCAAATCCTTTCACATCATGGACATTACCGGTAGGTACCCGGTAAAACTGATCGAAAATTTTTTTCTGATCCTTTTTTCTGACACCCATTCCTTTGTCTTCCACGGCAATAAGGAGAGAATGATTGGTGTTTCGGGTTTCTATATTTATTTCCGGTTCCCCTTTACTATACTTAACCGCATTATCCAATAAATTGTGCATGACATTAGTAAAATGCATCTCATCGACCTTCACCACTGAGTCTTCAGCCTTCAGATCTTTCCGGATCTTTCCGTTTTTATTTTTCACTTGAAGATAAATACTTTTTACGACATTTTCAATAACCTCATGTAAATCCAATTCTTTAGGTTTTATTTTTATTTTTCCGCTGTTGAAAATAGCGGTTTTCAAAACCTTCTCTACCTGGACGCTCAGGCGACTGGTCTCATCCTCAATGATCCTCGAAATGTTATCCAGATGTTTGGAAGATTCCGGTATGGAATTGTCCTTAAGCATCTGGTTCGCCAGTGAAATGGTAGAAATCGGGGTTTTCAGCTCATGCGTCATATTGTTTACAAAATCATTCTTAATCTTTGACAACCGTTTCTGCTTAAACATAATATGGATGGTAATGCCAAAGCCCAGAATAACAATAAAGGAAAGGATAACTGAGATAATGGTCATGTTACCGGTTGATTTGAAAATATATTCTTTACGGTCATGAAAGTATAACCTCAGGTAATTATCACGGGATGCTAAGTCATTTGGGAAAAGTCTGCTCGTATAGACCACTACATCTTTTGCAGGCTGATAATCCTCTGATTTAAGAATGGTACTATCTTTTTTATTTACTACGGCAAATTCATAATCCAGCTTTACGCCTTTCTCTCTAAGTTCTTCCTGTAAAATGGTATCCAGGGTACGTCTGTCAATTCTGTCCTCAATGTCAATATCTACATGAATGAGCCTATTCACAATATTTTCTACGAATACTCTCTTGTCCGACAGGTCTGTATCAAGCTCATCTTCAACATGTTGTTTGAAAGCCTTTTTTAAGTTCTCCGTCACCTTGTATTCCCTCTCATCCGTCTGAAGCTGAACGGGGGCCGGTATTGAAAAATTGAATCGTGTACTGAAATCAACTGAATCCAGATTATCGATCTCCAGTATTTCTCTGTTAAGATTGTACTGATTAAGGGAATATTTCTTCTGCTTTGTCTTGGTCAACCGATAATTGAACACTCTATCGGTGCCGGTTTCCGCTTGATCATAAGGCTCCACTTCGTTGATGATTTGATAGACCACCTCCTGACTCTCCAATTTCTCAACCACATTATTCATCGTGCTGTTTATCAGCTGATTAAAATGCTGCTCATTAATGCGTACAGCATCTCTGATCCAGTATCCCTGGACAATAAAAAGTCCGATTAATGTTGCTGATAAAGCAAAAGTAACCAGCCAAATGGTTTTCTTATTCATAATGATACAAAGTTATGCATCAAAATTTGTCAATATAAATGATTTAACAACCTTTAACATTACTTTTAACGAGTTAACTCAACTTGAATGTATGTTTGCAAATAGGTTTTCATAGGCATAAATTTTAGGGGTTAAAAAGGAAAGGGAACATGTTCCCTTTCCTTTTGTTTAGTGGCTCCAGTTTTTCTGATCCAATTCCAGGAGTGAATACTTCAGCAGGTCGATACCACTTTGTATATCTTTTTTATGAATAGACTCAATCACCTGATGGATATGCCGGGTAGGAATAGAAACGGCCCCGGCAATTGAACCGGATTTCGTCATTCGCTGCACCATCGCCGTATCTGTTCCTCCTTTTGACATTACTTCGGGCTGCCATTTAATATCGTGGCGTCCGGCAACTTCTTTCAGGTACTCAACCATCCTGTAATCGGCAATGGCTGTAGAGTCAAGTATTTTAATTGCCACGCCCTCACCGAGTTTGGTGACTTGTTCGTGGGCCTGGGCACCCGGAACATCATAAGCAATGGTAGTATCAATGGCGAAACCATAATCCGGCTCTATTTGTTGGGTTGCAACCTGGGCACCGCGTATACCTACTTCTTCCTGCACGGTAAACACAGCATAGACATCAAAAGGAGTAGATTGATTTTTCAGTTCTTTCAGCACTTCAATCAACATATACACAGAAATCCGGTTATCCAGGGACTTTCCGTTCACGCAATTTCCCATCTCAATCAATTCCCGTTCACGTGTAATGGGATCTCCCACCCTAACGTACCCTTGAACCTCCTCCTTACTCATCCCCAAGTCAATAAAAAAGTCCTCCGTTTTTACCATCTTCTTTTTCTCCTCATCTGTCATCATGTGCACGGGTTTCGTTCCCATCACTCCTATCAGATCTTCTTTGCCGTGGACAATAACCCGTTGCGAGGTAAGCGTTTTGGGATCAAATCCTCCCAAAGGAACAAAGCGCACAAATCCCTGTTCATCTATATGGTTTACAATAAAACCAATTTCATCCATATGGGCGGCAAGCATTACTTTTTTATCTGTTTTGCCCTTTTTGTGGACCACAACATTGCCCATATTATCTACAGAACAATTATCCACCAAATCATTTACTTCCTGAATGATCAGATTCCGGATAGGTTTCTCGAAGCCCGGAGCACCGGGAGTTTCAGATATCTTCTTTAACAGATCGAATTGAATTTCGTTCATGACATCTCTCATTATTAGAAATTTAACATCTTCTTGTGCTTTTCCCGAAGATTTTCCATTCTGAACGCTATAATTACAAAATCAATATTCCTGATCCCCTTAAGCAGAAATGAGACACTTTCTTCGTCCATATCTCCTTCAATCTTCAATAAAAAATCAATATTTTTCATGTCGGAGAATAAAAATCCCTGCGAATTTTTATTGGCGATCAAATGATAACGAACAGACCGGTCATCAAAATCGTAACTATACCTGGTGAACCGTTTGACCGTATCTGACTTTTTACCCTCTACCGTAAGGTCCTGATCTTTTCGCAGACGTAAATTAAGTTGTTCGTTCAAAGCCCAGGAAAGCCTGTAATCATTCTGATGAGAGGCAATACATATTATATGAAAATCTTCGGGATAGAAATTCTGAAGTTTATGTACCTTCTTCTTTTTCATAAAAAAAAGTTTGAAGCAGTAAATTTACTAAGAATGAACACGAAAAAGAAGAAGAGCAATGTCAAAATTCAATATAATGATTGAAAGCCTCTCTGGCAGCATTTTGTTGGGCTTCTTTCTTAGAGGTGCCCTTACCTGACCCCAGGATTTTGTTCTCTACTTTTACATTTGAAATAAAAGTTGGTTGACCGGATGGCTCCACTGGGTTTTCAAAATCTTCAAACACCAATTCCATACGGTGTTTCTGGCTCCATTCAATCAATTGACTTTTATAATCGAATGTATGATATTCAAAATCCCTTAAATCAAGGTAGGGGTGGATAAGATTTCTCAGAATATATGTTCTGGTTTTATTAAAACCGGCATCCAAAAAAATAGCTCCAATAGTTGCCTCAAGGGCATTTCCCAGGATGTTGCCGCTAAGGTTTTCCTCCATATTGCATGCAATTACTTTCCCCAAACCCATTTCTTCGGCGATCCGGTTAAGGGTGTCCCGGCTAACGATTCTGGCCCTTATCTTAGTCAGAAAACCTTCATCTTTCATAGGATAACGCTGATAAAGCAAGTCGGCAACAACAGCATTCAGAACAGCATCTCCAAGATATTCAAGCCGTTCATTATTCGTCTCATCATGGCCATTTACCCTGTATGTAGCGGACTTATGCGTAAGAGCAAGTTTAAACAGGCCAATATTTTTTGGACTGTATTTCAATACCTTTATCAAGGTATGATTAAACCCGTTTTTGTAGATGAAGTATCTTCTTATAAAAGCAACCGGATTCAAATCAATCAGTAAATTTACTCACAACGACCGAAGCATTATGGCCTCCAAAGCCAAACGTATTACTAATGGCCACATCTACCTCCCGCTCCTGGGCCTCATTAAAGGTATAGTTGATATTGTTGTCAATTTCCGGATCATCCACATGATGATTGATGGTTGGTGGCACCATATTCTTGTTGATGGCACAAACAGAAGCGATTAGTTCAACAGCTCCTGCAGCTCCCAGTAAGTGGCCGGTCATCGACTTTGTGGCACTGATGTTCATGTCATAAGAATGGTGGCCAAAAACCTCTTTAATTCCTTTGATTTCAGCACCGTCGCCAACAGGAGTAGAGGTTCCGTGGACATTGATATAATCAATATCTTCGACATTTAAGCTGGCATCATCTAATGCGTTAATCATCACATGTCTTGCACCTTTGCCTTCCGGGTGTGGTGCAGTAAGGTGGTGGGCATCGGCAGACATTCCGCCTCCCAGAACCTCGGCATAGATTTTTGCCCCGCGTTTTTTTGCATGTTCCAATTCCTCGAGGATCAAGGCTCCTCCCCCTTCACCCATCACGAATCCGTCACGGGTTTTATCAAAAGGTCTGGATGCTGTTCTATATTCCTCATTATTGACCGAAATGGCCTGCATGGCATTAAATCCCCCCATGCCGGCTTCATTGATGGCCGCTTCGGACCCACCAGTAACAAAAACATCGGCTTTGCCCAGCCGAATGTAATTCATGGCATCAATAATGGAATGGGAGGCAGAAGCACAAGCCGAAACTGTGCTGTAATTCGGACCGGTCAATCCATACTTCATGGAAATGTGGCCTGCTGCAATATCAGAAATCATCTTAGGTATAAAGAACGGGCTGAATCTGGGGGTTCCGTCACCTTCAACAAACCCCTTTACTTCATTAAGGAACGTACTGATACCTCCAATTCCTGAGCCCCAGATTACACCTATTCTGTTTCTATTAGTGGTTTCCAGGTCAATGCCTGAATTCTCCACCGCCTCTTTAACAGATACCAGGGCATACTGAGCATAAAGATCCAACTTCCTGATCTCTTTCCTGTCAAAGTGATCCTTGGGATTGAAATTTTTTACCTCACAAGCAAACCTTGTTTTAAATTTTGATGCATCGAAATGGGTTATCCAATCAGAGCCGCTCACTCCATTGTACAAATTATCACAATATTCCTCAAGATTATTGCCAATAGGTGTTATCGCACCAATTCCGGTTATTACAACACGTCTGAATGCCATAAGAAATCAAAATTTAAAACAAGTTCATGAATTTTTATTGTGCATTTTCTTCAATGTACTTCACCGCTTCACCAACGGTACTAATATTTTCTGCCTGATCATCAGGGATTGAAATATTGAATTCCTTTTCAAACTCCATGATTAATTCTACAGTATCCAAAGAATCCGCACCTAAATCATTTGTAAAGCTGGCTTCATTAGTGACTTCATTTTCTTCTACGCCCAACTTATCTACAATGATTGCTTTTACGCGTGATGCAATATCTTCTGCCATAATTTTTAAGTTTTAGTTATTAATTTTGATTTTCAACAGTGCAAAGAAATATAATTCCCTTTCATATAACAAAAAAAAAAATAAAATTTTTTCTCAAAAAGTTATGTTTTCATGATTAACATATATTGCATTAGGTAATTAGATGAATTTCGATATTTTTGTCAAAATAAAAATCCACTAAGTCCATGAAAAAAATCGCTATATTCGCTTCAGGTTCAGGCTCAAATACCGAAAACATTGCGCGTTATTTTGAAAATAACAAATATGTGAAAGTTGAACTGATTCTCTCAAACAGAAAAAATGCCTATGTATTAAAAAGGGCTGAAAAGCTCAACATACCTTCTTATGTATTTACTAAAGAAGAACTTTACCATACAAGTAAAATTAAAGACTTCCTGTTGAACAAAAACATTGACCTGATTGTTTTAGCGGGCTTTCTATTACTGATTCCCAAACATTTAATCGCGGCATTTCCTAATCGCATCATCAATATCCATCCGGCGTTGTTACCAAAATATGGAGGTAAAGGGATGTATGGCGATCGGGTACATCAGAAAGTTCTGGAAAACGGAGATGCAGAAAGCGGTATTACGATTCACTACGTCAATGAAAATTATGATGAAGGGCAAATCATCCACCAGTCAAAATTTCCAGTAGAACCAGGTGACAGCGTTGAAGACATCGCCCAAAAAGCCCATGCACTGGAATATAAGTATTATCCCAGTGTAATAGAAAAACTCCTTACTGAGGGCAGCAGAACAAAATGACCAGAACGGCCGGGCAGATATTCCAATTCAATCCGGCATTACAGATGAAATGCCAATAATCACACAGGGATTCAGGCCTTACAGAAAAGCAAAAAATTAATTAATCGGGAAAATCACTTGATTCAAGCTTTTTCAGACACTCCTTCTTCACTTTTTCGAAGGAATCTCTGTTGGATGTTTTAATGGGCTCCACGGGCGGAGCTTCCACCTTTAAAGGATTGACAGGGTTGCCGTTCTTCCAAAACCGAAAATCCAGATGAGGGCCTGTTGAATATCCGGTACTTCCTACATAACCAATGGTTTTCCCCTGCTTTACTTCAACCCCCTCATTTATTTCTTCAGCATACCTGGAAAGATGATTGTATCCACTAACATACAGACTATTGTGTCGTATTTTTAAATAATAGCCAGCTCCTTTTGTATAGCCTTTCTCAATAACAGTTCCATCTCCGATTGCCCGTACCGGAGTACCTGCAGGGGCTGAATAGTCAACCCCTCTGTGGGGTCTGCGATATTTAAGAATGGGATGCATCCGGCTGATCGAATAACCTGAACTAATCCTGGTAAACCTTAAAGGTGCCTTCAAGAACTCTCTTCTAAGGCTGTTTCCTTCCAGATCGTAAAAATCCCGGCTGCTATCCTGAACAAATGGAATGGCATAAAATTCCTCTCCTTTATGCACAAAACAGGCTGTAAGAATTTCATTGACCCCTGACGATAAGCTGTCCACATATTCTTCTTCATAGATTACCTTGAAGTGGTCGTCTTTTTTCAGGTTGAAAAAGTTAATGGACCAGCCATAAATTTCTGATAATTCAAGTGCCAGTGTGGGATGGATATCGTTATCATTCATAGTTTGCCATAAGGAAGTCTCAATGGTTCCGGTGCATGATTTTCTAATCAAACGGCTTTCTTTTTCGGATTTTTCAACCCTGATCTGTTCGCCCAAACAAACCTTCAAATATTCTTTAGGCGTATGTTCATAGACAAAATATTTCACCTTATTGGTGCTGTCCTGTTTGTCAAAATAAAAGTGATATCTGTTACCCGACTTCAATTTTGTTACATCGAAAACCCTGGCAATCTCATGTGTAATTTCATGGACGGTATGTTTCCCGAACCGATAGCCTTCCAGAACATTGGCCAGATTCTGATTCCTCCGAATACGCTCTGTTTCCATCCTAAATGAATCCAAAACAATCCCATATTCCCTGTCAGGATTCAAAGACAAAATATTTTGATCGATATCTTTTTTGAAAATCGCCCTTTCATCACTCCCATGATTGGTGTATAATATGAATAATAAAAAAACAAAAATAAGAAGAGACCCGGAGGTGAAGAGATGCCTATATTTCATTTACTTTCTTTACATCTTTTAAGATTGAACCATCACCTCAAATTTACTATTTCCCCCGGGAATAACAAATATTCTGAAAAATTATCCCAGAATACGGCGGGAAAAAAATAATAAAAAGGGGTTAAACCACTACATTAACGATTTTATTCGGGACGAATATAACCTTTTTGGGTTTCTTATCCTTCAGCCATTTCTGGGACTTTTCATGATTCAGTACAATCTGCTCTACCTGCTCCTGATCAATATCCGCGGGCAGATCCAGTTTAAAACGCATTTTCCCGTTAAATGAAACAGGATAAGTGACGGTGGATTCTTTAAGATACTCTTCATTATATTCTGGTATCGGAGCATCCACTATACTATCTTCATGGTCATCCCTATGCCATAACTCCTCGGCCATATGAGGAGCAAATGGAGCCAAGAGGCGCAACAGAGGCATCAATACCTTACGCTTATTAAAATCATTGCCGGGCAATTCATTCAGGCAGATCATCATGGCACTGATGGCCGTATTAAAAGCAAAGTTGTCCACATCTTCCTTTACCTTCTTTATGGTTTTATGGAGTGACTTAAGTTCATCGCCTGTCGGTTCTTCATCGCTGAGATGAAAATTGCCCTGATCATCATGGAACATTCTCCAGAATCTTCTGAGAAACTTATATATCCCGTCAATGCCGTTGGTATCCCATGGTTTTGACATATCAATCGGACCCAGAAACATCTCATACATCCTCAATGTATCTGCCCCGTAATTCTCAATTATGTCATCCGGATTCACCACATTATAAAGTGACTTGGACATTTTTTCAATAGCCACACCACAAATATATTTGCCATCTTCAAGGATGAATTCCGCATCCTTAAACTCGGGGCTCCAATTCCGGAAAGCCTGGATATCCAATATATCGTTATCTACGATATTCACGTCTACATGGAGCGGGGTAACATCGTACTGATCCTTCAGATTGTAGGAAACAAACGTATTGGTTCCTTTAATCCTGTAAACGAAATTCGAGCGCCCCTGTATCATTCCCTGATTGATCAGTTTTTTAAAAGGCTCATCCTCGCTTATCCATCCGATATCATAGAGAAACTTATTCCAGAACCGGGAATAAATCAGGTGTCCTGTGGCGTGTTCGGTTCCTCCCACATAAAGGTCAACATCCCTCCAATATTCATTGGCCTCTTTGGAAACCAATGCTTCGTCATTATGGGGATCCATAAAGCGAAGGAAATATGCAGACGATCCGGCAAATCCCGGCATCGTGCTTAATTCTAAAGGATAACCCTCTTCGGTCTCCCAATTCTTAGCCCTTGCAAGGGGTGGTTTACCATCCTTTGTTGGCTTGTAGGCATCTACTTCGGGCAATTCTAACGGTAGCTTATTCTTATCCAGCGGATAAGGCATTCCGTTTTTGTAATAAATGGGAAAAGGTTCGCCCCAATACCTTTGGCGGCTGAATATGGCATCGCGCAAACGATAATTCACTTTCTTCCTCCCGATGCCCTGTTTTTCCATTTCATTTACAATGGCAGGAATGGCGTCCTTTGCCTTCATACCATTGATAAACCGGGAATTGATCACTTTCCCTTCCAGCGAATCATATGCTTTCTCCTCCGGATTCTCTCCCTCAATTACTGGTGTTATGGAAAGATTAAAATGCTTTGCAAAATCATGATCACGCTGATCGTGTGCAGGAACAGCCATAATGGCACCGGTACCGTATCCGACAAGCACATAATCGCTCACCCATATAGGAAGTTTCTCGCCGGTAAACGGATGCAAAGCATAACTGCCTGTAAACTCTCCGCTGACAGACTGGGTGTCTGTTACCCTCTCTCTTTCCGGACGAGAAGTAGCCTCCTGAACATACTTATTGACTTGTTCTTTGTACTGCTCCTTCGTAAATTTATCCACCAGTTCACTTTCGGGAGCAAGTACCATGAATGTAACTCCAAACAAAGTATCGGGCCGGGTAGTGAATACATTGATTTTGGTATCAGAATACTCAACACCGAACAATATTTCAGCACCCTCTGATCTTCCTATCCAGTTTCTCTGAATTTCTTTCAGAGATTCGGTCCAGTCCACTTTATCAAGACCTTCAAGCAAGCGGTCAGCATAAGCGGTAACACGAAGCGACCATTGTTTCATCTTCTTCTGAACCACCGGATAACCTCCTCTCAAGGATACACCATCCTTAACCTCATCATTGGCCAGCACAGTGCCAAGATCGGGGCACCAGTTCACCATTGAATCGGCCAGGTAAGCGATCCGATAATTGAGCAGTATCTGCTGTTGCTCTTGCTCCGACATATTATTCCATTCCTCTGCAGAAAAAGATGGTGTTTCATTACAGCTTGCTTCCACATTAACGTTTCCTTCACGGCTAAAAATCTCCTTGAGCTCCTCAATGGGCTCTGCCCTGTCTGTCTTCTTATTGTACCAATGCTCAAACATTTCCAGGAAAGCCCATTGGGTCCATTTATAATATTTAGGATCACAGGTACGCATTTCCCTGTCCCAGTCATAGGAAAACCCAATTTTGGTTAACTGAGCCTTATACCGCTGTATATTTTGCTCGGTGGTCTTTGCCGGATGCTGACCCGTTTTAATGGCGTATTGCTCAGCAGGCAAACCAAATGCATCATATCCCATGGGATGCAATACATTATACCCCTCCATCCGCTTATACCGGGCAAATATATCCGAAGCAATGTATCCCAAGGGATGTCCTACATGAAGTCCGGCTCCCGAGGGATATGGAAACATATCCAATACATAATATTTTGGCTTATTGTGATTTACCTCAACTTTGTATATTTTGTTGTCCTCCCAGTATTTTTGCCATTTCTGCTCTATTTCGTAAAAACTATATTCCATAAGTCAAAATATTTTGTGGCTTCATCAAACTGCGAAAATAGAAAAATCTCTCTAATCGTGGAAAAAACCCTGCCATTTATTAATAAATTTATCCGGCTGTCATCTGTTATGAGAATCATTTTTCAGAAACATACCTGAGATTTATTTAAGGTGAATTTGATTTTATTCTGATTTCATTATATATTTAAAAAACTAAAAACTGTAAGCATTATGCAGGAAAACATAAAAATAAAAACCGCAAAACACAACGGGCTTTTTGACATAACCGGGGAAGTGGAAGCTATTGTAAACCGAAGCAATGTTCAGCAAGGCATTGCTTCGGTTTATGTACATGGCGCCACTGCCGGAATCATGATCCAGGAAAGCTGGGATCAGTCGGTACAAAATGATGTAGTGAATTTACTCAAAAAATTGATCCCGGCAGGAGTTTGGGAACACGATATGCAGGACAACAACGGGGATGCACACCTAAAATCAGGACTTGTTGGTCCGGGTGAAACCATTCCGATCATCGACGGAAAGTTGGGCCTTTCTACCTGGCAAAATATATTTGTTTGTGAATTTGATGGTCCCAGAAACGTAAGGAATATTGTAGTCACCATTACGGAAGCCTGAACGATCAAATATGTTTCACAGCATAGATAAAATAAAGAAATTGAAGCAAATATCCCGGAGTATAACCGGCATTTTTTTTATTTTTGTACATAATCAATTCGCAATCTAAACTACCAGGAGGTGCCCATGGCAAAAATTGATCTTTCTCTAAGCAATTTGGATGAACTTTTCCCTGAAAATTTTTCGCAGGAGCAAATGGCCAAAGTCAAGACCATCTTTTTAAAGGAACTCTCTCTTCTTGCTCATAAATTTTACGGCGGAAAAGTTCAGTTTTTACCTAAGGCAGGACTTTACGGCTTCAACTGGTTTAACATCTGGTATACTCCTGGGGTATCAAAAATCTCCACTACCATCCGTGATGACAACAATACTTCCTTCGATGTTTCCAACAGGGGCAATATGGTAGCCGTGGTCTCGGATTCCACCAGGGTACTCGGAGATGGTGATGTAACCCCTCCGGGAGGCCTCGGGGTAATGGAAGGAAAGGCTTATCTTATGAAATATCTTGCCGGGATAGATGCTGTACCCCTTTGCATGAACAGCTATAACAAAGAAGGAGAACACGATCCGGAAAAAATCATTGATTTTGTGAAAATGATGGAACCCAGCTTCGGGGCTGTTAATCTGGAAGACATCTCTCAACCAAACTGTTACAATGTACTTGATACATTAAGGGAAGCATGCGATATTCCCGTATGGCATGACGATGCTCAGGGCACCGGTTCAGTAACAGTGGCAGGGATTATCAATGCATTAAGGATTGTAGAAAAAAACCTGGAAGATATACGTATTGTATTGTTTGGGGCAGGAGCTTCCAATGCAACCATTGCCAGGCTGTTATTGCAGGCAGGCGGTGATCCGGACAAAATGGTACTGTTCGACTCAAAAGGCTCGCTGCATATGGAGCGGGAGGATATTAAAGCAGATGCCCGTTTTTACAGAAAATGGGAGCTTTGCCAGCAAACCAACCCAGATAAGATAAAAGATATGGAATCCGCCATGAAAGGTGCCGACGTGCTAATCTCCCTAAGCAAGCCCGGACCCGATGTAATTAAAACCGAGTGGATCAAATTGATGGGTAAAAAACCCATTGTATTTGCGTGTGCCAATCCTGTTCCTGAAATTTACCCCTATGCTGCCAAAGAAGCAGGTGCTTATATCACCGCCACCGGCCGGGGTGACTTTCCCAACCAGGTAAATAATTCACTGGGGTTCCCGGGAATATTGAAAGGAGCTCTTCTCGTACGGGCAAGAAGCATTACCGATAACATGGCAGTCGCAGCCTCCTATTCCATGGCAAATTATGCCGAAAAGAAAGGCATTCATCCCGAATACATCATGCCCAAGATGGATGAAACAGACATGTTTGCCTATGAAGCCGCGGATGTCGCCATGCAGGCAATAAAAGACGGCGTGGCAAGAGTGGAAAGTGACTGGGATAACATTTACAACCGAACGCTCGAAGACATCGGTCACACAAGGCATACCATCGACATGATGATGGATAAAAATTTCATCAAAAAACCTGACAGATCCATGCTGGAAGAAGCTTTAAAAAAAGCCGTGGATCAGGTGAAATAAACCCGCTTTAAAAATCCTCAAACAAAGATAGAGGGGGCTCTTTTTACAGAGCCCCCTCTGCTTCCCTGACCAAATCCCTTTTTATTCCTTAATAAACCGCGAATGCAGCGTGGCCCCGTTTTCCTGGTACAACCTGACAACATAAACGCCAGGTGATAAATCGGCAATCGAAACCGATTCTCTGTTTTTCCCGGTATGTAAATTAACCTCTTTGCTTTTCACTGTTGTCCCAGAAGTGTTAACCACAGACAAACGCGCTTTTTGTGACTCGTTTGATGAATATTGCACATGAATCCTCTCCTCTGCAGGTATGGGATATATTTTCAGTTCTCCGGATTTAGTCGGAGGCAATGAAACATTGATATCGGTATAAACATCTGAAAAAACCGAACAACCATAGGGATTGATGACCTCAACTCTATATTCACCTCCTTCGGTGGCAATGTAAATGCTATCGGTAGCACCTTCTATAGGACCATACTCGTCATGCCACTGAATGCTATCCCCTTCGTTTTCGATGCTCAATGTATCCCCATTGACCTCAATGTCTGGCTTTGGGGGCAATGGATCAACAATAACGGCACCTTTTCTGGTGGTTTGATAGATACCATTAACAGTAAGCCGAACAGTTTTTTCTCCGGGATAAGTGTAGCGGATGGTATGTGGACCGGGGCCGTCTTCATAGCGTGAGGAAGCTCCGTAGCCAAAATCCCAGAAATAACTGTAATCTTCATCAGTATCCCCATCCTCTATCATAAAATAAAGAAAATCCCCTTCACACACCGTGTCATTACTTACCTCAAATTTCGGTGTGAAAGCACTGGTATCCCGGGAAATATTTACCGCATCCAGCACAATCCCTTCCCCGTTATGACCCACACCCTCAAAAGCCAAACGGTAATCTGAAGAAGGTCTAGGAAGATAAATGGAATCCGACCTCCATCCTGAAATGGTATCCCTGTAGCTTCTGACCAAATGCCAGTTTAAAGTATCCGCATACCGAATGTACAGGTTCAAATGGTCGGCATTGCCTTTAGTCCCGGGTATAGCCACAAAATAACTGAGATGAATGTATTCCTCACCGTTCATATCAATGGGCGGGGTGATCATCCTGGAAGAATCCCCTTCCTCACCCTGAAAAACCAGGTTATACTCACCTTGTGCTGCAGTATCGGGCTGATTTCCCGGAGCCCCTGTACTGATATCCCAGTTGCTCTTGCTCTTATAATTGTATTCATACCATCCTTCAGGCAGTGTATCAGAAGTTGGGAAGTTTTCTGTAAAAGGCAGGGATTTTACCCTTAGGGGAACAAAAGGGATTTCTTCCGTATAATCCGTATATGTTCCATCATCCAGATAAGCCCTTACTTTATATCTGTACAGGGTATCCTCCACAACATCAGTGTCCGTATAACCGGTTTTGGAAACATTATTATCCAGCAGCTCACCATTTCTATATATTTCATAATTCAGAACTTCTTGCTCACTTAACGGAGGATTCCAGTATAACCTTATATCCGGTGCTTCATATTGTATTTTCAGGTGTGAAGGAATGCTGTCGTAAGGAAGATAACCGTCAAGGTGGTTAAATCCGGTATTCTCAGGGTCAAGCCAGGCTTTCAACTGATGTTCGGCAGGACCGAAATCATCCCATGAGCGGTCGAATCTGGCAAAATAATCGTTGACGGGGTCATCGCAAGTAGCCTCTCCCCCACTCAGATCTCCTATTATACGCTTTTGCTTATTGAATAAGGGAGCTCCTGACGAACCTCCCTGTGTAGTACCCAGGTCCCATTCCTTGACCAGCCAATGGGAAGAACCGTTATATAACCCCCCCGGATAAGTACTGATCTCCACTGTATTTGAATCTATGGAAATTTTCTTTACATCGCCTTCAGGATGATGAATGGAAGCAGATCTTCGGATATTCTTTGTCTCAAGACTCCAGCCGGCAAAATAAGGCTTATAATTTATTGGGACGGACTCGCTCAGTTCTAAAAGTGTAAAATCCAACTGATCATTTTCAGGTGTGGTGGAAATTAAATTTGCTCCTGACATGGAATGATAATCAGAAGTATCAGGCTTAGTTCCTTTGCAATCAGGACTTTCATAATTGAAAATGAACACGGATTCTTCTGCTTTATCCTGATTATTCAGACAATGATTAGCGGTAAGCAAATAGGGCCGCTTATTATAGTGTACGTTGTTGATCAAACTCCCCGTACACAACCAACCGTTTGACACGAGCTTCAACACAGCATGTTTTACAGTTTGCCAGTCATCTCCAGCCGGACAGTTGATATCCCAGTCATCTATATCCTCGCAGGATGCACCGAAATCCGGGTCTTCTTCCTCGATGGAATAAATATCCAGAAAACCATGACCTACCTTACCTATTTTAAGTTTCCCATCATAGGAACTGTTGTCGGGTTCAAAATACTCCACAATGATCTTTTCACCTCTGACCGGGGCTAAGGGTAAAACACCGGAAGCCTTGTTGTTCCTTTCGGTAAAAGCGCCTTTTACATGAGATTGATCCTGGTTGTAGACAAACAGTTTAGCCCCCTCCGGTATTTTAAATTCACTAAAAACCAACGACAACGAATAAGCTCCTTTTGAAGATATTGCCAACCTGTACAATACCCCACCTCCAAGGTAAATTTGTTGTGCTTGGGATTTGACCATGATGTCCACATCGATCATCTTTGCATAACGCAATTTTTTAAGATGATCTCTATCAAGACTTGCTTTACGAAGCTTTTCATAGTCGTGTTCGGGCATATTGATAACCGGAGGCTCCGGAAAAGTAGTTTTGAGATGCTGACTATAAGGGATTTCGCCGGTTTCTATCTGGGCCAAAATGGAAATTGCCCGGGTAAAAAACACAAGACTGACAAGTAAAAATTTGCTGGAGCCTCGCCACATAAGAATAAGAAAAGTATAATAATTTTTTTTATCCTGAAATCGGCTGCGCATATTTTTTAACGTCCTCACCAGTGATTTGTTCCCCGCATAATATGATCAGCCTTTCCAGTACATTACGAAATTCCCTGATATTTCCCGTCCATTTTATCTCCTGCAGCGCATTTAAGGCATCATCCGTAATATCTCTCTTGGCAATTCCATACTCCCGGGTGATCAATTCATTGAAATGGTCTGCCAGCAGAGGGATATCCTCCTTTCTTTCATCCAGGGAGGGGACATGTATGATGATTACGCTCAGGCGATGATAAAGGTCTTCCCGGAAATTGTTCCCTGCAATCTCTTCTTTCAGATTTTTATTAGTGGCAGCCAATATTCTTACATCCACTTCAATGACCTTATCGCTTCCCACCCGGGATATCTTCTTTTCTTCAAGTGTTTTAAGCACTTTTGACTGTGCGGAAAGGCTCATATCGCCGATCTCATCCAGAAATATGGTACCTCCGTGGGCCTGCTCAAATTTTCCCTTTCGCTGCTTGTGAGCGGAAGTAAAGGCACCTTTTTCGTGGCCAAACAATTCGCTTTCAATAAGTTCAGAAGGGATGGCTGCACAATTTACCTCGATAAACGGTTGCTCGGAACGTGGGCTTTTCTCATGCAGCCATCGGGCAACCAGCTCCTTTCCCGTACCGTTTTTTCCGGTAATCAGCACACTGGCATCAGTAGGAGCCACTTTTTCAATCATATCCTTAACATGCCGGATGGCCTCCGACTCACCCACAATATCATAGGTTTTGCTTACTTTTTTCTTCAGACGTTTGGTTTCTTTTACCAGATCTTTTTTCTCCATGGCATTCTTAAGGGTAACCAACAATCTGTTAAGGTCCAGGGGTTTTTCAATGAAATCGAATGCTCCTTTCTTAATAGAATCCACGGCAGTATCAATGGTTCCGTGTCCGGATATCATAATCACGGGCACATCCGGCGAAATCTCCATCAGCTTATCCAAAACTTCCAGACCGTCCATCTTGGGCATCTTGATATCAAGAAAAACCGCATCGTACTTGTTGTTTTTAAAATATTCAATGCCTTCCTCTCCTTCCTGGGCAATATCCACATCATAATCTTCATATTCCAGTATTTCCTTGAGACTTTCCAGAATGCTCTGTTCGTCATCTATCGCTAAAATCTGAGGCATAACAGAAACTTTAAGGGTTTATATATTGATCGATCACACCTTCCTTGATCGAATAATCGGATTGTACCATTTGGTCAAATCCAAATTTTTGCATGATGAAATTAACAAATAAACTGGCCAATACAATCATGTCCACACGGAATAATTCCAATCCGGGCATTTGCTCCCTTTCTTTTCTGGTGGAAAACAACAATTTTTCATGCAACCTTTTGAACTGATCGTAAGATATGGAAAACCATGGCAGCTCTCTGTATTCACATTTGAGCATTCCTTCTTCCATGAGCATATTTCTAACCGTTTGGAAAGTCCCGGAGCAACCGATAAAAAGCTTTGGCCGATACTGCTGAATAGGCTTATAAATAGGTTGAAGGGCTTCATCAAAATACCTGTTGATCTGTTCTATCTCTTCATGACCGATGGGGTCTGAAGGTTTGAAATGCTCCAAAATCCTGGCGATTCCAATATCAATGCTTTTTTTCCAAAGGCAATGGTTACGGCCGCCAATAATAAATTCATTGCTGCCTCCGCCTATATCGACAATCAGAGCTGTTTTATCTCCCATATCCACTGCTTGCCTAACACCCCGGTAGATCAATCCCGCTTCTTCTTCGCCTGTAATGGTTTTAACCTCTATGCCGAACCGTTCTCTGACCTGCCTGATAAAATCTTCTCCATTCTTTGCACTTCGAATGCCTGAAGTGGCTACGGTCAGAACGTTATCGACATTCCACTGCCCGGCATTCCTTAAATGGGTTTCAATTCCCTGAAGTCCTCTATCAAATGATGCTTCAGTAATGATCTTCTTGTTCATGCCCCCTTCACCAAGCTTTATGCCCAATTCATCCTTATGTAAAACAGACATGCTTCCGGATGCTGAAACATAAGCCACCAATAAATTGAAGGTATTGGTTCCAAGGTCAATTACAGCAACTCTCATAATCAGTATTTTTGGAACCCCTTATCAATTTACTTTTTTCTCTCTTTTAAAAGGCTTGGTTCTGTCAAAAAGGTACCGGTATGTGACGTGGGTTTTTCGAATCTGCGATCCTATCTGCTCGGCAACCTTCATCATGGCGGGGTTGAAATCCCCGATCCAATTCAACTCAAGATCCTTATAGGGAAAATCATCTATCATGACGATGTCTCCAAATGCCATAATAAGCCCGCCTTCCACACCTTTTCCCTGATGTTCCGGAACTACACCGAATATCAGTCCCAGAGCCTTGGTAGGCGGATTGAACTTTTTATGCAATAAAAAATTCAGTTTGGCCAAAAAATGCATCTTCCCATTCAAATGTTTGATGATCTGATTGGCATCCGGCACCATCAGGAAAAAAGCAATCGGATCATCTCCATAATAAGCAAACCACATTAGTCTTTCATCAAGAATGGGTTTCAGCCTCTTCATCAATGCATCGGCATGCGCTTTGGTGATCTTTTTTACCCCGGAATACCCCGACCATGCCCGATTGTATATATCTCTGAAATCTTCTTTGTATTTTTCGATGTTTTTTTGGGTCAGGTGTTCAAAATGGTATTGGGGATTGCGCTGAATCCTTTTGGCTTTTTCTTCAATAACCGGGTCTAATCCTTCTTTGCTGATAAATCTTCCATAGGTATATTGATTGAAGAAATTTCTGAATCCGTAAGACTCAAATAAGTCCTTATAATAGTAGTAATTATAAGGCATGCAATAATTGGGTTCATAATCAAAGCCATCCACAAGCAGCCCCCACCAGCGGTCGCGGTCACCGAAATTCACAGGGCCGTCCATCGCTTCCATTCCTTTGGATTCCAGCCATTCTTTACACCGGTCAAAAAGCATAAAAGCGGCCTCTTTATCATCTATGCACTCGAAAAAACCCATTCCGCCGGTAGGTTGGTCGTTGTTGTAAGCAGTTCTCCTGTCATAAAAAGCTGCAACCCTTCCAACGGTTTTATCATTTTCGTCCAGTAAAAGCCACCTTATGGCCTCGCCACTTCTGAAAAACTTATTCTCAGCAGGATCAAAAACACTGTTCACATCGTGATCCAATGGTCGTATCCAATTTTTCTCCCTTTTATAAAGCTGAACCGGAAAATGTATAAACTCCCTATTTCTTTTAGGAGTATTTACCTCTACAATCTTAAATCTATCGTTCATAATTAAGAATTAGTATTTTATGACACATTCAGTCTTCATTGTCAACAGGGATAAATATAAAGAAATTTCAGACCACCCAAAAACGACAGCTTATATTATCCTTTATCCGTCCACTTAAGCAATATCCTGGCAATATTGGTGGCTCTTTCATTGATCAGCTTTAAAAGGCTGAGCAGCTCAAGATGGGTCTTGCTGCTTGTGACAGATTTACTCACATCTTCCTTCAATCTTTCATAGTGTTGTTTTTCCAACTCAATGGCCATATTTCTGTACTTTTTATATTTCTTTTTCATTAATTTTGCCTTCTCCAGATTCACTTCCCTTAACACTTCCATGGCACGGTTGACCTGTTTCAATGCCCTTGTATGATAATCAGCAATTTCACGCCGGCCATCTTCCGAGAACTCAAGATCGGAAGCACACCATGAACGGGCTTTTTGGGCAATATTGTCTGAAATGATATCGGCAATCTGTTCAAACTCCTTAACCGTATAAATCAACTGAAATGCTTCATTAACTCTTTCTGCTTCAATATCTTGCCTGGATATCCTGAGAAGATATTCCTTGATTCTATCCCGAAGATAGTTTACTTCATTTTCTTTATGCTCAATATAAGTCAATTGATCCTCAGTTTTCCCGATAAATGGCTGAATGATATTTTCTAACATCTCTTTCACAATACCCCCCATCCGCAACACTTCCTCCTTGGCCAAACTCAAAGCAAGGGGAGTACTACTCCTCAGTACATTTTTGTCCAGATAGACAGTTCTGAAAGCAGGTTTTTCAGCTTCTTCCTTTTCTTTGATCAGCCGATCAACCAGCGTAGCGAAATGTTTCATAAATGGGAACAGAAGCAAGGCCAGGGCAACATTATAAATGGTATGTGCGTTGGCTATCTGCCGGGGAGTACTTTGAAGGGTCATGGAATCCCCCGGATTCCCGGCTCCGACCAAAGAAACCCCTTGTGTCAATTCGACAAAACCCGGAATCCACCAGACAAAAAGCAACGCTCCGAAAACTTTGGCCGCAGTATGAGCTATAGCAACCTTACGTGCTTCATTCGAAGTGCTGATAGAGGAAAGCAATGCTGTTGCACTGGTTCCTATATTGGCACCTAAAATCAAAGGTACACTGGCTTCGAGAGTTAGCAATCCCTGAACCGCCAGGGTAATCATAATGCCTATAAAAGCACTGCTGCTTTGGATCAACGCTGTGAAAACAGCTCCTACAACAATTCCGATCACTGGTGTCTCCAGTTTCAACATCATATTGATGAAAGGACCATAATCCTTCAAAGGATCCATGGACTGAGACATCACATGCATTCCAAAGAAAAGCACCCCAAAACCCAGGATGATCCTTCCTATATATTTAACCCGCTGTGATTGAATAAAGAAATTAAGAATAAACCCTAATCCAATCATCAACAGCGAATAATCGGAAAGATTAAAAGCAATGACCTGAGCGGTAATGGTGGTTCCGATGCCAGCTCCCAGTATAATGCCCAGGGTCTGCCTAAACTTCATAAGTTTCGAATGTACAAAACTCACCATCATCACTGTAGCGGCACTGCTACTCTGAAGGATTGTTGTAAGCAAAGTTCCGACCCCCAAAGCCATCAATTTATTATGAGTCAGATGGCTCAGAACGGAACGCATTCTACCCCCGGCAGCACTGCGCATACCTTCGCTCATCATTTTCATTCCGAGCAGAAAAAGACCCAATCCACCTATCAGACCGATAACAAGAAAAAAGCCCCAATGCTTTTCCCTGGCATGAAACTTATATATTAAAAGATTATCTGCCGCCGAACCCTGCATAAAAGCAGCGAGCTCATATTGGCCGGGTTTATCCCCCAGTTTTACATTGATTGATACCAGTCCTGAAGAATCGGTATAGGCAAGGGTATCCTGTATAACAAATCCTGTAGCCTGCTCAGGTGTAGATACCTTTTTAAAATAAACCGGATGCCCTTCCCTGGGCTGACCCTTCTGATCAATAACACGGGCTTTAACTGAACGTTTTAGATGACTGTTGATCGTTTGCGTTTGATCATCACCACTATAATTATACACCTCCTCACTTTGCGGCTTAACAAGCTTCAAATCCGAAGGCATATCCCTCCCTTCTTCTTGCGGAAAAGCCGGTGTTACCCAGCTGAAGAAAAGACAAGAGATCAATAATTTGAATATAATCCCTCTCACTTGCAACTTTTTCATAATAAAATTACCATATGTAATTCTCAAATCAATAAGGAGAAATTTCCATTTTTAAGGTAAAGTTCATTTTCAACAACTGCCAGAGAATTAATATCAAACTTAACCCGGTTCTTCGACACTGTGCGTATAAGCCCCTGATTTTTCATGTTATAATTATCATAGATTGCCTTTATCCTGCTATCAAGATATTGGTTGTAATGTTTTATTTACCATGAAATCCATAAGATCGATAACCGATTCGGCGGATAATCTGCTAAAATCCAGATAACGGGAATTTTCATCAAAAACAGCATCTGATTCTCTCACCACTTGAAAATGATCCGAAATGTTATCAATATTTAAACCTGTTGAGAGCAAGACAAGGGATTTTGCCCTCAAAATGGCTAATTTGGATGCTTTGGCAGAATCCATACCAGGCTCTGAAATACCTAAAGAATAGGACGGACCCGTGGAATATTCCCGGGGATTAAAGAACCAGCATGGCAAATCCTGAGGAAGTAAATAATATTGATGCAACTTATCCTTGTAGAGAAAAAATCCCTTTTCGGTCTCAGTCTCCATAATCCTTTCATAGTTCCACTTATCGCAATCAATTCGTTTCCGTAGGGTATCCCTCTGGGCAGAAACCGGCTGACCCTCGAAAAGAATCCATATTCCAACCAAGAACAGTAACATCCACCTAATCATATAGCACCAAATTGATTTTCTACAATTCTCATACCTGCATAACAATTATATCAGAACCGGGCCCTGAGGGCTAATCTAAAATCCCTGCCCGGCGCTGCAATACCTGATGAATAAGTCCGATACCGAACATCAAGAATATTGTCCACTCCTGCATTCAACGTAAGGTACTGATTGATCTTATAAGAACCCTTAAAGTTCAATGTCCACCATGAAGGCGAATAGGGCTGTCCCCTTTCATTGAGTGCATAAATATGGGTTTTGGACTGTTCACTCGGCGCAAGCCTTTCATTGGAAAACTCCCCGTTAAATCTGCTGCTGACAGATAACACCAAAGGCTCTTTATCATATTTAAATGAAACCCGTCCAAAAGTAGGAGCTACATGCCTTAACGGAACTCCTTCCTTATCCTCCCCCCGCGTATAGGTAAGGTTTGAAGAAAATTGCATGTTTAAGGGCAAGAGGATATCGAAATCAAGGCTAAATCCATGAATAAATGCATGGTCTGCATTTACCACCCTATGCACCTGGCTCAATACACCATCATACATGATTGAATCCTTTCCATTGAAAGTAGATGCTCTTCTAACCATCGCGTCATGCAACCAGGTATAGAATCCCGTCAATTCGATCAGCGACCTTTGATCCAGATGTTTCTTTACTGCCAGATCAATATTGTAAGCATACTCAGGGTCCAGATTCTCATTGGGCATAATCACACTTTTGGGTTCGGAATCAAAAACCTTAGCCATATCATCAATATTGGGGGCATGAAACCCAGAAGAACCATTCAGGTTGATCTGCCAGTCTTCCTGCGGATGATAAACCAGACCCACCGAACCGTTTAAAGCTCCTGTACTAAGCGTCATTTTTGTAAACGGAAAATTATAATAAGCCGCTGACGTATCAAGTGTAGAGCGAATATCAAAATGACTGTAGCGAATGCCCGTAATTGTAGTAAACTTTTCCCCAATATTGTTTTTGTAACTTATATAACCGGCGAAAGTTGAATAATCGTTGTCTCCATTGGGATATCGCGTTTGCGTAGATAGTTCTTCCCCACTAACGAGGTGCTCTTTTGAAGCAATGGAATTCAAATGATTGTATCCATATTCCACACCATAATAAAACAGGTCATCCCCAAACTCCTTGTCAAAATCAATATTAAGTGACAAGGCCTGTACATTTTCCGTGCGATGCCGCAGCCACTCTTCCCTGTATCCCCTGTCGTGCCGGCTTTCTTCATAATCTTGATATGCAAAGGTAAACTGCATGTCATCAAACAGGCTGCCCGGACGTTTTAGTTTTCCATTCAAGGCATGCATCATCCATTGCTGGGGTCCGTAATACCATTCTGCATTTTTAAGCCGGCCATTTCTTTTCTGAATAAGTCGGTCATAACGAGGTATATTCGAAGTAGAAGACCAATAAAAACCATAACTCAGGTTAAAATTACTGCCGGGCCTGTACCTCAATTTCTGCATAAAATTAAACTGATCATAACCGGAAGGCACCTGTTTATCCGGATTTTCATTTTCTACAATGGTGTCCCGGCCATCAATGCGCTGGACATATTTCATTCTTCGATACTCGGGATGTTCATGGCTGCCCATTGTAAGATCATCATAGCTGCTGTAAGACAAACTGGTGAGAAATCCCCATTTCTGTTGTCCATAATTAAAATCAATATGGCCGGTCATCTCATTATTGGCGGAAGAATACCTGCTGACTGCGTTCCAGTTTCTATGGCTCTTATCACTGGTAGATAGCTGAACACTTTTGGTATGAAAATCCATCACGCCCCCAAGGGCGTCTGAACCATAAGTAACGGAACCGGGTCCGAAGATGATTTCGGAGTTCTCAACCGAATGAGGATCCAGAGAAATAACATTATGCAAGTTCCCGCGTCTGTATATACAATTGTTCATCCTAACGCCGTCAACAACAAGCAATACCGAATTAGTGGCAAATCCCCTTATCATGGGACTACCTCCACCCAATTGACTCTTTTGAACGAACACCTCGTTTGAAGAGGCCAACAGATCGGCAGCAGTTTGAGGGTCCTGAAAATCAACCTCCTCCTTGGAGAGGGTGGTTATTTTATTGGGGACTTCCTCTATGTTTTGCTCCCATCGATAGGCAGAAACCACAAACTCCTTCAACTGTATAACTCGTTTTTCAAGGCCTGCTGAATAATCCAGCTCCTTCAGCTGCGCTTTGGTTTTAACTATCGGTTGATATGAAGGATGCTGAAAATAGATGGAATCTTTCGCCTTAAAAGGGTCTAAACTTGCTATACCTTTATAATCAGAAATAATCGATTTTTTTTTGTCCTTACTATACAAGGCCACGTGCTCAATCGGTTCAAATGTCTCTGAATCATAAATTTCAAGATTCTGAGAAAAAGCCAACGCCGGAAAAGCAATCAGAGCAATTGCCACAAAACATTTTCCAAATATTGTGCCTCTCATTTCATCTGTTTATTTAGTTCATTTATTGACCAGATGTAACTTGCCATGATAAAATAATCATTTCCCATTGTGATTTTAAAGAAGTATTTTCTTTATTAACAACTTTTTTCATTCCGGGAAAATGAAAAACAAAAATAATATCTTTGCGAAGGTATTGGTCCAATTTTTCCCTCATATTTAAAACAATCAATTATTGAACTCATTATATTTGCAGGTCTAAAATCCTTGAATGGAAGAAATATCAATAAAATGGTCTCTAATCCCAATTGATTAGATGATCATATTCAATTCAGGATTAACGAATGACTAATTTTTTTAACCTGAAGCTCGTGCATGATACATGAAAAAAACTCTGATTGCCATATCGATCATTCTTATTCTTGGAGGAACCGGTGCTTATTTCTTCTTTAAAAAACAGCAAATCCCCGAATACAATATCACCCGTTTGATCTCCAATGATGCAGCATTTTTTCTCGATATCCGGACTCCTTTAAAGTTCCTTAATAATCTGACAAAGGATAATGACATATGGAACGAAATTAAACAGCTTCCCTCTGCAGGAAAATTTGCACATCAAGTCGGTGTGATGGATTCTCTCGTCCGAAACGATAAACCCATCCAGGAGCTCCTCAGGAACAAGAGACTCATCATTATGGCTGAAAAGCTGGGCAAAGAACGGCTGGGGTTTTCCTTTCTCCTTAATATGGATAACCTGAGGGAACAGAATCATGTACTCCAACAGTTTAAACAATGGGGAAACAGGCAAAATTACGAGATACAATCAAAAATATATAACAAAGTACGGCTTTTTTCCATCTATCAAGATGATAATCATAAGCTTTCGTACGCTACTGTAAAAGGGATACTGATAGCCAGTACTTCTCCCATTCTTATCGAACAGGCCATCCGGCAGAGCTCTGTAAAAAGCCCCCTAATTGACAATGAACATTTCAGGAAAGTATCGGAAATAGCCGGTAAGCATACAGCTGCCAATCTTTATATCAATTTCAAAAATTTCCCGGAGGTTATATCCATCCCTTTTAATAACACTTATCGCACCTATATAAATAACTTAACAAATTTTGGGCAGTGGGCTATTCTGGACATCAATCTGAAGCAGGATGTCTTATTATTAAACGGTTTTACAGTCCTTGGCCAGGAGAACACCGAAATGATGGATCTTTTGAAAGATCAGGACCCCGTTAAGCTTGAAATGGAAAGCATGCTTCCCTCCAATACTTCTGCTTACATCTCTCTGGGCATAAGCAACAAGGAGAGTTACCTGAAACATCTCCGGGAATTATATAAGGAAAAACAAATTTTGGGCAATTACAACAATTGGATAACAAAAATCGAAGACCAGTATAGCTTCAACCCGGAAAATTCTTTTTACAACCTGCTTTATCAGGAGATCGGCCTGGCATTTATGAAGCCGAATAAGGACAACCCCAGGGATAAGGCCATCGTCCTGTTAAAAACCGAGGATAAAGAATATGCACAATCCAGACTTGTTAATATTTCAGAAAAAGTTACTTCAGAATCAGAAGAGGGGCTTGCACAAAATATCTCTATTGACGGGGAAAACCAATATCCTGTATATAAACTGCCCCTCGATAATCTTTTTAGCAATCTTTTCGGCGATGTATTCAAGCATATTGATACCCGCTATTTCACAATGATCGGGCGCTATGCCGTTTTTGCCGGAAGCAGGGATCTGATCCGGGATTTCATCTATTCAAACATCCTGGATAAAACCCTGAAAAACAATCAAAAATACCAGAAATTCTCGGATTACCTCTCAGACCAGGCAAACTTTCATTTTTATACCAATATGTACCGATCACCTTCATTGATATCCGATTTTCTCAGAACTGACCTTCAGGAGGGCCTACGAAAAAACCAAAATCATTTCAGAAAGTTTCAGGCCTTCTCCTGTCAATTGATGGGAAGCGGAGATATGATCTATAACAATCTATTTATTAAATATATACCTGAGGTTAGCGAAGAACCCCAAACCACCTGGGAAACCCATCTGGATACGGCCATAGATTCCAGGCCATCCCTTGTTACCAATCATGATACCGGAGAAAACGAAATTTTTGTGCAGGACATGAACAATAAAATCTACCTGATCAATAAAACAGGCCGGGTCCTTTGGGAAAAACAGCTTGAAGAGCCTGTTATGAGCGACATCCACCAGATTGATTACTACAAGAACGGGAAACTGCAGATGCTCTTTAACACCAAAAATAAAGTGCACCTGATCGCGAGAAATGGAAAGTATGTGGAGAATTATCCTTTCCGTCTCCCTGCCCCCGCTTCCGCACCGCTTTCAGTATTCGACTATGACGACAATAAAAATTACAGAATCTTCGTACCTTCTGAAAACAAGCGGGTTTACGATTTTTCAAAGGAGGGAAATATCATTTCCGGCTGGAGATTCGGAAAAACCGATACGGAAGTGACACAGAAAGTGCAACATTTCCGGGTAGGTACCAGGGATTATATTGTATTTGCTGATAAAGTCCAGATCTACATCTTAAACCGGCGGGGCGAAGTACGGGTGCAACCCGAGGAACAATTCGCCCCATCCAGAAAAAACCTTTTCACACTCGAAGAGGAAAACTCCAAAACCCAGCCCAGGCTTGTTACCACCGACGTAACTGGTACGGTGCATTATGTGTATTTCAACGGAGAAGTGGAAACTGCCGAGGTGCAGCCGTTCTCTCCGGACCACCATTTCCTCTACAGGGATGTTAACAGTGACGGCCGGAAAGATTTTATATATCTGGACGACAATAAGCTGGAAGTTTACCAATCACCGGAAAGCAAAATATTTGAACATGCTTTTGAAACCGAAATTTCCAGTGCGCCGATATACTTTTATTTTTCCCGCAATGACAGAAAACTGGGAATCGTTTCCAAACAGAAAAACCGAATTTATCTGCTGAATGGCAACGGAGAAATGCATAACGGGTTTCCACTGAAAGGCAGTACGCCTTTCACCATCGGGAATCTGGACGAAGAAGACAACAATTTCAATCTGATTGTTGGAGATCAAACCAACTTTTTATATAATTACAACGTCTTAAGATGAATAAACAAAACCTTGTTAATACTTAACGTACTGATCATGAAAAATTCATACCATGCTTTTCTCTTCTGGCTGATTTCTATTGTTTTTTTAGTTCTTCTCCTTACAACATGTAAAGATGATAAATTCGAACTGGACAGGTTGTCAGATGACATGGAGCTCTCTCCGTCCTTTTCAGCTCCACTGGCACGAGGTTCTATTACACTGAAAGATATGGTGGACGACGGCGAAAATATCGTTCTGGATTCATCCGAAACTTATCCCTACCTTAAAATTATCCACAGAGAAGACAGCATCTTTACCTTCGAGGGCAACGATCTTTTTGAAGTGAATGAATCAGGAGAAGAATCCTATACGCTCGGTAATATTGAAATCGGTAGCTTCGGGCCAATATCCGAAATCATTACATTGAGAAACATTGTAGATAATGCCGTCACCAATGAAACCGAAGCTGATATGATAAAAGACGCCGACGGGCAATCCATTGAATTTCCCGAAATAGATGAGTCGGACCCGATGGAGGTCGGAGGAGATTACGAAGTGGATGAAATTGACAATTTTCGTTATGCCGGGTTTGAGAGTGGAGAGATCGAGATCACCCTAACCAACAATATGCCGGTTGAGGTTACGGCAGAATTTCAACTCAGGACCAAAATACTGGACAATTCCGGTGACACTGATGAAGATCTTGGTATCAATCATTTTGTATTTCCTGATATCCCTGTTGGAGATAGTCACACCGAAACTTTTGACCTTTCCGGTGAAACACTGGGTTCTGTATTATATGCCAGCGATATTGCTATAAGCACACCGGGAAGCAACAATCCAGTTGATATCGATCTGGATCAGCAAAACCTTGCTATTGATGCTCAATCTAATAACCTGGTTATTTCCAGTGGAGAGGTCGCCATCCCGGAACAAACACTGGAAGATCAGTTGACAAAAATTAGCACCGGATATTCAGGTGACAGAAGACTTGATACCATAAAGCTTTCCGGTGGAGGGATGGAACTTACCATTGAAAACAATACCAATCTGTCGGCTTACCTGGAGATCAATCTATTGCAAAGCCGCTATACGAACGGCGACAATGTTTCTCTTGAACAACAATTATCTGCCCAATCCGTCAATCACGGTGAACTGGACCTGACCGACTCAGAAACCATACTCAACGGCACAGATTCCCTGCATTTTGGATACACTATCAAACTCGATGATAATGAGGATTTTGTAGAATATCATGCCACCGATGAGGTCAGCTTTTCTTATAACCTGTTTCTTGACAGCGATGACCTTGAATATGTGAGCGGCTACTTTGGAGAAGATACGCTCGGTTTTGATGAAAATCTCATTGAGACCGAGATTGGGATTTTGGATAACCTGTCAGGTGATTTTACCCTTACCGATCCGAAACTGAAACTTTTCTACACCAACACCATCGGAATACCCTTCACTGCAAACCCGGATCTGATTGCTGAATCAGGTGCCGAACAGCAAAACCTCAATGAGGGAGATAGTGACGGATTAATTGATTTTAAGTATCCTGCCAGGCCTTACAACACCATCACAGACACCATAACAATAGACAAAAATACATCTGACATTGACAAATTCATTTCCCTTCCCCCTCAGAATATCCGTTTGGGGGGTGAAGGCTATATCAACCTGGATACAGACCCCGCTTCCACGCAAAACTTCATCACCTCGGAGAACCGCGTCAACGTGGGCATGGAGATGGACCTGCCACTGGAACTGAAAACTACGGGACTTACTTACCAGGATACCGTAGGCTTTGACATGGATGTGGATTTTGAGGAAACGGTGAACCTCTATGGCATCTTTAACAATCAGTTCCCTTTCAGCATCGATATTAAGTTGATATGCCGCGACTCAACCACAAACAGGGATCTACTGACACTTGAACCTCTGGATGAAGAAGGTCAGGCGGTTTCTATGCTCGAAGCCCCCGAAGTCAATGAAAATGGCAGGGTAAATGCACCCCAAAAAAATCTGGTTTATTTCAAAGTCACCGGAGACGAAATTGCTTTGCTTAACGAAACCAACCAACTGGCATTGGAAGCCACGGTAAAAACCTCACAAACCAATGAAGGAGATTTCATTGGGGTTAAATTCTATACCGATTATACACTTGATTTCAGGCTGGGAATTGATGAAACAAAAACCAAATTCAATTTTTAAAACAAGAGACCATGAAAAAAAATCTCCGCAGTATATGCACAGTATTAATCCTTATCTCAGTGATCCCTTCAGCCGCCATGGCTCAGGAGGTCAACACCCTATATTTTATGGACCGGATCCCCCAAATGTCACTGATGAACCCGGCACGCCAGCCTGTATGCAACTTCTACCTGAATATGCCCGGTATATCCGACATCAATATGAACCTGGGAAACAACTCACTCACTTACAATGACATCATTATGGAAAGTCCGGTGAATGATTCGCTGATCACCTTTCTCCATCCCGACGCCAATCTGGACGATTTCCTGAATACACTCAAACCCAAAAACTCTTTTTTTACCCAATTTTCCACCAATCTCCTCGGCTTCGGATTCAGGGCAGGTAAGGGCTATTTTTCCTTCCACGCGCGGGAAAAGTCCGCCCTAAAACTCACTTATCCACGCGATTTGATGACTTTTATTACCAAAGGAAACATGAAAGGCGAACATGTCAACCTGAGTAATTTGAACCTCTATACCAATCATTACCTGGAATATTCCCTGGGGTATTCAGGCAAGATGGATCAGGACCTCAGTTACGGGCTAAGGGTCAAGTATCTTAACGGACTGGCCAACTTCCAGACCAGCGAATTCAATCTTGACCTGTATACCAGTGAGCAGGCTGATTCTATGTCGCTTACCTCGGATATCGAGCTACAGGGTACGGCTCCCGTAAATGTAACCACTGATTCACTGGGCTACATTGACGAAATGAAAGGCCTTGAGCCTCAGGTAAGCGATCTTTTCGAAAATCCGGGATTTGCCATTGATTTTGGGGTTAATTACCAGCTTATGGACGACCTGGAGGTTTCAGCTAGTGTTACTGACCTGGGATTTATCAATTACACGAACTATTCCCACAGGTATACCGTTAACGGAGAATTTTCCTATACAGGGATCGATATGAGCTCCGAATTTCAGGAGGAGGCTGATTCAGATCCCGCCAATGACCTGCTCGATTCCCTCCAGGAAGCTACAAAACTTCATTATAGCCAGGATGCTTATCTGCATTTCCTGGGTCCCAAAATATTTTTGGCCGGAAATTACCAACTAAACAGAAAGGTAGATTTTGGCTTTCTTTCCCGCACCTCTTTCTTTGCAGGGGATTTGAACCAAAGCTTTACCCTCTCGGCCAACACACGACCCATACCCGGGGTTTCATTTTCGGCAAGCTATGCGGTGATGAACCGGGCGTTTAACAACCTGGGACTGGGCGTTGGACTGAGGCTTGGTCCTTTCCAGGTATACACCGTATCGGATGTGGTTTCTGCCGGTTTATGGCCTGGAAACACCAAAGCGTTCAACCTGCGTTTCGGGCTTAACTTCGTGATCGGCTGCAACCGGATGAAGCGGATACTGAATGACAAGCCGATGATCCGGTAGGCTATTTTTTGTTTGACAGGAGTTTGA
Source organism: Bacteroidales bacterium (assembly GCA_046545815.1). Lineage (GTDB taxonomy): Bacteria > Bacteroidota > Bacteroidia > Bacteroidales > UBA12077 > JAGXLC01. The sequence continues at coordinate 36,651 of JBKGZA010000008.1, forward strand.
ATAACTAAAAATGTAACCTAAACGTGGTATAAAATTTGCAATTTTATAATATACTGATTAATACTTTTATGCAAAAAATTCATTCACGCGCCCAGTCAGAAACATTCAAATTCCCTGTATATAAAAAGGAGCCCAATCATAAGCCAATTATACAAACTTCTTTACGTCCCATTTTAAAAAGTATATCAATCAAAAAGAAAGGAGGTAAGAAACAGAAACATACAGAATTTTCGCTGTAACAAAATGACCAATAATTACGTATGTAAGTAATGTATCCCGGCGAGAGGATCCCTCTTATAAGCTTACTAATGAGTTATTCCGTTAGCATGAATTTTTAATTTTGCAATTTTTAATTACTAAAAATAATGTTATATGAGAAAATTAGAATCCATTCAAAAATTGGTTATTATTTATGGTTTGCCTGTTTTGCTTATCATTTTTTCACTCCATTCATGTGATTTAATAAATGAAGCAGATGATGAAGTTAAGCCTTTTCCAGGCAGATGAGTATGAATCAAATGATACACGTGATGAAAGTGCTACAATCGATCTTTCCACGGATATTGAAGGTACAATATTTCCGGAAGATGATGTTGACTTTTATGAATTTCAAACTGAAAACACTGATGAATGGGACAGGATAGAATTTGATGTAAGTGATGTTTCAGAAGACCTGGAAATTCAAATCACAGTTTATGATGCAGACGGTGAAGAAGTTTTCAGTGATAATACATCTACACCTGGATCCAGTTTAACTTCTACAATGGAAACCAAAGGTGGAACCTATTATGTTGAAGTTAAAGACCGCTGGGAGGAGGGTTCAGAATCAG
>JBKGZA010000009.1:0-36487 GCA_046545815.1 Bacteroidales bacterium
CCTGCCCCTTGCCTGATCACCAACAGGCATGCGTAAAGACGCTCCGGTAGCCTTTACTTCGGTTCCACGCCTGATCCCATCGGTAGCATCCAGGGCAATTGCCCTTACCGTATATTCTCCTAAATGTTGCTGCGTTTCCAGAACCAGCCTGGAACCATCTTTTCTGAAAATCTCCAAAGCTTCGTATATATCAGGAAGCTCCCCGCCTGACTTTTCAAAACTCACGTCAACAACCGGTCCTATAACCTGTATGATCTCTCCTTTGTTATCAGCCATAATGAAATATTTTATTATAAATCAGAGTGAACAAATTTAAAATTTTTATTCCTTGGTTATACGGAAATGTATTAGGGAAATTATATAATTTTGCTCATAAATTTTATAGGATAACCGTTATTTATGATAAATAAAAGCATTATGAAGACAAAAAAATTTCTTTTTATCATTCTGTTTTTTGGGCTCTTCAGCGTTGCAGCCCGTGCCCAGACAATTAAAGCAGGGCTTGGAGACGAGTTACGGGTAAATCCTCCGGTGAGCCTCCTGACCAAAATAACCTTCGACCTGGGATTTCTTGATCCCGACCTGAGAACGTCCGCAGACTTCATTTTCCTGCCGGAATTGAGAGGAAATCTGGATATGCATTATTCCATAGTAAGTGAGACGTCAGTGACTCCCTATGGTCTCGCGGGTATAAACTTTTCAAAAAGTTCAGGTTTCAACCTGGGAGGCGGAGCGAATGTCCCCATAACGGATAATCTGGATGGATTTGTTGAAGCGAAATATATTTTTAAATATGATCCTCAAGCCTCATTAAAATTTGGGCTACTTTTTGTCCTTTAATAAACATGGTTGATTTTATTATTTTTGCCTTTGCATCATATCATGAGCAAGGGCGCTTAACGGTTTTTTCTGTTTTTCACTTTTGGATAATTCATTCAGTGCATCCAAGGCGTATTTGAAATATTCCTCCGCTTTATCTTTTGTAAGTTCCTTTATTCCAAGTCTATGATAAATGGTTTTAACCTGCTGAATCTTTGCAGTGGGGGTTATCTTTCTGTTTCCAATCAGTTGGTCCAGCTCATCTTTGTCGGCTTTAGAACCTTTTTCATAAGCCTTGATTAACAAATAGGTTTTTTTATCGGAAAGGATATCTCCTCCGATATTTTTTCCAAAAGCCTCTTCATCTCCGAAACTATCCAGGTAATCGTCCTGAAGCTGAAAAGCCATTCCCAGATTTCTGCCCAATTTAAAAAGACGATCGGAATCCCCATCATCGGCTCCACCCATCAAAGCACCCAATTTTAGACTACAGGCAATAAGCTCCGCCGTTTTCAGCCTGATCATATTCAAATATTGCTTTTCAGAGACATCGGGATTTGTCTCAAAATTCATGTCGTATTGCTGACCTTCACAAACCCTTCTGGCAGATTGATTGAACAAACTGTACACTTCATGGGCACGTTTTCCTTTATAGTCAAATATAAAGTCGTAAGCTCTGATAAACATGGCATCGCCGGAAAGAATGGCAGTATTGGTATCCCATTTGGCATGAACTGTAGGACTGCTCCTCCTGAGATTGGCGTTGTCCATGATATCATCATGCACCAGCGTGAAGTTATGAAAAATTTCAACGCCTAAGGCAGGTATAATAAACGGATCAATATCACTGGTAAACAAATTCGCACCCATAAGCAAAAGCGCGGGCCTCAATCTTTTGCCACCCGTATTTAATGAATAAGAAATGGGCTCATATAATGCTCTGGGTTCATGTATAAAATTTTGTTCAGAAAGGGCCTTTTCGACCATTGCTCTAATTTCTTCAAATCTGTACATAACAATGAAAGCTTATTATTATATATATAAAATTACAACAAATCCCAAAGTTATCCAATTTACTTCGGTAAATTAAAACTTATGGAATGATCCTCCGTATAAAAGTTGAGTAAGAATGATGGTATACTTTTTTGCCCAAGAATTTATAAAAGCAAAGCATCACAGGGTGGATTCTTAATTAATATATTGTTTGCAAAACCTCAAATAAATAACTAAATTTCACACATTCAATAAAATTTTCATTGTATGAAAAAAGACACAATACTTGTAACATGGGATTTTACAGAAGTAAATGAAAATGCGTTGCTACACGCCATCAAACTTTCCAACTATTTGGAAAATAAGATTCAGTTAATTCACATTGTAAAGAACGGAAAACTGAAAAAAGAGGCTGAGAGAAAGCTTGAAAATGATACAGAAAGGCTTTCTGCCAAACACCAGGTCAAACTGGAGCCCGTAATCCGTGAAGGAAGTTTATTCCAGGAAATAAGCAATTATGCCTCAAATCACAACATAAGTCTGGTGGTTATGGGGACCCACGGCATTAAGGGGGTTCAAAAATTAACAGGAAGCTGGGCTTTAAAAGTTATAGTAGGTTCCAGGGTACCTTTTGTTGTTGTTCAGGGTCCGCCTTCCAAAAAGGAAATATTCAGAGATATCGTTTTCCCTCTGGATTACAAAAAAGAAACCAAACAAAAAGTTAATTGGGCGATTTTCCTGGCCAAATACTTCGACGTAAAAATTCACATCATTACACCCAAAAAAATAAGAGATTCAAGCTTACAGAAAAAAACTAAGGTGAACGTCAATTTCGCAGAAAAGATATTCAAGAACCACAACATCAAATATGACGTTCACAACATTGATTCTAACAATTTGGGTGAAGAAACAGTGGATTATGCCATTAAGATAGATGCCGACATGATTTTGATAATGACTACAAAAGACATTGCCTTTACGGATTACCTGCTTGGAGCCAAGGAACAATATATCATTGCCAATCAGGCACAGATACCGGTTATGTGTGCCAATCCGCGAACGGACTTAAGCAGGTACGGAAGTTTTAGCTCTACAGGAGGTTAGTAATATCCCTGTAATCCATATAAAGGAAATTATTGATAATCTTCCGCAGACCGCCGAGCAAATAATACACTTATCGAGAAATACTTTTACTTCTGTACGTTAATTTCTGCATGCAGAATATTTACCTTGTTTTCCGGATAATTCTAAACCGGAAAGAAGGAAAAAATCTGAATGATTCGGTCTCCTGTAATCCAAACAGCCTGAAAAACCTCTTTCTGCCGAGCCTTTGCAGCCGGATGCTCTCAAAGTATGATATAATCTTGTTGAGCACATCGAAATATAATAACACATACCATCCGAATATGGCCAGCCAAATCCTGATGATATTGAACGCAAAAGTGTTGATATTCCAATCTCCGATGAATTTAGCCGGAGCAAAATAATGCGCTCTCCCGCTCCGTGAATCTGGCAGAAGATACACAGGGTCCCTTAAATATATTATCTCCTCATCTTCGATGTAATAACTTTCTAACTGGTCGGAATTTGTAGCTAAAGTAGCCAAACGCTTATTGTGATAATTATCCTTTAATGCCTTGAATTGTTTCTCTCCTCCCAGCTCCTCAAGAAGGCTATCCTGAATGGTTTGCTTTTTATCCTTATAAGATGAATATCTGGATGAGGCTATACCGTCCAGGGTATCCAGCAATGTACGCATTTGGTTTTTAAACTTTGCCAGAGATTGCCGGTCCACCTCCCGAATCGGCTTATAATCGATATTGTAACTGTTTACCAAATGACTCATCTCATTTTTCAGCAATCCTATTCTGCTTTGGGCTGCCGGTGTAAGCGAATCGTTACTAATCTGACTTAATGCAGACTCCATAATAGGTATTCGGTAGGCCTGATCAAAAAATGTTCTGCTGATATTGGCCTCCGTTTCGTAAAAATGTTTTTCAAACTTGTTCTCTTTGAATTGAGTAACCACCAATGCTTCATAGGTCCAACGCGAAGTGATCAGATTGCCAATGACGGGTACATATTTCTCAGATTTAACCGACTGGTGCATGTTGCGAAAATCAATAACCACCCCGCTAAACAACAATTGAGGAACAAGGATTAATGGAACAAGGATGTAGATGGCTACGATCGACTTAAACCCGGAAGAAATATTGAGTCCCACCATATTGGCCCAAAGCGCTGTAGTGAACAGGATGAAAAAGTAAGCCCATGTCATCCCTTTTATCTCCAGAATGTGATTGCCTATCAAAGTATAAGCCATCATGTGAAAGGCCGAAATAATAACCAGTACCGAAATTTTTGCATTTAAATAACTGGACCGGCTCAGATTAAGAAACTTCTCCCTCTCCAGCAATCTTTTGTCCTTGAATATCTCTTCGGCACTAATGATTAGCCCCAAGAATAAAGCCACAATAACACTCATAAACAAAAACCCGGGAATATTGGGATTCTCCCTGAAAAGATATTCAGTCACGCCTCCTGCTATATTGGAATTTCTTGTAATAAAAGCAAGCAAAAGGGCCAATATTGGGGCTTCTAACGTAACAAGCAGCAAATATTGTTTGTTGGCTATTTTTGTCAGCAAATCACGTGTAAAATAGATACGAAGTTGTTTAAGGCGACTGGGTGTCTTGAAATCCGAATGCGGAATAACCGATTTATAGGGGCGTCTGATCCGCTGAATGATGGGATCAATATTTTTCATATATTTTTTATACCACTCCTCCGGTGAAATTTTCCTTTTCCGCGTAAGTTTTCCGTCTACATCCACCACGCGTGACTCTACATTCCTTAATATCTGCTCGGTTTGAATGTTCCCGCAGGTAGGGCACTCGCTTTGCTCGGAATCCACAAAATTGTTCATCCGTTTAAAATAGGTAATCGCATCCACCGGATTTCCATAATAAATGATATGACCCCCTTGATCGATCACCAGTAATTTATCCAGCATCTTAAAAATATCCGATGACGGTTGATGTATGTTGCTGAAGATCAATCTTCCTTTAAATGTCTGCCTTTTCAACATTAACATCACTTTTTCCGAATCGGCGGAAGATAAACCGGAAGTAGGCTCATCCACAAACAGTATGGAGGGTTCCCTCATGAGTTCGAGGGCGATATTCAGACGCTTTCGCTGGCCGCCGCTTAAAAAGGTATTCAAAGCGTCACCCACACGCAAATCACGGGCATCATCCAGATCGAAGCTTACAAGGGAATTTTCAACAACATCCCTTATCTGTTCTTCAGAATAATCACTGAAACAAAGTTTGGCATTATAATAAAGATTCTGAAATACGGTGAATTCTTTTACAAGTACATCATCCTGGGGAACGTAGCCAATAACCCCTTTCAGTTTGTCACTGTCTTCATGAATATCAAACCCATTTATAGTAATATTTCCTCTTTTGGGTTTCAGATTGCCATTCAAAAGGTTCAGTAAAGTAGATTTCCCGGAACCACTTCCTCCGATGATTCCAATCAGTCGGCCTGATTCTTCAGTAAGTGTAAACGGTTTAATACCGTTGGGACTGTTCCCGTATGAATATTCTATATGATTGGCATTAAATACAAAATGGGTCCTGGTGGTTTCCTGAATAAATTTTCCCGAAACCCAGGTATAATAAACGGAACCAAATTTGGAGTTTTTGATGACACCGCCGAACGACCATATATAGGACCTGTAGGGCTTTATTGCCTGGCTGTGAAAAGTCAGGCTGTCACTTCCATAGTAACGTAAAACAAAGGTATTGGAGCTTCTGAGATAAAGAACAATAATTTTTCCGTCCAACCGCCGGATATACATATGCTTAATATCTTTCTCCCCGGGATCGGGTTCCTCCTCAGAACTGATAATAAGCAAATTCCTGCGATTACGAATCCTGTCTATATGGCCAAAGGTATATTCCTTAAGGTCCTTGTATTCTCCCTCATCAATCTTAAGCTTTCCGGCAGTATTATCAACAAAATTGATCTCAAACCGGGTAACCTCCCTGTCAATGGATATAAAATCCAGTAAATTTATAATAACCAGTATTTTCTGTTCTTTTTGAAGCTCTTCATTCAACTGATTGCATAAATCTATAAGCCGCTCCTCCAAGGTTCTCCCGTGAATGACATCATGTGCCGGATCCAGCGATTCAGGATGATAATACCGGACACGATAATCAAAATAATTCAGATACTCCTCAGCCAATTCGCTATCAAATTGCTGATTCAAATAATCTCTGATAATTTCCCGCTTATCTTCGATATCGCTTGATCTGTTTGCCTCTGAAACCAATGCAAACAATCGCAACAATGCCTTCAATATCGATTCATTCATAACACTCTGAAATAAAAATAGCCAATCAAAATTCCGGTCACAATTTAAAACGAAACCTATACCTAATCAAGCAAAACAATAAAATTAATTTTTCCCTCCAATAATAAAAGGATTGACTGTATATATATATGTTTCGGTTCTTTCGAAAATACCCCTATGCATTTTGTTTATATTCGGGTTTGGGAAACATGTATGTCAAGGTTATAAACAAGACCAGCGATGCAGTAATGCCGAATATGTTCGGGTCCAGACTAAACGGAAGACTAAATCTGGCTATTGTGAGATAAAGGGTAGTTCCACCTCCAATAAGCATAGACCAGAAGGCAGCCTGGGGACTGCTTTTCTTCCAGAACAAAGCTCCCAGAATGGGTATAAATAATCCGGAAACCATAAAGGCATAGGAATAAAGCATCAATTGAAGCACATTTTGCATCTCAAGAGCCAGTAACAAAGCCGAACCACCTATAATAAAGGTGATTAACTGAGAAATACGCAGGACTTTTTTTGAGTTGTTTCGGAAATGAAAAATTTTATCAAGGATATCGGTCAGCACATTACCGGAAGAAGCCATAAGGCAACTATCTGCTGTTGACATGATGGCAGAAAAGTAGGCGGACATCATCAGACCCATCAGGCCAACGGGTAAAACCGTTCTGAGCAGCAAAGGCAAACCCATCTCGGAATCAATGCTCTGGATATCGGGGTATCCGAGATGGGTGAACATTCCGTTTTCCAGCCCAACCCTTGCAAAAAGACCCAGAATCACCCCCATCATAGCCATTAACGGCCATTCAAAAAGTCCGGCTATAAACCAGGCCTTCTGAGCTTCCTTTCTGCTGCGGCTGGAATATATTCTTTGATATAAAGTCATGCCCACAAACCATATCGGCACGATGGTTATCCCCCAGTTAACGAGCTCCTGCCATGAAACGTTACTAAAAGAGAGAAACTCGCCGGGAATGGTTGCTTTTATTTCCGAAATCCCTCCAATGGCATGGTAACCTAGTGGAATACCGATAAAGATCAGCCCGCTCATCAGAATGATCCATTGAATTGTATCCGTATAGATAACGGCTTTTAAGCCTCCCATCACGGTGTAAACCACAGCAATAATCCCCATGATAATCAATGCATGGTTTAGCTCCAGATCGACAAAAGTAGCAGAAGCCAGCTTGGCGCCGGCAAGTATTTGTGAGCTGGTAAAGCCCATATATCCTATGGCGGATATAACCCCGGCTAGCAAGGCCACTCTTGGGGTATAAAACTGTTCAAATATCTGTGGGAATGTAAACAGCTTGATCTCGTGAGACAATTTGCTAACCTTTGGGATGAGGAAGACAGCACTAAGCCATGCCCCAACCAGGCCGGTGAAGAGCATCCATGACCCAGCGATACCCATAATGAATCCCAGGCCTCCCAGACCTATGGAAAAGCCGCCACCTACATCGGTAGCCACAACAGAGAGGCCCACGTGAAGGCTGCCCATGTTCCTGCCCCCAACGTAATAATCATCCGTATCTTTGTTCCTGCGAAGGAAAAAATATCCCACCCCCAACATAACTACCATATAAAGTATAAAAATCGACAGGTCGATAAAATGCATGACTCAATAAATTTTTGTTGAAATGGCTAAATAAAACAAATATCTTGTTAAAAAACAAACACATGCTGCAACAAGGGTAGAAAAAATCAACCTTACAGGCTAATATTAGAACAATTAAACTATAATTTGATAAGGGATATTTTTAAATCCGTGTCGAAAACGCTATTTTTATACCAGAAGTGTTCAAGAATAATTCTGACATGATTGATAATCAAACTATTTACAATCGCAAAAAAACATCCCTATGAGGGCTCTTATACAGCGTGTGAATGATGCTTCGGTAACCATCAAAAACCAGGTGAAGTCGAATATCGGGAAAGGACTGCTGGTATTTTTGGGAATAGAAGAAGAAGACAATCAGGAAGATATCCGGTGGCTGAGCAACAAAATCTCCCAGCTAAGAATTTTTGAGGACGCTCAGGGTCAGATGAACCTATCGGTCAATGGTGTGGACGGCGAGATAATGGTCATCAGTCAGTTCACCTTACATGCCAAAACCAAAAAAGGCACACGGCCTTCTTACAGCAGGGCTGCAAAACCGGATACGGCTATACCCCTTTATGAACAATTTATCGGACAAATGGAAAAAGATACAGGTAAGGAAGTCAAATCAGGTGAATTCGGTGCCTATATGCAAATTAAACTGGAAAATGACGGGCCAGTGACCATCATGATTGACACCAAAAATAAAAACCTGTAATTTTCGGGATAAAAGACATATAAGTTATTATAAATACATTACAAACATTTTCCGCGCTGCTATCTCATTCAAAAATTTGTTAAATTTGATCTTAAACTGACAACAACCAAATAACAAACTTTGACAAAAGCTATGGAAAATTTAAGCGACAAATATTCAATAAGTTTAGAAGAAAATATTGAACAAAAGGTTAAAGTAATTGCAAACAACAGCCATAAGTATCTTACTGAAGAAAACCTAAATCTTTTATTCCAATCATTAGATCTAACCAGCTTAAATACAATGGATACTTTTGAATTTATTGAAGAACTATGTCTTAAGGTTAACCGGCTGGAGACTGTCTATCCTCAAATGGGCCACATAGCAAGTATATGTGTGTATCCCATTTTTGCAGAAACAGCCAGGAAAACACTAGACAACAAATACATCAGAGTAGTGGGTGTTGGGGGAAATTTCCCGTCGTCCCAGACCTTTCTGAATGTCAAAAAAGCCGAATGCAAAGAAATCATTAACTCCGGTGCAGATGAAGTAGATGTGGTAATGCCACTGGGTAAGTTTTTCTCAGGCCTTTACGAAGAAGTTTACGAAGAAATTAAAGAACTGAAAGAACAAACAGGAAACAAAAAACTTAAAGTAATACTTGAGACAGGATTACTAAATGACTATGAGAAAATACAAATGGCTAGCTTGATCGTTATGGAGGCGGGTGCGGATTTCATCAAGACCTCTACAGGTAAGCTTCAACCGGCAGCAACCTACGATGCCGTTTATATTATGGCACAGGCAGCAAAGGCTTTTTACAACAAAACAGGCAAAACCACAGGCATCAAGCCGGCAGGTGGTATTTCCACGGCGGAAGATGCCATCTCTTACTACGCCATTGTTAAGGAAGTGTTGGGTGACCAATGGCTCAATTCATCATTGTTCCGAATAGGAGCCAGCCGCCTGGCCAATGAACTGCTGAGCCGTATACAAAAAGAAGAAATCACTTACTTTTGACGGTCTACGGTGTACTTTACCAGTTCAACCAATGCATCATACGAGGCATTCTTCCCGGAATAAGTTTCAATCATGCCGAGGGCTTCCTCTTTAAAAGCCTCCATTTTGGAGTGTGCATATTCCAACCCCTGCTTACCCCGAACAAATTCCATGATCTTGCTAACTTCTTTTCCGTTTTTCCCCGATCTGCTGAACACCTTTTTGATCTCTTTTTTCTCCACGGGCTCAGAATGATTCAACGCATATATTAACGGAAGGGTCACTTTTTTCTCCTTGATGTCATTTCCTGCGGGTTTACCAATGGTGGCCGAACGTTCATAGTCCAGCAGATCATCTTTAATCTGAAAGGCGATTCCCACTTTTTCACCGAACCGGCGAAAGGTATCAATATCCTCCTCATTGTCAGAAACACTTCTGGCTCCGCATGCTGTACATGAAGCAATCAAAGAAGCGGTTTTCTTGGTTATTACATTAAAATACTCATCTTCAGTGATATATATTTTTCTTTTATTCTTAACCTGCATCATTTCACCTTCGCTCATCTCCTTAACAGCGTTGCTGACAATTTCCAGCTGATCATACTCTTTATTCCTTACAGACAATAACAGACCCCTGGAAAGCAGATAATCTCCCACCAATACACTAATTTTGGATTTCCACAATGCATTGATGGAAAAATGCCCCCGCCTCTTGTAGGATTTATCTACAACATCGTCATGAATGAGGGTAGCATTATGCAGCAATTCAATCAATGAAGCGGCCGTATATGTGGATTGGTTGGTTTCCCCCAGCAGCCGGGCACTAAGAAAAACAAACATGGGCCGCACCAGCTTTCCCTTACGCCGTACCAAATAATTTAAAATGATATCCAGTAAAGGAATGTTCGTTTTCATAGAATCCCTGAAATAGGATTCAAAATGATCCAATTCTTCTTTTATGGGCGACTTGATTTTATCCAGTTGTGACATTTGTGACCCCATCCTTTAACCGATCAAAGATAATAATTATATTCCTTGCTTTCTCATTTACTGATACAATTCCGGCCGGTGTTTGTTTTCGGAATCACACAAGGGAGGTTCTTCTTTTTTCTTGTACGCTTCTGTACCGGTTGATTGAACAAACTTTTTTTTCAAACATCGTTCCTGATAAACAAGATATTTATATATTTGCATGAATTAAATCAAAAAAAATGGAGATAAAGGATTTAACACCTGAACAACTGGACGAGGCAGCCAACATGTTAAAAGCCATAGCGCATCCATTAAGAATTGCCATACTCAGTCATCTGGAAGGTGGTAAAAAGCTCACTGTAACAGAGATTCATGAACTCCTGGGGATAGAACAATCCACGACTTCGCATCATTTGGGGATATTAAAGGATAAGGGTGTTCTATGCTCCAAACGGGAAGGCAAGAATACTTACTATTACCTGAAAGATAACAGTTTAAGCAGCATAATACATTGTGTGAGCAGATGTACGGCCAATAAATAAAAATCCTCTTTCCCGGGATTTGTCTCTCCAGGATATTCACAACCGGGAAGGCTTAGGTACGTAAGGAAAAAATCGAAGAATGAGTACAATCAGAGTAACCAAAGAATTCAATTTTGAAATTGCCCATGCCCTGTGGAACTATGACGGTCCTTGCAAAAATCTGCACGGCCATTCCTATAAGCTTTTTGTCACGGTGATGGGCACGCCGATTGACGATCCCAGTCATCCCAAAAACGGGATGGTCATCGACTTTGGTGACCTTAAACGTATTGTCAACGAAGAAGTGGTGGAGCCCCTGGACCATGCGGTTATACTCAACGCTGAAGCAATAAACCAAAACATCGACAACATCCGGCAGATGTTTGACAAACGATTCGTTGTAGATTACCAGCCCACCTGCGAAAATATGGTCATTGACCTCGCCGGCCGAATTGCCGGAAGATTGCCTGCCAGTTTAAAGCTGCACAGTTTGAAGCTACATGAAACCGGATCTTCCTATGCCGAATGGTACGCTTCTGACAATACCTGAATGTTTCATGATAATGGCCGGGAAATTTCCTGCTTAAATGAATTTTTCTTAACTTTTCGATGCAAAATGAGGAAAAATATTTAACCATGCAGAAAAAACTGTTTCTACTTGATGCCTATGCATTGATATACCGGGCCTATTATGCTTTTATAAGAAACCCGATCTATAATTCAAAAGGCCTGAATACTTCAGCCATACTTGGATTTACCAATACACTGGCAGAGGTTCTGGAAAAGGAAAATCCCTCACATATTGCCGTGGCTTTTGATCCTTCCACGCCCACTTTCCGCAATGAAATCTACAGTGAATACAAGGCGAACCGGGAAGAAATGCCCGAAGACATTCAAAAATCCATCCCTTACATCAAATCAATATTAAAGGCATTCAATATCCCTATCATTCAAAAGGAAGGATATGAAGCCGATGATGTCATCGGGACCCTTGCCCATAAAGCCAAAAATCAGGATTTTGAAACCTATATGATGACCCCCGATAAAGACTACGGCCAGTTGCTGGAGGAAGGCATATTTATTTATAAACCCAAAAAATCAGGCAACCAGGGAGCAGAAATACTGGATAAAGACAAAATCTGTGAACAGTTCAACATAAAGCGCCCGGAACAGATCATTGATATTATGGCCCTGATGGGAGACAAATCGGATAACATCCCGGGGGCTCCGGGCATCGGTGAAAAAACGGCCATAAAGCTAATCGGTAAATATGGCTCCGTCGAAAATTTATATGAAAATATTAAAGAACTGAAAGGAAAACAAAAAGAAAATCTGATTGAAAATGAGCATCAGGTTAAATTAAGCAAAGAACTGGTAAAGATAGAACTAAATGTACCTATTGAATTTAATACTTCAAAAATTGAACGGCAACATCCCATCGAAGAACAACTGATGCAGTTATTCCGGGAGTTGGAGTTCAGATCCCTATCACAGCGACTTTTCCGGAAAGATACATCACAAGCCACTGCCGGCAGGGCCATCCAGCAATCCATGTTTTCCGGCTCAACCGAACCTGTTACAGGTCCAGCCCCGGAAAATTCGTTGGAGACAAGCCAGAAAGATTATCAGCTTATTGATTCAGAAGTAAAAATAGAAAACCTGGCCCGCCAATTGCAATCGATTGAAGCATTTTGCTTTGATACGGAAACCACCTCCGTCAATCCTCACAAAGCCGAGCTTGTCGGGATATCCGTTTCCTACAAAGACAACCAGGGATTTTTTATCCCCTGTCCTGTAGATCAGCAATCCTCCGAAAAGATAACGGAAACACTGAAAACGGTATTTGAAGATAACTCCATAAAAAAAATCGGACAAAATATCAAATATGACATTCTGGTACTTAGAAATTACGGAATAACTGTCAAAGGCGAATTGTTCGATACCATGATCGCTCATTATCTGCTTCAGCCCGAACAACGCCACAACCTGAACTTCCTTTCCCGTAAATACCTTAATTATACCCCCATCAGCATTGAAAGCCTTATTGGAAAAAAAGGCAAAGATCAGCTTTCCATGCGCTCAGTTTCTATGGAAAAGCTTACCCCATATGCCTGTGAAGACGCAGACCTCACTTGGCAGCTTAAAAATATACTTGAAAATGAATTGAAAAACAATGGTTTGTGGTGGCTGGCAGAAAAAATTGAAATGCCCCTGATACAGGTATTGGTCAATATGGAAGAGAACGGCGTAAAAATTAATGTGGACGAACTCAATGACTATGCCAAAGAACTCAAAAACGAACTGAATGCCATAGAAAAAGAAGTCCATGGAATGGCCGGTGCGGAGTTCAACATCGATTCACCCAAACAATTGGGTGAAATATTGTTTGACCGGCTGAAGATTGTGAACAACCCCAAAAAAACCCGCACCAACCAATATTCCACCAGTGAAGAAACCCTGCAACAATTAAGTAACAAACATCCAATCATAGAGAAAGTACTTGAATTTCGATCCATCCGGAAATTGCTTTCTTCCTATGTAGAATCGCTTCCCAAACTGATCAACCCCAAAACCGACAAAATCCACACCTCGTTTAACCAGGCCATAGCCTCCACCGGCAGGTTAAGTTCCTATAACCCCAATCTGCAGAACATCCCCATAAGAGAAGAACGCGGGAGGAGGATACGGAAAGCATTCATCCCTTCCAACGGGGATTGCGTGCTAATGGCAGCCGATTATTCACAGATTGAGTTAAGGATTATGGCGCACATGAGCGGCGATCCGAACCTTATTGAGGCTTTCAGGCAAAACCTTGACATTCATAGTTCCACGGCAGCGCAGATTTTTCACCTGAACAATCTGGACGAAGTATCCAAAGATCAGCGCAGAAAAGCGAAAACAGCCAACTTTGGAATCATTTACGGAATTTCGGCTTACGGACTATCCCAGCGGCTGAATATTCCAAGAAAAGAGGCCAAAGATCTAATTGATGAATATTTCAGGAATTTTCCGAAAGTAAAAGAATATATGGATTACAGGATAGCCATGGCACGGGATAAAGGATATGTTGAGACAATATGGGGCAGAAAACGCTTTTTGGAGAACATCAACTCCAGAAACGCTACATTGAGAGGAATGGCAGAACGAAATGCCATCAACGCGCCCATCCAGGGATCCGCAGCCGACATCATCAAAATCGCCATGCTGAACATCTATGACGCACTCATGGAAAACCATTACCGCAGCAAGCTGATCCTGCAGGTCCATGACGAACTCATATTCGATGCCTGGAAACCGGAAGTGGAACAGTTGAGAGAGATGGTGAAAGATAAAATGGAAAATGCCTGCAAGCTAAATGTACCCTTAACGGTGGAAACCGGAACGGGGAATAATTGGGTAGAGGCACATTGAAGAAAAAATAAGCATAATTAATTTTTTATTGCTTATTGTCTGCATACAATTTTTAGCAAAATGATGTGCTTTAACTTTCCAGGTTGTGTTATTTGAATTGATGTATATCAGGATAGAGTTTCTGTTATTGTCCTCCTTTACTCACTTCTTGTCTGCGCTGGAAGACTTTCAGCATTCCTATATCGGAGCCGGAAATCACCTCATCCTCCCTGAAGCTTGTCATAAGAATATTCTGTTCCCCTGTGCGGTTATAATCATAGATAATATGAATGTTCCCATCTGGTGTCTGCTGTCCATCCGGATAGGACACCCCGCTTCTCTGGTCCAGCAATAAGCCCTCAGACCATGAAATTCCATCATCCGTTGAGATATATGCCATCAGGTGGGAGCGTCCTGTCTGCATATCAATTGGTCCATGCTTCACCAATAAAAGATTGCCTGAATGAAGCCTGCGTATAAAAAATCTTGCCGGAGGATGCTGGATCCCGGAAGGGATCAAAGGACTCCATGTAAGGCCTTTGTCATAAGAAATGCTCCTGCCAATTCCATAATTGGTTCGGACAAACATCCACAATGATCCATCTTTACGTTCCACGATCATATGTTCATCATGGTTGCGAACCTTTTCCGGTACATGAACGCCACCCCGTACATCCCATGTTTTGCCTTTATCTGTTGAAACAACTATTTTGGCACTTTCTTTCATCAGATGCCAGAACGATACCGGCAAAGCCCACGTTCCATCTGACAAAACCGTTGGTTTGCACATCATAACACCATCAACAAGCCGTCGGGGTTTGCTCCACTCCGGATTATCCGATTCGGGATCTTGGATTGTCATAGCCCAAACCCCACTTCTGGATGAACGTGAAGGTTTGATCTGTTGTGCCCAAAAAACCCAAAGTTGCCCATCCGGATCAACCCAGACTTCAGGGTCAAAAGCCCGCACGGGTCCTTCATCGTCAGGATCAATAACAAGGACCTCTTCCCAGTTTTTTCCCTTATCCGTACTTGTGGCCACAACCACATAATTGTTATGATCCTCACCAGCAGTTTTACCGGCATACCAGACAGCCCAAAAACGGCCTCCGCGACTCACGGCAGTACTGGGAATCCCTGTAAATTTTCTGCTTTTTGCAGCATACTGCTCTGTGGAGGACGGAGCTTCAATGATTTCAGGGGCGTCAAGATAGGAAGTATCTTCCTGGGCAGTGGATGAACCAATATTTAACAATGATAATACCACAATGTCCAGAATAATGAAAGAGAATTTCAATATATTCATGGTTATTCTATTTGAATGTAAAACTAATAAATATTAGCCAGCTTCCGTAATATATTAAATAATAAACAATCAAATCTTTAAACCCATTAATTGTTGTCATTTTTTAGAAAAATGTAGCACCACTCTGCTCATTACTCCTAATTTGGACAACTAACGGAATATAAAAATCGTTATGGACAACACGATTTCCTTTTTATAAATATTTGTATATTGGGTTCAAAATTAATTGAATGAAATGAAGAAAAAAGTCAAAAGCCTTTTTGAGATGCGGCACTTCCTGAAAAAAGCAGGTAAAGTGCCGGGAGAACTGGAATCTATCGAAACATCCACTGAACCCTCTACGGTTGAGCTAGTCCGTTTCAATAAAGATTATTTCAGCCATGAAGCCATAAAGGAAACCGCTCAACTAATCAAATTGACCGATACTGGCATGTGCAACTGGATCAATGTGCTGGGGCTGGGCGATACCCAAGTCATACAAAACCTTGGAAATTCCTTTGCCATTCATCCGCTTACACTGGAGGATATCACCAACACCGACCATCTTCCCAAATGCGAAATATCAGAAAATCAACTCTTTTTCACATTAAAATATCCCCTTTATGACGAGAAAAAGGATCAACTCGAACTTCAGCATATCAGTCTTATCCTTTCCAGTCATTACCTTATTACCCTTCAGGAAGGGAATGAAGATCATCTTGCTCCCATCCTGGAAAGAATCAAAAATGCCAGGGGAAAGGTCAAACAAAAAAACACAGATTATTTGTTCTATGTTATGATCGACTACATTGTCGACCAATACTTTTATGTCATGGATAACATAAGGGATAAAATTGAAGAAACCGAAGATTTGCTTATCGATAAACCCGAAGAAAACCACATCCGGGAAATTCACCTGATCAAAAAACACATCGTTTATCTACGGAAATACATCACCTCACTGAATAAAGCAGTCACTGCCCTTTTGAACAATGAAACCTCACTGCCCGACGAAAATGTGAAGATATATATCCGCGATGTATATGACCATGCCATTCATATCAACGAAGCGCTTATGACTTCAAAGGATTTGCAGACTACACTGCTGGAAATGAACATGGCCAATGTGAGCAACAGCATGAACCGGGTGATGAAGACCCTTACCATCGTGGCATCAATCTTTATTCCCCTTACCTTTATTGCAGGGGTATATGGCATGAATTTCCGATACATGCCTGAATTGGATTGGACATATGGCTATCCTGCCGTTCTCTCCCTAATGCTGGTGATGGCTCTGGCCATGGTAGTTTATATGAAGAGAAAGAAGTGGTTTTGATAAAAATATTAGAATTTAACAGGCTGGCTAACTTTTAAAAAAACTTAAGGTAAAACTACATTAACAACTCACAGTGATTTTATTATATAATAGTTCTTCTTGCCTTTCTGGACAAGCAGATATTTGTTATTCAATAGCTGGCCGGAGTCTACTTCTGTTTCCATAGACTGCACCTTTTCTTTATTGATGCTCAGCCCGCCGTTTTTTATCAGCCGTCTGACTTCTCCCTTGGAAGCAAAAACCTCTGTTTCAGAGGCCAGCAGGTCCATAACATTCATGCCTGAATCCAACTTTCCACGTGGAACCTCATACACGGGTACCCCTTCAAAGACGGAAAGGAAGGTTTTTTCATCCAGTAACTGGAGCTCACTGGTAGTTGATTTGCCAAACAGAATTTTACTGGCTTCCACAGCCCGGTTGTATTCTTCCCTTGAATGTACCATTACAGTAACCTCCTCGGCCAGTTTCTGCTGAAGCTGTCGTTTATGAGGTGCTTCACGGTGTTCGGCAATCAGTTGATCGATCTCTTCTTTTGGCAGCACAGTAAAGATCCTGACGTGCTTTTCAGCATCTTCATCGCTTACATTGAGCCAGAACTGGTAAAACTTATATGGAGAAGTCAGTTCCGGATCCAGCCATACATTTCCTTCTTCGGTTTTTCCGAATTTTCCTCCATCCGATTTGGTGATCAGCGGACAGGTGAGGGCATAGGCTTCTCCTCCAAGTTTGCGACGAATCAATTCCGTTCCGGTAGTGATGTTGCCCCATTGGTCGGAGCCACCCATCTGAAGCTTGCAGTTTTTAGTTTTGTACAAATGATAAAAATCGGTAGCCTGCACCAATTGATAGGAAAACTCGGTAAAAGACATCCCGTATACGGCATCCTCTCCAAGCCTTTTCTTCACCGAATCCTTGGACATCATGTAATTTACAGTAATATGTTTCCCGATATCCCTGATGAATTCAAGAAAAGAATAATTTTTCATCCAGTCATAATTGTTCACCAGTTCGGCGGAGTTCTCCTTATTTGATTGAAAATCAAGAAAATTTGAGAGTTGCTCCTTTAATGCGTTTTCATTTTCCCGAAGTTCTTTTTCATCGAGCAAATTGCGCTCTTTTGATTTACCGGAAGGGTCGCCGATCATTCCGGTAGCTCCGCCCAGTAATGCAATTGGTTTATGCCCGGCCCGCTGAAAATGCTTCAACAGCATTACAGAAGTGAGATGGCCAATATGCAAAGATTTGGCTGTTGGATCAATACCCACATAAGCTGTTGTCATTTCCTCGTTGAGCAATTCTTCCGTACCGGGCATGATATTGTGCAACATACCCCTCCACCTGAGTTCTTCTACAAAATTCATGGGTGCTTATTTTTGGGCCAAAGATAACAATTGCTGCAAAAATAATCACATCTGTTACTCAAAAGCGGAATTAAACCATACTTGCTCCCTCTTCTTCCCTTTTGTCTTCTTCGTAATCATAATCCTCCTGAAGTTCACCAAATTTCAGATAAGGGAAAATCATGGGTGCAAAGCCGGAGAGGGGTTGGTATAAATAAGAATTGTTGATCCGTTCTTCGGGAATGAAATGGTATTTGTCGTTGGCTTTATTTATAAGAACAAGAATAACGCTTAGAATAAATGCCGTCTTGGCTATACCCAGCAAAACACCCAGTATTCTGTTAATAAAACCCAGAGCAATGGCCTGGATAAGTTTTTCAACGACTCTGGCCACGAGGTGCACAGCGATTACAATAACGACAAGAGTAATTGCAAAAGCAGCAATATTGAGGAAATCAGAAGATATTTCGAAATGATCCGAAAGTAAGGTAGCAGTAAAATCCGAGAACTTAATGGCTCCAAGTATACCCAAAATCAAGGCAGCCAAAGTGGAAAGCTGTAATATAAAACCTTTTGTAAAACCCCTGTAGGCACTCCACAATAGCAAGACGATAACTATCAGGTCAATAAAATTCATTGCCGTGCTTTTTGAAAGTTAAAAATAATAAAAATTGAAGATATCCCGGAAGAAACTGTGAAAGATGCATAATCTCACTGATCCGGCAATGGGGACAGAGCCCGGCTAGAATTTGGTTAATTTGCGGAATTGTGATAATTTTGAGCCGAATTAAGGCGGCCCCATAGTTCAAGGGATAGAATAGGAGTTTCCTAAACTCTAGATTCAGGTTCGAGTCCTGATGGGGCCACAAAAACTGAAAAAGATCGCCCTTTTAGGGCCTTTTTCAGTCTTAAAATACTTTCAGGAAGGAAAATGCCGGTACAAAATGTAAAAACATCAATTTGACAATCTGCTTTTATTATTTGCAGTATTTCTCCCCTTCCGCCAAACACAGAAAACAAAATGACCGCATCAGCTATTTCATATAATAATAAGAAACATGCTCCCGTCCGGCCAAATCAATCTAACAAGTCAGTGCCTTCCGGGGCAAAAATCTATAAATAGTGTTAATTCACCACCAATTAATCATTATACGTCAAAAAATCCGTATCATTATTATTTAAAATTTCGCTAATTAAACAAAAAATTCTACTTTTATTTTAACTGATTTGAATGAGAAGCGTACCCAAAAGCATGAATATTTTACAAAAGCTTATACCCACTAAAAAAAATACAAAGGAAGAATTTCAAGAGAAGGAGATGCATGTAGAACACATCATCAACAAAATACGGTTTATCATTCTTCTTGTTATTGCCTTTCTGGATATATTTTCCTCATTTTCGGACCAAATCACACTCATCAGTTCCGTAGAGGGCTACAAAGGAATATGCGCCTTTGTCCTGTTGCTCCCGCTTATCATCATACTGCATAAAAAAACCAAAAGTGATCAGTACCATGAATGGATCAAATATCTGACTGTAAGCCTCGATCTCCTCATTGTTTTTCTGATCGTACTGCCGGTAGTAAATTCCAGTAACCCGGTACTCCCGGTCACCAAACTTGAATTTACGCTCACCGCCTCACTTTTCCTTGCCATAATCAATTCAGTAAGCGTATTAAGACTAAGCCGGGCCATTATAGGATACAGCGCCCTCATCACCATGTTGCTGAATGCAACTCTTTATCTGGTGCAGGACGAATTCATCATGATCGGGCTACTGACCACCCTCTTCCTTTTATTTTTCAGCATCTTCAATGGCTGGGCCACCGATTTTATACTGCAATATTTTTCCAACAGCCGAAAATTATCCGAAGCCTACGAGCACCTTCAGGTTGCGCACCAAAAAATTCAGCAGAAAAATGAAGAAATCACCAAAAAGAGCGAGCAGATAGAAAATCAGGTAGGATCTTTGGAAGAGGTACACAAAGATTTGATGGACAGCCTCATTTATGCACAAAAGATTCAGGAGGCCCTCATCAACCATGATGAAATCATACATCCCCATGTCAAAGACCGTTTTATCGTATTCAGACCCAGGGAGCATGTAAGTGGAGATTTCTACTGGGCATCCTGGAAAGATGAAAAATTGATTCTGGCTGTAGCAGACTGCACGGGCCACGGAGTTCCCGGAGCCTTCATGACCATGCTGGGTACAAGTTTTCTCAACGAAATTGTCAACAAGGAAAATATAACAGAACCAGATAAGATACTGAACGGCCTTCGTGACTCCATCATCAGGGCACTGCATCAGAGAGGCAAGATGTACGAGGCCAGAGATGGTATGGATATGGCGGTAATCCAGCTGGACAAAAAATCACAGAAGATGAAATTTGCCGGAGCAAACAATTCCCTGTGTTACATCCCCAACCTGGCTCATAAGGAAGAATCAGAAATTTATGAATTCAAAGGCGACCGCATGCCCATCTCCTTTCATTATAAAATGTATCCTTTCTCCCTCCTTGAATCAACCTATGCGAAAGGTGATCAGTTTTACCTGTATACCGACGGCTATATTGACCAGTTCGGAGGACCAAAGGGCAAAAAATTCAAGCTTGTGCCTTTCAAAAGAATGTTATTGAAAAATCACAAAATGAAGATGGAGGAACAAAAAAAGATACTGGAAAATACCATGGAAGATTGGCTGATGGATAAATACCAGCAAATTGACGATATAACCATTCTTGGCATACAGGTGTGAGGCTTTTGAAAATTCAATATTATTCCATCTACGACCAGTCAGAACAGATGCATTATTTCAAATGTATTATTTTGTGCCCGTGGGCAGGCTATCTTCGGAGTGCGATACGCATGGTAGTTCCTTCATCGGGTTCAGAATGATAGACAAAAATTTTGCCATTATGATATTGCTCGACAATGCGTTTGGCCAATGATAATCCCAAACCCCATCCCCTTCTTTTAGAGGTATATCCGGGTTGAAAAATTGTTTTATGTTTTGATTTGGGAATGCCTTTCCCATTATCGGTGATGTCGATATACAACCAATTGTCCTTTTCATGAAGGGTAAGACGGATCTTCCCTTCTCCATTCATACTGTCAATGGAATTTTTGAAAAGATTCTCCACTACCCATTCGAACAATGCTTTGTTTAAAGGGACATATATTTCACTGTAGCGATCAAAATTTAAAGAAAACTCAACCCGTCGAGAAACCCGATATTTTATATAATTGACTGCATTTATAAGTATCGTGGGAATATTTTCCGATCTAAGTGAAGGTTTGGAACCGATCTTGGAAAACCTCTCCGTAATTTTTTTCAAGCGGTTGATGTCTTTTTCAATCTCCTGAACAATGGCCTGGTTTTCCATATTTTCCATTTTTAAAAGCTCAAGGTTGGCCAGCAAGCTGCTTGTTGGCGTTCCAAGCTGATGGGCTGTTTCCTTGGACATTCCAACCCAGACCTTATTCTGCTCTGACTTTTTGGAAGTACTAAAAGCATAATAGGAAATTAAAAGAAACAGAGCCACCACGCCAAGCTGGATCAGTGGAAAATAAGAAAGACGGGTAAGTAATGTTGAATCCTTATAGAAAATATATTGTTTGCCTTCAGGTAACTTCACCTCAATAGGCTCATGGTCGCTTTTCATCTCACCTATTAACCGATTCATTGCTGAATCCTTATTTTTATCAGGCAGATCAACATTCCGTGTGGATATGACCTTTTCATCTTCATTCGTCAGAATCATGGGAACGGTTTCATTGTTTTTAATTACTTCCAGAATAAAACTATAATCTTTGTCGATCTCTCTGCCGCTGGTAAGTTCTTTCATACCTTTGGCCCATAATTCTACCTTTTTACGTTCTTCTTTGGCAAGTTTTTCCGTGAGATCACTGGTAAACCTAAAAGAGGCCACGACAATGGTTATTGCGGCAATCAATAAATAAATCTTCCATCTTTGTTTCTGGTGATAGATGTTCATAAAGGGATATTCAGTTTTTTGAAAAAAGGCATCACTTTATAGTATCCTCCTCCCATTCAATAACAAACTCTTCTTCTGATTGGTTGGAGGGCTCCCCGCCTTGGTTTTCCCTTTCCGGGTTATCACCTGAATCCTCTTCCCAGCTTATACCAAACCCTCCCCCCTCATCATTGCTTTCTTTCGAATGCATCACCGAATCTTTGCTGAACCAGCCAAATTCTTCATTGAGTATGGCTTTTAATTCTTTCTTTTCTTTTTTGAGATCCTCCCTGATCTTATTTTTCACGCCTTCCTTATCATACTGTATTGCATATTTTTCAGGTGTTCCGTGAATTTTCAGGAAAAGTTTTGTGCGTCCCACCTCATCATCCTGAATGTTTCCGAACTCCGTCCGAAAATCATTCTGCTGCCGGGCCCTTTTGGAAAGCACCTGGGATAAAAGCAAGTTTACCTGATAAGAAAAATCATTATCAAAAGAATGGTATCCTGAAACGGAAATGTCAAAGGCTGAAGAATGGATGTCCATCTCCGGGATATATATGGTACGATCTTCTATGGTAATCTCATTGGATAATTGAGAAAAAGTAACGTGTTTGATTTCAGAGAGGTTCACAAAATTAGACATCTGTATTAAAGGCTCAAAATCTATTAGTTCACCATCATTAATTTCGAAATCACTTAAAATATATAAACTATTTTTATTAAACTTCAAATGTTTATCCAATTCTGATTCAAGTTTTACTTCACCATTGATAAATCCGTTTATATTTTCCCTGGTAATATAATCTTGTCCAAAGTCTCTGAACGTGTTGAATACATTGTGAATATTTATATTATCCATATAAAGCCGGGAATCAAGCAGATAATAAGAATCTTTCCCAGTGTCTTTAAAAGTGGCATCGGCATAGGTTTGCCCCTGGAAAGCTTTAAAACGGAGCCGGTTCATTTCAATAAGTCCCTCGGAAATAGCGACTCTGCCTCTCATCTTTGAGGCGTTGAAGCGATTCCACTGAAACCATCCGGCTGTGAAATCTATATTTCCATCCATTTTGCGGGGAAACTGAAAATTCAGCAAAGAATCATCAGGATGGCTTCTTTTTACAAAAAAACGATCCATGTTGATGGCCTTACTCTCCATGGACAGATCAAAACGATAAGGTTTTGAAGTATCGGTAAGATTTTCATAAATCTCATGAATGGTTCCGTTAATTACCATATTATTACCGTTGAATGAGGCTTGAAGGCTATCCAGGTACAGATCTCTGTCCAGGTAAGCGAAACCGCTTTCCAAAGCAATATTGAACCGATCCTTGTTCATGGTAAAATCATTAAAGGTAGCATCACCGGTCAATCTCCCGGAACGGATAAGATGTGCCGGCTGGTCCATATCTTCCATATCATCATTCAGTTCATAATTAAGATAAACTGTTCCGCCGGAGTTCTCCAATGCAGTATTTGTGAAATAATCAGAAGAATTTACCAGGTTAAGCAGGGCAGAACCTTCAACAGAAAGCTGGGGATGCTTAAAATCAGCAATTTCCAGGTTACAGTTTAGTTCACTTTCATTCCACTCAGCGTGCAGATCGTTCAAAGTCAGCAAAGATGATTCAGGTGAATTGTAGCGTCCGTTGGAGAGGTAGCCTTTGACAGAAATATTTTTCAATCTCAGGGGTTGTTCTTTATTATTCAAAAGCATTTCCCCCCGGCTCAAATTAAAATCAGCCTTAAATTCGGGCCGGCCGTTTTTAACCGGGCCGTTAAGCCGGGCATAAAAATCAAGCTTCCCTTCATTTACCGGGAGTGCTTCCAACTTTTCCCTTATTTGCCATGGAAGATACAAACGGGTATTCTTCACATCGAGATTGTTGCCTTTGAGGCTGAGATCCAAAACCTGCGTTTTTTTGTTAAAAGAACCCTCTGCCCTGAAAGGTAAATCCTCATAATAAATTTTCCCGGACTTCACTGCATACCTGTCCGGATTCACGAGAAGGCTGAGAGAGAGCTTTACATTTTTTTGCTCCATATATGAAAAGTCATCCATTGTCAAATTATCCACAAACAACCTAGAATCTAACATTAAATCGAATTTAGCCGAGCTGAAATCTCCACTTAAAACAGTCTTTGGAGCATGACCTTCCAGGGCAAAACTACGATCTGCATTTAAGATAGAGTAATACAAATTGTTAAATACAAGTTTATTGATTGTCAGGGTAACCTTATCAGAAGGTTCCTTCCTGAACTTCATCCGGGTAGGTTTTTTACCCGAGGTGATATTCAACTGGGATTGATTGACATGTATCTTATCCAGCTTATATTTTCCTGTAAAAAGATCGACCACATCAAACTGAAAATAGATCTCCTCCGCTGAAAAGCTGATCGATCCGTCCTTGCCTTCTTCCTCATCTGATAATGAATAAAGTTCAAAAGATTTCAATTCCACCACAGCATTGGGAAACTTCTTCAGAAGGGACAAATTCACATCTCCGGCACTTATGTCTTCTTCCACACGCCGGTTAAGCTCTTTCAGGAAAATCTCAGATACTTCGTCTTCATAGACAAATGAAATGATGAAAGACACCACAATGACTACAAAAATGGAAAAAAACAATCCTGATAAAACTGACAAAACAATCCTCATAATTGTGTCGTTAATTCACACAGCCACAAACTTACTGAATACTTAAACGAAAACCATACCAAAATGGTACAGCAGATTGGGAAAGGATTTAATAAAACAAGCAATTGCTTAACCGTGGCGGAGATTCACTTATAAGATTTTCGAACTTCCTCTTCATATCTGGATTTCAATACCCTCATCTTTTCAATGCTATGATCACGGTCATAAACACGAATCATATCAACGATCCCGTTTATACGGTAAAACACCCCCAGGGCAGCATCAAAATTGTTGTCAAGGAGGTTGTTTTTTATATGGAATGTAAATTGGCTGAATGTATCCCAATCCAGCATTTCGGGCAGCTCAATGTAATACTTTGATTTATTTTCCAGATCCAGATATATTCCTTCTTCCTGCTCTTCAACCAAAAAATTTTTATTTACCACGATAATGGCTTTTTCGTTGATGGCTTTATATTTTAAAAACTTAACTCCCTCCTGAATGAACAACTCCTGTAGATCGGGAAGCAATGAAAAGCTTTTCAGGAACTTTATACGTATACAATGATAAGTGTATGGCTGAATATAGACAGAACCGATGGAAGCATTAAAATCGTACCTGCAATTTCTGCCAATATTCCTGGTTATCCTGGCAATATCTTCAAATGAAAACTGGTTTGTAATGAGAAAAAAGATCGAGCGGGGTTCTGATTCATCAGGCATATTCTTGCCGTGATAGCCCGGGAATGGTGTGGAGCTTTCCAATACGCAGGTATTGTGAACAATATTGCCACTCAGGGTAGCCAAAGTTTCCCGCTTTTTAATGTAGCCGGTAATTTCAATTATGCGATTGGAGTATGTCATGATTGTTATTTTTTGGCCAATTTATAAAAATTATTTATTTGATGCAATTGCTTTTAGACCATTTTAAAAAAAACAGGAATGAAAAAATATAAATAACGGGAAACCTCCTCTATCTTTAAAATCTGGTTTTTGCCCTGCTGTTCAAAATTGAATCCCGGGCATCAGTTAAGAATTGGTTAATTTTGCAAAAATTATTTTCAATAAAGCGTAAAATGAGTCGAGAAGACATAGAAATCATGTCACCTGTCGGATCCTATGAATCCCTGCAGGCTGCCATCCAGGCGGGTGCCGGTTCTGTATATTTCGGTATGGAAAATCTGAATATGCGGTCCAAATCCTCTTCCAATTTCACACTCCGGGATATGCAGACCATTACAGAGCATTGCCGGAGGCATGGTATCAAAACATACCTTACCCTAAATACGGTGCTTTATAACGAAGATCTGGAAGAGATGCGCAGCATAACTGATGCAGCGAGTGAAAGCGGCATTACGGCAGTCATAGCCAGCGATATGGCAGCCATACGGTATGCACGGTCTGCGGGTATGGAGGTTCATATTTCCACCCAACTCAATATAAGCAATACAGAAAGCCTGAAATTTTTTGCACAATTTGCAGATGTTATTGTACTGGCCAGAGAGCTTAATCTTGAACAGATAAAGGAAATTGCGCAAGCCATAGAGGAAAAAAATATCAGCGGACCTTCAGGGAAACCTGTCCGACTTGAGCTTTTCATTCACGGGGCGCTTTGTATGGCCATTTCCGGCAAATGTTACCTTAGTTTACACCAGAAAAACCACTCTGCCAACCGGGGCAAATGCCTTCAAATTTGCAGAAGATCCTATATCGTTAAAGATAAGGAAAGCCAACGGGAACTGGAAATAGACAACGAATACATCATGTCTCCTAAAGACCTCGCTACAATAGGATTTTTGAATAAAATACTGGATGCCGGGGTACAGGTTTTAAAAATAGAAGGCCGGGCCAGGAGTCCCGAGTATGTAAAAACCGTTACGGAATGTTATCGTGAAGCTGTGGATGCTTACTTTGAAGGAAGCTATACGGAAGAAAAAATCAAAAAATGGCGGTCCCGTCTGGCTACTGTTTTCAACCGGGGATTCTGGAACGGCTATTACCTGGGCCAAAAGCTGGGAGAATGGAGCCACCGGTATGGTTCCCAGGCTACCAGACGAAAAATTTATGTAGGCAGGATTACCAACTATTATAAGAAAATAAAGATAGCGGAACTGCTTCCGGAAGCCAACAACGTAGAAGTAAACGACGATATAATGATCATTGGCCCAACTACCGGTGTCATACAATCTACAGTGAGTGAAATCCGAGTGGACGATAAAAATGCATACACATCCACACGAAAAATCAAATGCTCCATTCCACTCTCCCGGCAGGTACGGCCCCGGGATAAACTTTATAAAGTGGTAGATGCCTCGGAAGCCCAAACACAATAAGGCCCTGATTATGCCGGGAACATCTATTCTTCTTCATCCCAGGCGGATACAGTTCCTCCCAATATGGTTTTCACCTCCTTCTTCTCAGGTGTTCCATAATAGCTAAAATCCGAGCCGGTATTGACATTGGCCTTAAGCTCCTTTTCAACCGTTAATTCTCCTTTTCCTCCGGCATTGAGCTTAATTTCCGCCTTCTGGCAAACCAAATCGGTACCGGTAAGTAATCCACCGGTATTAACTTTTGCAACCAATGCCTCGGTTTTGCCTTCTAATTCAACAGTAGCCCCTTCATAGGCCCTTAAATCAAGTTCTTTGGTGTTGAGCGAAAGAATGAGGTAAGATCCGGATGTGGCTTTAATATTTAAAGTCTTTTGGATGATGGGCTTTTCAAACTCTACCTTTGCATCTGCAAGGGTGGTTATACCTTTCAGACCTTTAAAAGTTACCCGGACAAACACATCCGGTCTATTTTTCTTGAGCAGTTTACTGGTCATTTTTATGTTCAGCTCATCATCTTCCACCTCTGTGGTGATCTTATCCAGGCTCACTTCCTTACTTTCGATGTGCACTTTATTTTCGGTGCCGGGAACCATCAAAACCGAAACTTTACCAAAAACCCTGATCTGATCGAAATCTTCAACCTCTTTTTCCTGAATATTCTGAGCGGATAAAGCCAGGGGCAGCATCAATATAAAAATACCGAGCATCCAGCTTTTCATCAAATCCATATAACAAACTTTTTAAGATTATAACAATTTGTTCACCTTTTCATAAATGTTCAGTTCATCTATCAGTTTAACCTGCATTATTCATAAATTTTTATAAATATGAATAAAATGCAGGTTAACCCCGACTTAGGTGAACTTAAATTTTTGAAAAAAATTTTAGCGAACCTTAGTCGCTGTCGGAGACAGGAATAATTCTTGAATTATTCGGGTTAAAACTCTGAAAAACAAATTTTATTCAAATAAAAAATCAAAATCATCGCCGGGAGCAAGCTCAACAGGCTCTTCGCCATTTTTAAACACCCGTGCATTTTTATCTCCCAATAATTTAATCTCCCCCTCTTCTATAAACAACTTGCTGCCTTCCCTCAAGCCTACGGTGTAAACATAGGGATTGGCCACCAGAAATTCTTTGATGCGCATTTCCCTCGTTTCTCCGGCATGGCCTTCAGGATGGGCATCCAGATAGTGGGGGTTGATCTGAAACCGGACCAGGTTCAACGAATGAAAAGAGTCGGGTTCGGTTATCGGCATATCATTGGTGGTGCACAGAGTGGGACATGCTACATTGGCGCCTGCACTCCATCCAATGTAAGGGGTGCCATCCAGTACTACATAACGGATTAACTCAACCAAATCTTCCTGCTGCAGGTATTTCAACAGATGAAAGGTATTGCCTCCACCTACCACAACAGCTTCGGCTTCTTCCATAGCATTCTTTTTTTCCTTCAGGGGATAGTTATGAAGTGAATTCACCTTTACTCCGAATTCATCAAATTTCTTCTGAACCTTCTTATGATACTCATCAAATGAAAAGCTCACCGCAGCATAAGGAATAAACAACACTTTTTTAATCTGGTCTCCCAAAAAAAATTTCAGGTTATCTGTAGCATGTTCCAGATAGGCTTCTCCCGCATTGGTAGAATTGCTTATTAATAAAAGTCTCATAAACGATGTTTAAATTTCTACAGTTATGTAAAAATAATAAAAACCAAATAACCATGCCGCAATTTTCTTTGATTATTTGGTATTACCACAAACGCCCGCTATGAAATTTTTTGTGATGCTATTGAAAAAACTGACTTTTCGCTTCATTATTTTTTGCAAAAAGCCGGTTTTTATAATGCAGGCTAAAAAACCTCCGCTGTATGAGCAAACGGAGGTAAAGATAAACAGATCAACAGTTATTTCTCATAAACTGAGCATAAATCCTATCGTAAACGGATGCAATTGCGGCCCCTTATCTTTTTCGAAAAGGGTTGTTTCATAATAATTGGCAAAAATTTTCAGAAACCCGTAACCGGCTCTTACCGTATAGCCATATCGAAAAGGAGAAAGGAAAAAATCATTCCGGTTTTTATCCTTATTCTTATCTCCATCGTCTTTATATATCACCTTGGTATGGGAGCCCAGCTTCATTCCTCCAATCACACCTGCTGAAAAAAACAACTTGTTGTGATCCCCTACGCGTGCCTGGTATTCAAAAATCACAGGCACGGTGATGTAAGTGGTGGTCAGCTTGGCTTTTTCACGGTTGTACCCCCGATTGACATAAGTTGAGTCCACTATGACGGAGCCATCATTTTTCTTAATGGGCAGCCGGTTATCAAAGCGATAATCATTGAACTCTATGCCCATACCTGTTCCTACACCAAAGCCTTCTCCAATCAGGGCCAGATCATATTCAATGAAATTAAGGTTAACGTTCCAGCTCTTTCCTGTATTCAGATCCATATAGCTGTTCTCTTCCGAAAGGGACATAGAAAAATTTTTGTTTAGATAGTTGTTCAGACCAATTTCAAAACCAGACCAATGGACATCAAAACCTTTATCTTCTCCAAAATCCCAGTCTAAATCAGGGCCATTGTCACTTCTGTCACTCCAGTGATGCTCCCGTTCTTCCTCCTCAAAATCCCATCCTTGTTCCTCTTTCTTCACCTCGATGCTGGTTCCTTTTTCGTCTTCCGTGATGCGGATATTTTTCCCCTTAAACTTAATGTAGGTGGTATCTTCTTGTTTTCCTGGCTCCAAGGTATCTTCCTGAGCAAAAACATAGGTTCCAAAATTATTAACAGAACTATTGTTCTCTTTTGCTGATAACTGACCCATATTATACAAAGAAATACATAAGGTTAACACGGTAGTGATAAATATGTTTTTCATGCTTCATTAATTTTTTAAAGATTACAATTTGATTTGAATGTTCATTGGTAAGACGGCTAGCCCTGAAATTTGTTACAGGCTATCGCATCATTTTTTTAAGCTTGTGGAAACCTTGAAAGATTCCGTTTGTAAAGCCAGTCTTTCCAGTTCGCCTTTCCCGTTATAATGTTTTTCAAGCATTATTTCTTTGCCGGTAAGCTTGCTGATGCCTTCAAGGCTAAGGCCTGCAATATTCCACAAACTAAAATTCCTGTTGGCAGAGGTATTTCTAATGGGTTGCTTCAGTGTACTGGACAGAAAACGGCCCACTTTATCAAAATTGTTAAAGTGTGGGTTTTCAAAATTAAAATCCCTGTTGACATCGAAAGGTTCAACGAGGCCGGCATGAACGGGGTTCTCTGAAATCCGTATGCTGTATCTTGTTTGTATGGGTTCGGGGGCCTCTTCTCTGACGGGTTTACTTACCGAATGAGAAATGGAAAGTTTTTCCTCTACCTTTATTTGAGATGAGAGTTCTTTATATTCTATAGAAGAATGGTTTAAACTCAAAGCTTTATCTGCAACATCCGGTTCAAAAGGAGGTAGATAAAAATTTTTATTGCTTTTATCGTCAACAATCTGTGATTGATTATCTAATTTATCATTATAAGGTATATCCTCCTGCTCTGAAAAGAAAAAGTACAAACCGACAAGCAATAAAAATGAAGCAGCCATGGCAACATACCAGTAAACAACATTTTTGTGAAGAAACAGTAGTCTTCTCTTTTTCAGCCGGAATTTATCAGTATACCTGATGGCTCTGTCAGGTTTCAGTAAAGTTTTCTCATACAGTTCATATTCCTTTTTCTTCTCAGGAAATGCCTTTATCAGCTGATTGAATTCTTTCTTCTGTTTTGCAGAAAGATTTCCTTCCAGATTGGCGAGGCACAATTCATCAAAAATGGTATAGTCCGGATCGGAAAGGGTGCGTTGTTTTTTCAGCGTATTTTTATTTCTTAAGGAAACATCTTCCCCTTTAACAGGCGGAACGTTTTTAAACATCTCCAATTCTTCTTTCAGATCGGGATTGTCTCTTAAAAATACCATAAGATCATTCTCCTGGTAGGAATCCAACTTCCCATCCAGGTAATCCATAAAATATGCTTCGTAGTTATCTCTGCTCAAATTTTCCATAATGCCACTGTTTATAAAACAGCCTCCAAACTTCCTATAAATTGCTTCATCGCAAGCCGGCCTCTGTATATGTAAACTTTTACCTGAGATTCATTTAATCCGGTTATTGTACCAATCTCCTGATAAGAATAGCCTTCATAATCCCTGAGTAGTAGAACTGAGCGTTGAATTTCAGGCAGTCGCTGCAGAGCCTGTTCCAATATTTCATTCAGCCCTTTGTACTCACAGGTATAGGAATATGCACTAAAATCGGCCTCATTAAAGTCTGTCATTCTTTTCTCTTTTCTGATCCGATCGATCATCATATGATAAGCAGCAGTAAACAAATAGGATTTGACCTTCTCATAGGACACGTCTTCTGCACGAACCCATAATTTTTCAAAGGTATCCTGAACGATATCCCTGGCTTTTTCCTCATCTCCTGTATTTTTCAATATAAATCGGTAGATACCATCGGAAAAATCATCCACGCATTTATTAAACTCCTCTGTTGTCATTGGTTTAATATCGATCTTATATTTCATACGACGCCTTACCATAGGAAATAGTTACATGTTGATACAAAATTTTTCTTCAGCCCGGGATTTCCTTATTCAATGAAGAGAAAAGGGCAAAAAAAATTTCCCGATATCCTTCATGCATACAGGTTTGTTCTTTCATTATTGAAAATCATCTTTTATCTTTGCACAGAATAAAATACAACAAAACCTCATGCCCAAAGAGCTAAATAAAACCATTCATTTTTTCGAGGCTTACGCGGATATATATCAGGAACCGACAGAAGACACCCTGCAAACCGATACCACCCGTACCGACAGCATTGGCATTCAACAGGACACCACGTTTCAGGCCCCGCCTGAAGAAACCGGAGATACCCTGGAGCAGCAAGACACCAGTGAAGCCACGATGGAAGCAGAGCAAACCGTTTCTCCTGACTCCACAACGATTGATTCACTGGTAACTGAAGAAGACAGTGTGAAAGAAACAGAAATTTCGCAGCAAAGGCAAGCGCAGCAACAGCCGCCGGTTTCCAGGGAAACCCCGGACACCCTTTCCGATTTATACAGCATGTTCGGTGTAACAGAATTGCCTATATCCAGTCAGCTATACTCTGATCCGGCTTATCACAATTTCCTTTATAACATCCCTTTCGTGAAGCCTGCTGACAGCCAACAAATCCAAGCTGTTTACAAGCCTGCAAAAAAATCCTTATCCGCAACCGAAAAAACCAAAACAGAACAAATAAAGGAATTGCCCATTCCCAGAACTCATAATGGAGATTACGACTGGGTCACTTACATCCTGATCGCCACCTTTCTGTTAATCGGTTGGACGAGGCTTTTCTTTTTCAGATATTTTGTATCTCTGATGAAAAGCTTTCACTCTTATAATTATGCGTCGTCATTGTATTACGGGCAAAATTCCCTTACAATCCGGGCATCTTTTTTGCTAAATCTCACCTTCTTTCTTACTGCCGGCACCTTCCTTTTTCAATGCATGAATTATTATGAGGTTTCAATTCCTTCTTTGAATCCCCTCGCCCAGTTTCTTGTATTTTCCACTTTTTTTCTTGCATGGCACATATGGAATTATCTGAGTACAGGATTCATCGGTATTGTATTCCTCAGACAAAAAAGTTTCCAGGAATATTTTCACAACTACAATTTGTACAGAAAAATCCTTGGGGTGTCTTTATTTCCCGTAATCATAGTGCTTCAGTATATCTCCCCGGAATATAAGCCTCTCATTATGGTTTTTGGAATGGTAATTTTTGGTTTCCTATATTTTACTCATATTTTGAGGGGTCTACTCATTTTTATTAAGAAAAATGTTTCAATATTTTATTTGATTTTGTATCTTTGTGCTCTCGAATTTTTACCTCTTTTAATACTTTACAAAGTATTTATCAGAGGATTATAATGTAAAACAAATTGCCCTTTAGTCCGGTAACAAATAAATTTGAACTGTGCATGAAAATTCAGAAAATCCTCGTATCTCAGCCAAAACCGGAAAACAGCAAATCCCCTTATTTCGATCTTGCGGAAAAACATGGACTGCAGGTTGATTTTCGGCCTTTTATTCATGTAAAGGGGATCTCATCCAAGGAATTCCGGAAATCGCGTGTAAATATACTTGATCATACAGCCATCATCTTTAAGAGCAGAACAGCTATTGATCATTTTTTCAGAATCTGCGATGAACTGAGGGTTAATGTGCCTGATTCCATGAAATATTTTTGTACCAGTGAAGCCACTGCTTTTTATCTTCAAAAATATATCGTATACAGAAAAAGAAAAATCTTTTATGGCAACGGCGACTTCAATGACTTATTAACCATCATAAAAAAACACAAAAAGGAAAAATTTCTGGTGCCGCTTTCTGACAGCCATAAAGAAGATATTCCCCGTAAGCTGGATAAAAACAAAATCAAATATACCAAGGCCATATTTTACAAAACGGTATGTTCTGATCTCACCGATTTATCGAGTGTAAATTATGACATGCTGGTTTTTTACAGTCCATCAGGCATAAAATCCCTGATGGAAAATTTCCCCCAGTTTAATCAGAATCATACGAAAATAGCGGCTTTCGGAACGAAAACAGCCAAAGCATGCAAAGATGCAGGATTAAGAATTGATCTGAAAGCTCCTACGTCCAAAGCCCCTTCGATGACCATGGCCATTGAACAGTTTCTGGAGAATGGAGAATAACCAATCAATCAGCAGATAATAATTAATAAAAGGTTACTTTTGAAAGGGTAACCTTTTTTATTATAACTCAAAAATTCTTGCAGTTCAGCAGCGATTCCGGGCATAACACTTTTCCTCTATGAGCACAATGAAGAAACATGAACGTCTGGCGAGCCAAAAAAAAATTTCTTATCTGGCGAAAGAAGGGAACACCTTTTTCTCCTATCCTTTTAGGGTACTCTGGTGCGTTGACCGGAATGAAGAAAATTCACCTTTCCGCATACAGGCTGCCTTCAGTGTTCCCAAAAAGAAATTCAAAAAAGCGGTTAAAAGAAATGTGATCCGGAGAAGGACCAAAGAAGCATTCCGGCTGAACAAAGAGCCTTTTAAACAGGAGATGAAAAATTTTCCACTCACCCTGTACCTTCTGATCATCTTTGCTCCTAAAAAGGAACTGGATTATAGCACGATTGAAGAGGGGATGATAAACTCATTTGAAATGTTAAAAAAGCATATTGTAAGAAAAACAGAATAGACATTTTGTTGTTTTTATAAGTATAGCAGATTAAATTTGTCTGCAATTCATACTAACGCCTTTTAATTGGTGTTTTATTTGTTGGAATCAAAAAACTATAGTATAATGAAAACGATTGGAAAGACAAAATGGATTGTCGGCCTCATCTTGGTTGGGGCTGTTGTATTATTCAGTTTCAGTGACAAAGATGATTTCAAAATTTCTAAAAGCCTGGATATTTATCATTCTCTGTTCAGGGAACTGAACATATTCTATGTGGAAGAAACGAACCCGGAAGAACTGATTGAAACAAGCATCGAGGCCATGCTTGAAAGTTTGGACCCTTATACCAAATACATTCCGGAAAAGGATATGGAAGATTTTAAGTTTATGACTACCGGTGATTATGGAGGTATCGGTGCAATGATCAGGGAGGAAGGGGATTTTGCAGTGATTTCCCAACCCTACAAAGATTTTCCCGCTGACAAGGCCGGGCTGAAAACCGGAGATGTCATCCGAAAAATCAACGGTGAATCAATTAAAGGCTGGGAATTGGAGAAAGTAAGCGATGAGCTGAAAGGCATTCCCGAAACCAAGGTAAAAATAACCATTGATCGCGTGGCCCATGAGGAACCGATTGTAAAAGAAGTAGTAAGGGATGATCTCCATATCAACAGCGTAGCCTATCAGGGAATGGCTGATGAAAAAAAAGGAATAGGCTACATTCGTATCTCAAAATTCACCAAAAATGCCGGGCAGGAAGTAAAAGATGCCTATAAATCTTTGAACGAACAACACGATCTAAACGGGATGGTTTTGGATTTAAGGAACAATCCCGGCGGATTGCTAATGGAAGCAGTTAACGTGGCCAACATATTCATACCAAAAGGGAAGGAGATTGTCAGCACCAAGGGAAAGATAAAAAAATGGAATGAGACTTACACCACGCAAAATCGGCCTCTGGACACCAACATACGCCTGACTGTATTAGTCAACCGGATTTCAGCATCGGCTTCGGAAATTGTA
The DNA here is from genome assembly GCA_046545815.1 of Bacteroidales bacterium. GTDB lineage: Bacteria > Bacteroidota > Bacteroidia > Bacteroidales > UBA12077 > JAGXLC01. The sequence continues at coordinate 35,559 of JBKGZA010000009.1, forward strand.
GCAGGCGCCATCCAGGATTACGACCGTGGCGTGGTTATCGGCCAGCGGACCTTTGGTAAGGGCCTGGTTCAAACCACAAGGTCCCTCAGCTACAATTCCAAACTTAAAGTAACCACGGCCAAATATTATATTCCTAGTGGCCGCAGCATTCAGGCAAAAGATTATTCCACCCGCAATGAGGATGGAAGCGTGGGAGAGATTCCGGACTCCCTGATCAAGGAATTTACAACCAATAATGGAAGAAAGGTATATGACGGTGGAGGTATCCGCCCCGACATATTTGTTGAACCCCGGGAGCTAAGCAAAATTGAAGCCAGTTTGCTTGGCAATAACCTGATCTTTGATTTTGCCACCCACTTTAGCGTGGAGCATGATACCATACCGCCGGTAGATCAATATGAGGTCAATGAATCGACTTATTCAAACTTTCAAGACTTCGTCATGGAAAAATCATGGGACTATACCACCCGAAGCCAGGAAAAGCTGAGCGACCTGATCGAAACCGCCAAAAAGGAAAAATACTATGATCAATCCAAGTCCGAATTGAATGAATTAAAAGAAAAACTGACAACCAACGAGGAAAAGGATCTGGAACGATTTAAATCATCCATCAAGCAATTGCTCGAAGAAGAGATCGCCGGTCGTTATTATTACCAGCGTGGCAAAATCAAGGCCAACCTGGAAGACGACAGCCAGTATGATAAATCCTTAGAGGTGGTTAATGATGAAGGACTTTACACCAGCATATTAACCGGCGAATACGAAAGGGATAACATCAAGCTTGTCAAAGAGTAAACCGACAATGTTCCACGTGGAACATCATACTATAGATTGCTATGCCCCGGGGATCTCTCCGGGGTTTTTTATTATTGGCGGAGGCTGGGTTAAGAATTTAAATGTGTAGGGACGCACGGCCGTGCGTCCCTACT
>JBKGZA010000010.1:0-35438 GCA_046545815.1 Bacteroidales bacterium
TTCAAGAGGAGGTAAGACAAAGAAAGTATACCATCAAGTAATTATAATATCTTAAAAAAGAGGCTGCCTATAACCGGACAGCCTCTTTTTTAAAATTTTCTTTAGGCTTAGCTTACTCCAACTTAAATACAATTGGAATGGTAAACTGCACCCTAACCTTTTCACCTCTTTGCTCACCGGGTACCCATTCAGGGGCATCCCTGATAACCCGCATGGCTTCCTCATCGAGAGAGGGGTCCACACCTCTCATGACTTCAACATCCGTGACACTTCCATCGGTATCCACCACAAACCTGACAAATACGCTGCCCTCAATACCGTTTTCTGATGCAGTCGTCGGGTATTCAATGTTTTTCTGCACGTATTCCCTGAATGCGTTGATACCTCCGCCTTCAAACTCAGGCATGTTTTCAACTACAACAAAAGTCTGCTGTTCCTCTTCCTCCTCTTCTTCTTCCTCTGCAAAGGCGTCAACAGAAACTTCGGTATTCTCATCCGCTTCGGATTGTTCAAGCCGAAGCTCATCCTCAATTTCCACATCGTCATCAACAATGTTCAGTTCCTCTGATGAGGAGGGTGGTGGAGGGGGTTCTTTCTTCTCTTCTTGTTGAGTTACAGGTACTTCCTCCTGTACAACATCTTCTTCTTCTGTTTCCTCTAAACCTTCTGTTTCTTCAGGTCTGGTCGTCCATTCAAATGCCAGTAAAACCAAACCCACAGCAATAACCAAGCCCAATTCAAAAAAAAGGCTCTTCTTGCTTTCTAAATCAGCTTTTTTCGACTTTTTGCGTTCCATATCATTAGAATTTATGTCCGCCTCAAAACTACATAAATCTATTTATATAACAAAGCCACATTTTCTTTTCTTATTGAAGCTGGAACCTCCCCGAAGAATAAGTTAACAATCCGGAAAAAAACCTCCCCGACTTCTCAAAAGGACTGCCTTAAAAATTATTGCAATTTAAATACAATGGGAATGGTAAACTGTACCCTTACTGCTTTGCCACGCTGCTGACCGGGTTCCCATTTGGGGGCATTCCTTATAACCCGCATGGCTTCTCCATTAAGTGAAGGGTCCACTCCCCTCATCACTGCAACATTTGAGATACCCCCATCGGTATCCACCACAAATTTAACAAATACAGTTCCTTCGATGCCATTTTCTGCCGCAACCGTCGGGTACTTAAGGTTCTTCTGAACGTATTGTCTGAAGGCATTGATGCCTCCGCCTTTAAACTCTGGCATGTCTTCAACCACAACAAAAACCTTCTTTTCTTCTTCCTCCTCTTCTTCTTCCTCTGCAAAGGCATCTATTGAAACTTCCGTATCCTCATCTGCCTCAGTCTGTTCAAGCCGAAGCTCATCCTCAATTTCCACATCGTCATCAACAATGTTAAGCACCTCTGTAGCTTGCGGGGGGGGAGGCGGGGGCTCTTTTTGCTGTTCCTGGCGGGTTATAGGTACATTTTCCTGAACAACTTTAGAATCTTCTTCCTGTTGGAAACCATGTACCTGCTTGGGCTTGCTTGTCCACTCAAAGGCGAGCAACACCAGACCAAGCGCTACAATAAAACCGAGCTCAAAAAACAAGCCTTTTCTTTTTTCCAGATCAACTTTTGATGATTTTTTAAGGTCCATAATATTTAAAAATTTTAAGTAAAGATTATAATCACACCTGCCAAAAATATGGCATTTAATTTTATATAAAAAGACATTTGTTTCGTTTTTATAACGCTGAGAAAAAAAATTTTATTATGAGGGTAAGGTCTAAAAAGAAGTGAATTAAAAAGCTGCCATAAGCAGATCTATATCCCTGGAAGACATTCCAAAGCGATCTCCGATTTGTCTTTTGGTTAGAATGCCATTGTAGATGTAAACACCATTCCGCAGGCCCCTGTTTTCTTTCAGATGGATGATAAATCCTCCGTATTCACCCATAGCAATTAACATAGGAGAAAATACATTGCTCATGGCAATGGAGGCGGTTCTGCTCACCCTTGAGGCTATATTGGGAACACAATAATGGATCACGCCATGTTTTATAAAAGACGGATTGTCAATTGTTCTCACCTCTGAGGTTTCAATACATCCGCCCTGATCGATGCTGAGGTCAATGACCACAGAACCATCCTTCATTTTCTGTATCATCTCCTCGTTAAGCAAATATTGAGACTGATTGCCATGCTGATACATAGCACCCACAATGACATCTGCGGACTGAATGTCTTTCTTAAGCACCTTTGGATGAAAAACAGAAGTATAAAGCCTTGTGCCCAGATGTTTTTGCAGTCTGCGCAATTTGATCAGTGAATAGTCAAAGATTTTCACCGAAGCACCCAGGCCGATTGCAGATCTGGCAGCATATTCCGCTGCCGTCCCTGCTCCCAGTATAACTATCTCAGTAGGCGTAATCCCGCTGACACCGCCTAATAAAACTCCCTTGCCGTCTCTGGAATTGCTAAGATACTCCGATGCCACCAGAATGGAAGTTGTTCCTGCAATTTCACTCATCGCCTTGATGACAGGAAAGCTGTTATCTTCTTCCCTCAGATATTCAAAAGCGATGGCAATGACTTTTTTTTGCATCAATTTCTGGATATAATCGGCATTCTGCTGTGGAAGGTTAAGGTTGGTGAAAATAATCTGATCCCCTTTGAGATGGTCTATTTCTTCTTCATTCAGGGGTGAAATCCGGATGATGACGTCACATTGATAAACCTGATCCTTTTCACGAACTATAAATCCACCATTTTCACTGTATTCATGATCCTGGTAATTGGCTGCTTCCCCGGCACCACTCTCAATGATAACTTCATGGCCCTGATTAACAAGCACCTCAACTGCTTCAGGCGTAAGGGCCACCCTTCTTTCAATTTTATGGTTGTCTCTTGGTATTCCAATTACCAGTTTATTGCGTTGCCTGCCTACTTCAAGCATCTCTTCCCGGGGAAAAATGCCTGCCTTTTCCAGTGAAAAATATGAATCCTTATCTTTTTTCATAACTACAGCAAATTATATATTGATAACAAGATGTTCTTCTATTCCCCATAATCCTGATAAATACTAAAGATACGTCCCTCTTCCCCATCTTCCGTAATTTTTATGTATGTTGTATCAACGGGCAAGAGGGTTTCTACTTTTTCAGGCCATTCAATAAAACAATAGTTCTCTGTGGTCAAATAATCTTCTATTCCAATAACCAGAGCTTCATTAACAGAATTGATCCTGTAGAAATCCATATGGTAAATGATATCGCCCTCTTTACTCCTGTATTCATTGATTAATGAGAAGGTTGGACTACTCACAATATCAATTACGTTCAGTTCATTGCAAATGGCTTTTATAAAAGTGGTTTTCCCAGATCCCAGGTCACCATAAAATGCAAATATTCTCCTGTCTTGATTTACATCCAGAAACCTTCTGGCCATATCGGGTAAATGTGTTAGATTTTTTATAATTAGCTTCTGCATCGGTCTGTCATTTCTTTGGTTTCAATTTCACAAAGGGAATCAGCATCTCCTCCATTGAAACTCCTCCATGCTGGAACGTATTTTTATAGTAATTGACATAATAGTTGTAGTTGTTCGGATATACAAAATAATCCTGATGCCGGCAGAAAATATATCTTGTTGACAGGTGCCTTTTTGGAAGGTGGACTGACTCGGGATCACCCACTTCAAAAACTTCAGAGGGATTATATGACAGGTTCTTTCCATTCTTATACCGTAGATTCACTGAAGTTTTTCTATCTCCGATTACCTTCCTCGGATTCTGTACCTGTATGTTGCCATGATCTGTGGTGACAATCAGTGTAATGTTTTTTTCAGCCATTTCCTTGATTAAGGAATACAATGGCGAGTGACTGAACCAGGATTCTGTCAGCGAACGGTAGGCAGCTTCGTCACTGGCAAGCTCTTTTATAACCTCTATTTCGGTACGGGCATGAGAAAGCATGTCAATATAATTTACGACGAGCACTGAAAGAGGATAATTCCTCAAATTTGAGATGTTCTGCAAAAGCTTTGTGTTTTTTTGAGAACCTCCAAGTTTTTCATAATAAAATTTAATATCCAGTCCCTGACGGTCTATATGGTTATTTAACAAACTTTTCTCCTGTAAATTTTTCCCTCCTTCTTCCTCATCATGTAACCACAACTTGGGATAAAGTTCTGAAATTTCAAGAGGCATCAAGCCGGCGAAAATTGAATTTCTTGAATATTGGGTAGCAGTGGGCAATATACTGAAATACATCTCTTCATTTTCAACCGAATAATATTCCCTGAAATAGGGAATGAGCTTTTTCCAGTGATCATAACGAAGGTTATCGATCAGAATTAAACATACGTTTTCCCCGTGCTCTAAAATGGGAAAAACTTTATGCTTCAGTATATTCGGAGAAAGTAGCGGATTTTGATCATCCTCTGAAAACCAACTGAAATAATTGCCCTCAATGAATTTTGAAAATTCTTTGTTTGCTTCGGTTTTCTGCATTTTCAAGACTTCATTCATCCCGCTCCCACTTTGTCCTTCAAGCTCAAGCTCCCAGTAAACGATCTTATCGTAAATCTGCTGCCAGTCATTGCAGGTTTCCGCCTGAGTGATCAGGTGAGTAATTTCCTGAAAATTGGACTGATAATTGGATATGGTTCTTTCAGAAATGATCTTCTTGATTTCTAAATGTTTTTTAATGGTAAGCAAAATCTGTTTCGGATTTACAGGCTTAATGAGGTAGTCATCTATTTTAGACCCTATTGCCTCCTCCATGATATCCTCTTCTTCACTTTTGGTGACCATAATGACAGGGGTGGCGGGCGAAAGATTTTTTATTTTACTGAGCGCTTCTAAGCCGTTAATACCTGGCATCTGCTCATCCAGAAGGATAATATCAAAAGTTTTTTCATTTATCTCTTCATAAGCATCATCAGCATTGCTTACAGTAGATACCCTATATCCCTTTTCTTCAAGAAACAGGATTTGAGCCCCCAGTAAATCTATCTCATCGTCTATCCACAGTATATCAGTTCCATTCATCCCGGTCTTCGCCTTCATTAATCTTGTAAACCACTGTTTTTTAAAGAACTTCTTCTTTAAAAAAGTTAATATATTCAATTATGGATTTCTTGTCAAGTAAAGTAAGGTAATTTTTTACTGATATAAAAAAATACCGGTACTCATCCGAACCAATTTCGGAAAATACACTTTCTTCCCTTTTGTTAACCAGCTCATAATATTTTTTCGCTGTCGCGTAATCCTCAAAATTTTTGACTGCAACAAGGTTGTAGAATTCGTTGAACTCTCTGCTTTCAGTGCTATAATCCTTCTGAAGGAAATAATCCAGGTTAAAATTAATCAGGTCAAATCTAAGCCTATCGATATCAATTTCTTCGGGGTTGGCTATGATAACGAAGTAATAAGGTTCTTCTTTATCAAATTTATACAGGTTTTGCTCTTTCTCCCCTGAGGTTAGTGTATCTGTTTTACCGGTATCCGGGGAATGCTCTTCCTGCTTTTCTGTTTCCGCTCTGTTCTGGACAAATTTCTTATTAATCTGCTGAATTTCAGTTTCCTGAAGGTAGGATAAAATGTTATCTGCCTGCCGGGATACCTCTGTACGAGGGTAGTTATCAACCAGCGATTGCAGTCGGTCCCTGAACGATACAATATCTCTGGTTTGTCCGATGGTCAAAGCTTCCAGGTATTCAAATCTTGAAAGGTAGGTGGTATCCTCAAATTGTTCTTTAGCTAACTGACAATTGCCAAGCACCTCTCCATATTGATTGTTGCGGTATAATTCCAGAGTTTTCGAATAAAGTTTTTGTACCTCTTTTCTTTGGGTTTCCAGTTCCTTGAAATAATCAGGGTTTGATAACACTTTGGCATGATTGCTTTCAGGAAATTCGTTAAGGATTCTTCTTTTATATCTTTCTGCCTGAGCGGCGTTATCCTTTTCTCTATACAATTTATAAATGTTGTAGTAAGCGGGAAGTTTAAAGGACGTTTCGGAATATCTTTCATTGAGTGTCTGGAAAGCTTCAATGGCCTTTGCGGGGTTATCAAGATCGTTCATATAAATCTTTCCGAGGTTAAAGTAAGCTTCCTGAATCTTTTTGTGAGAGGCTTCCATGGCTGAATCTGTCAGAGGCAGATTTTCAATATAAAATTGTTTGTTGGGGCTGCTGTACTCTTGCTGCTCCGGGTTTTGAGCCTGTGTAGGCTGATCTTCCGACTGAAAATCAGCAAAATCAGCCTGGCTCTTGCTGCTGATACGCCAGTTATCTTCCAACTCCCGATTGCCCCAGCGGCCCTTAAACTCTTTTTCTCCTCTTTGTATGGCAGTAGAACTGTAAAAATACCATTCACCTCCGGTGCTTCGCTGGTCAGGATTTTGAGCCGACTGGTCTGCTTGATTATTTGCCTGCTCCTGCTGCCGGTCAATCTCGGCTTGTCCTTCTTCCCTTCTTTGAATAAGCCGGGAGATAAGCTTATTTCTTTCGGTAGTGTCCATCTTTGCAACCTTTTGAAGGCTGTCTTCCTTTTCAATGGTGTTGAGATTATTCACAAGCTTGGTTAAATGCTGCGTTTTAGTATAAAGCTCCGAATACCCCGGATAATCTGATTCAATTGTAGTTACTGCACTGTCATAATAAGCCTGCGCATTGGAATATTTCTTGTTCTGAAAATAGATATCAGCAACCGATAAATAGGCAAGCCCCTTCTGATTTTCCCTATCGGTATTGTGAGCAATTGATTGCTTATAAAAATCCAGAGCCTGGGAGAGATTGTCTTCTTCGAGGGCAATCTCTCCCAATGCATAATAAATCTTATCCAGGTAATCTTCATTCTTGTCATCCCGCAACATCTGCCTCAGTTCTCTTTTTACCTTATCACTCCCCCTGTCGGTAAGCATGGAAAGTGTAGCCCGCCTTAACCGGGCATTGAATTCCATTTTGTACCCGGGGCGCTTATTGATAACCAATTCATATTGGCTGAAAGCTTCTTTATGTTTGTCGGTTTCTTCATAAATCTGTGCAAGGATGAAAGCATATCTCACTTCATCTTCTTTTTCATCGGTATATTCTATGGCCTCTTCCAGATAGGGGATGGCTTCCTTATATTGTTCCTGCCTGATATGGTAATCGACATATGCGACAAAAAAATCCCCTGTAAGCCCTTCAGGCAATGACTGCGTTTTTTCCAAACCAGCTAATACCTCCCCGGCTTCTCTGAAATCGCCTAACTCAACATAACACCGTGAAAGCCATATCTGAGCCTCACGCCGTATGTGTTCGTCCTTAAACTCCGAGCTTGTATGCTGTAACAACTTTGAGGCAGTGCCGTATTCCATCATCCAGAAGTAGGCTTTCCCCATTAAAAGGTAAGCATCATCCACGTACTTGTTAAATTCAGATTTGTTGTAATATTCTTTTTCCTCTTTGCTCATTTTTCGCTTACCTTTAAGAGCTTCAGGTTTCGCGGAAATGGAATGTAAACGTATTAATTTGGAGCACTTATCAATGGTACGCTCCATCTGAGGTTCTAGATCTGCCGTAAGTTTTTTGTTTCCATTGATGAACAAGGGAAGAATCCGGGTATAATCATACTGGAAGGCTTCCGAATATCTCGTTAATCCCTTATGATAACTCTCTTTGGCATTGAACAGAATGTTGTAATAAGAGGTAAGATTGTGATAAAAACGGGTAACAGTGGTATTTTTTTCCGTACCACAATGGGTAAACAGAAAAGGGATCAGGGCCATGAATAATATAATGAGCCGTATTTTTATCGATTTGTTCACATTAAACGGTTCTTTTACCAATTTAACTGAAATTTAAATCCAATATTATGCATTCAAAGCCTAAATACTACATTCCCTTATAAATATAATAACAGTGTATATTTGTGGGGATTAGAGGGTATATTTTGCACTTTTCATGAAAAGAACCGCCATGCCGGTTACTGGTTTACTGCAACTACCTCTTTGACTTCAGGTATTTCTTTTTTAAGAGCCTGCTCAACGCCGTTTTTAAGGGTAAAAAGGCTGAAAGGGCATGTTCCGCAAGCTCCTTTCAACTGCACTTTAACAGTAAAATCATCGGTAATTTCTTCAAGAGAAATATCACCCCCGTCAGCCACCAGATAAGGCCGCACTTTATCTATTGTCTCAGATATTTTTCTTTCTATTTCCTGTCTTTTTTCCTGTTCCATGCTCCTGTATTTTGTTTATTTATATTTGATCTGAACCTTTTGGGTAGGATCAAGGTTTTTGTTTCTTTTATCCACTTCATTAATCAGGTTTTGAGCCAACTGGTAAAAGGCTGCACCGGTCTGTGAATTTTCATCCAATGAGGTGGGCGTACCCTTCTCTCCGTCCTCCATAATACTCTGAACTATTGGTATCTGTCCTAAAAGTGGCAGGCCTTCTTTTTCAGCAAGTGCTTTGCAACCCTCTTTCCCAAAAATATAATACTTGTTATCAGGCAGTTCAGCAGGTGAAAACCACGACATATTTTCAATAAGTCCAATCACTGGAACATTAATCTGTTGCTGGGTAAACATACGGATTCCCTTAATTGCATCTGCCAGGGCTACCTTTTGGGGTGTGCTTACGATCACTGCACCGGTTACAGACAATTCCTGAACCAATGTCAAATGGACATCACTTGTTCCAGGCGGAAGGTCAACTATCAGATAATCGAGTTCTCCCCAATCTCCCTGGTAGATCATCTGCTTCAAAGCATTTGTAGCCATCGGTCCCCGCCATACCAAAGCATCCTCCGGGTTAATAAAAAATCCGATGGAAAGCATCTTAACCCCGTAATTTTCTATAGGGATAATGATGTCCTTGCCTTTTTCTTTCTTAATATAGGGCCTCTGCCCCTCCACATTGAACATTTTTGGTATAGACGGCCCGAAAATATCTGCATCGATCAATCCTATCTTTGCACCGGTTTTGGCCATACTCACAGCAGTATTACAGGCAATGGTTGACTTACCAACCCCGCCCTTACCTGAGGCAATGGCAATGATGTTCTTTACGCCAGGTAGAACGAGTTCCTGATTTTGCGAGCCTCCTTCTTTTTGCTGCTTTTCCTCCGGAGTTTTAACCGATATATTACCCCTGACATGAACTTTTTCATTCAGCTCATTTTCAATCGCTTGCACGCAAGCCTTTTTTAAAGAAGATATTAAAGGATCATTTTGCTTTTTGAACAAAAGGTTAAAGCTGACTTCCTCCCCCTTGATCTCGATGTCATCTACCATTCCAAGCGAAACAATATCCTGCTGGGTTTCCGGATATTTTACCTGTTTCAGTACATCTAATATTTGTTTTTTGGATAAACTCATAGAACTTGATAATATTTATTTAATTTAAATAAACAGCAAAAATAATGAGATTATTATAAAATCCATAACATATCCGAAGCAATCAGTCTTTACCGGGATCCCAGAAAAGCTCCCGGAAATCAACAATTTTATCATTTTCTACATGAATGCCTTCGTTTTCCAATAAATCCTGCATCACATCGGGCCCATGAAAATGGTGTTTTCCTGTGAGGCAGCCATTTCTGTTCACCACCCTGTGGGCTGGGATAAATTCATCCTGTGAATGGGCGTTGTTCAGTGCCCAGCCTACCATCCTAGCTGATCCCGGAGCACCCAGATATCTTGCAATGGCTCCGTAAGAGGTTACTCTCCCTTTAGGAACCATCTGAGTTACGCGGTATACCTTTTTAAAAAAGGTTTCTTCATTCATCCTTCGGTTCTTCCAAATTTTTATTCTTAATAAGCTTGAAAGCCAGATATTTAATCTTCTTATCTTCCTCCAGAAATTGTTTTTCATAGAAGGTTTGAATTTTCCTGATCTCCTCCAGCTCACTGTTACTGGTCCCATAAATATCATTTTCGGCATAAAGCAGTTGCAAATGATTTTCACGTACAATGGCCAATGTATACCTGTAAACTTCGTAATTATCGGTTTTGAGGTGTATAGAGGCATTATTTTGCATAAACTTCTGGTAATAGCTTAAGAATCTTGCAGATATCAGCCGCTTTCTGGCTTTCTTGGGTTGTGGGTCGGGAAAAGTCACCCAGATGGCTTTGACTTCATCCTCAGCAAAAAAGGAAGTAATAAAATCAATGCGCGTTCTCAGAAATACTGCATTGGGAATGTGCTCTTCCAGTGCAGTTTTGGCCCCTCTCCACATCCTGGCTCCTTTGATGTCAATACCTATAAAATTCCGATCGGGATGCCGGCGTGCCAGGCTAACAGTATATTCCCCTTTACCGCATCCAAGCTCCAGCACGATGGGATTGTCATTCTTAAAGAATGACTCGTGCCACCTTCCCTTCAAAAGATAATCCCTGTTAAAAACTTCCCTGAATTCAGGTTCAATCACATTCGGGAAGGTCTTCATTTCGGCAAAACGGGCCAACTTATTCTTCGTCACTGTTCTGGATCTTTGCCTCTTCTAAAACAATGCCAATATCGGTAAGGTGTTTTAAATTGTCTCTCCTCATAGCTTGTTGTATTTCAATACTATAACTACCTTTGCTGGGAAATCTGACATATTGCCTGTAAGGGATCTTGTTTTCATAGACATCGCCCCATCCATGCCCGTACCATCTTCCTTTCTCGTCGGCCAGCATACATTCAAAAGTATCTTTGACGGTATGACCATGAGGAGAAGTGGTTTCGATAAAAAGATAAAGGTTTCGGAAGCGGTATTCGGATGAATTACGTACATTCAGATACACATGGTAAGGCTGAAGGGTATCCTCTATGTTAAAGGTGTAGCTTAATATATTGTTTTTATTCCATTCTGCACCCGGAATATCTTTCGACTCTCTGTGGACCACATTTGAATTGCAGCTAATGAGCCCAAACAAAAATAACGCCGCCCACAAAAAACTTCTAACGCTTTTTCTCATTGCTTTTGGTTTTTCCTTTTTTCTTGTTTTTCCGGTTTTTTCTTTTTCTGCTGTTCTTTGGCTTTTTATTAAAACGATCGGCGCTTTCCTGGCCCACATCATTCTCGAAGTTATACCCTACATTAAGGGATTCTTTCACTTCAACAAGGGATTCCACGCTCTCCCCTTTCTGATTGATCTCAATGATCTGCCTGACACGGTCTATGGTGACAGGGATCAGATTTTCAGAAGATTCTTTACTAAAGGAATACCAGAGGATTTTTCTGAAAATATCCGTTTTCTGGTGATAAGCCGTTCCTTGTTTGGTTTGGAGCTCTAACGAGGTATCCGGGAATTCCTTCTTGGCATCCATATAAGAATCAAGTTCAAAGTTGAGGCAGCACTTAAGTTTTCCGCACTGGCCGGCCAGTTTCTGGGGATTCAGGGAAAGCTCCTGATAACGGGCAGCATTGGTCGTTACCGAAACAAAATTACTGATCCACATGGAACAGCACAATTCTCTTCCACAGGATCCTATCCCTCCAATTCTTCCCGATTCCTGCCTTGTGCCTATCTGCCTCATCTCGATTCTTATCTTGAACTCATCGGCAAGCACCTTGATCAATTCCCTGAAATCCACCCTTTCTTCGGCAATATAATAAAAAATGGCTTTGGTTTTGTCACCCTGATATTCCACATCACCGATCTTCATATTCAGGTTCAACTCTTTAGCATGCTTCCGGGCTTTGATCATCGTCTGATGCTCCAGGGAAACAGCTTCCCTCCATTTTTCTACATCGGCTTCCTTAGCCTTTCTGTAAATTTTTTTGAATTCAGTATCTTCGGGAGAAAGGTTGTGTTGTTTCAGTTTTTTCCACACCAGCGTGCCTGTAAGTGAAACGATTCCAATGTCATGCCCCGGGGAGGCCTCTACCGCAACAATATCCCCTTCATTCAGCCTAATGTGGTTAATGTTGTGAAAATATTCCTTGCGTGTATTTTTAAACCGTACCTCTAAAATATCACACTGATTCTGACTATCGGGAATATCCTTCAACCAATTATAAGTAGGTAGCTTGGTGTAGTGTTCTGCTTGATAAAAATCTTCCCGGTTCTGTTCATTGTTCTGTGCTGATTTCTCTTGTTGTACGGATTGATTCTGATCTATATTTTTGTCTGTATCTTGGCTCATAGATGAAATAATTTAAATGCATGTGCATGAATGTATATTGAGTGATCATTTTTATCCAAGTTTTATGCAAAGTTAATGAAAATTATAATCTTAACAATTTCATTAGCTGAATAGAAAGATCCAGCAATATGGTTTTAATATGGGCATTCATCTGAATATCCCTGTATGCTTTGTTAAATTGATTATATATTCTGTTCGCATTGTTTGTATGTACAAAAGATGAAAAATTCCGTGAAAACGTCTTTTCTTCTTCAGTAAAATATACGATATTTTCCATATTAAGATTCATCATAAAATTTTCCCTGATCATCCGGGCAGCATATTGAAGAAAAGTCTTCAGGTTTTCTCTTCCGAGAGAGGCATTTTGTTCCACCCAGTCCAGCGTTTCCACCACCTTTCTGCCATAACACAAACGCATCAAAGAGACAAACCGCTGAAAATTTTCTTTTTCTTCTTCCCGTGTATGAATAAAGTGCAGGGCCTCAATATAATTCCCGTTGGACAGCCTCACAACCTCCCGGGCCTTATTGGGTTCAAGCCCAAAATGATCGCTTATGGCATTGAACAGGCTTTCATCATCAATCTTCGGTACACGTATTTTCTGGGTTCTTGATAAAATGGTAGGAAGCAGCAGGTCAGGATTTTCTGTGATCATAAGGAAAACGGTCTTCGGCGGAGGTTCTTCGATAAGTTTAAGCAATTTGTTTGCGGCACTCTGATGCATGCGTTCCGGAAGCCAGATAATCATTATTTTATATTCCGCCTCAAAACTTTTAAAATACAACTTGTTGATAACGCGGTTGCTTTCGCTAGTGGGAATGATGCCCTGTTTGTTCTCCAGGTCCAGTTTCTGATACCAGATCCTGGGATTGATATACGAATTTTCCATGATCGTCTCCCGCCATAAATTAATGTAATGATCGCTATCCTCGGGGTTAGTTTCCGAAGATTTCTTAACCGGGAAGACAAAGTGAAGGTCGGGATGCGTAAACTTTTTATACTTACGGCACGAAGCGCAGGTGCCGCAGGCATCGCTGTCACCCCGATTTTCGCAATTGATATATTGGGCGTAGGCAAGAGCCAAAGCCAGTTTACCTGACCCCTCAGGTCCTATAAATAATTGTGCATGAGCTATCCGGCTGTCTTTTACTGTTTTGATCAGTTGGTTTTTTATCCGCTCCTGTCCGATGATTTCCTTGAATAACATATGTGTTGTATGCCTTTCTATTATTGCCAGATATTTTTGATTGCTTAAGCCATTCAAAGGTAATTAAAATATTTCATGTGAAATTTTGTATTAACCCAGATTAAGTAAAAATCTATATTTATACTTAAATTTGCAGGAACCTTTCCTGCATTATCCATAAACGAGCGAAGTAAAGTTTATGAATGCGGGATGGATTGCGGGGTGGATGAAGGTAGCCCCGCATTAAACAAGGTTAAAAATCAAATGTTATTTTTTTAAACGAGTCACATCATTTAATTTTGATATTGATATAAAAAGGAGGTATTATGAGCGAAATGAAAAATCTACAAGTCATGCAAGAGGCCGATCTTAACGGTAAGGTGGTTTTAGCCAGAGTAGACCACAACGTTGTTAAGAAAGGCGGTATTAAAGATCCTTACAGAATAGATTCCACAATTGGTACACTGATGAACATTTATGCCAAAGGGGGTCGCCCCATTCTGATGACCCATGTGGGAAGGCCAAAAGATAAAAAGACAGGTGAAATTTCCTTAAGTCCCGATAGTTCAGTTCAGCCGATTGTGGAGTACCTTCAGAATAAACTCTATCTTAACATTGTAGTTCCTGAATTCACTGCAACCGATAAGAAAGGATATACGGACATAGAATCTTCCATTAAAGACCATGTTAAAGATTTGAGGGAAGGAAAGATTGATGCAATCTATATGCCCAATACCCGTTGGTTCCTGGGCGAACAGGATAAGGGAGAAGAAGCTGAAAAGCTTGCCAAACAAATGGCCGATCTGGCCGATGTTTATGTAAATGATGCCTTCGGCTCATGGCAGGCTCATGTCTCCACGGTAGGAGTAGCCCGCCACCTTCCTGCTTATGCCGGATACCTAATGCAAAAGGAAATTAAGAACCTCGGGCGGATATTCAATCCTGAAAAACCTTTTGTGGCAGTGGTAGCCGGAGCAAAATTCGATACCAAAGCCGATTCGCTTTATTCCCTGCTTGATAAAGCCGATTACCTTGTACTGGGCGGAGTGATATACAATGCCTATCTTTGCGCCAAGTATGGCATCAAGATTGAAGGGGTATCGGATGACGACATTAAGGTGGCCAAAGAATTCGTGGACTATGCCTCGAAGAATGCAGACAAAGTGCTGGAACTTCCTTACATCGTTGAGTCGGATACACTGGATGGCAAATTTGAGGGTCAATACCGCGAGCATGATGTTAGAGAACTGAAGCCCGGTACCAAACTAAACTATGTACTGGATATCGGCGAAAAATCATTCAGTGAAGGCAATGTCCAAAATGCGTTCAAGAATGCGAAGACCATGTTTACCAATGCGGTAATGGGCCTGACACCACATTTTACAGAAGGAACCATTGCCCTGGACAGGCTCATTGATGAAAACAAAAATGCCATGAAGCTGTTTGGAGGCGGAGATACCAATGAGGAACTGAAAAATTTGCTGCCGGGCATTTATATGAAAGCAGTGGATGATCCAGGCTACTATCTGTTCACAGGAGGTGGTGCAGTGCTGAAAGCGATTCAGGAAGGCACTACAGAAGGCCTTGAACCGGTTAAAGCACTCATGAAATAATTGTGCATTGTAGCGATATAATATGATAAAAACTGGTATGGACAAATTTCCATACCGGTTTTATCATCATTAATTTTCATAGCACTTTGGCTTTATTCAAATACCATAAAAAAGGCGTTGCGGAAGCAGGATGTGATGAAGCGGGAAGAGGATGCCTTGCCGGACCCGTATTCGCCGCTGCTGTTGTCTTACCTCCCGTGGTAGAGCTTCCCCTTTTGAATGACTCCAAAAAGCTCAGCGCAAAGAACCGATATATACTCCGGGATGAGATACAAAAGCTTGCCCTCGATTATGCATATGCCCGGGTAGAAAATGAAGAGATTGACAAACTGAACATTTTCAAAGCCTCTATGCTGGCCATGCATCGGGCCCTGGATAAATTACGTGCCACACCGGATCATCTGCTTATTGATGGGAAACATTTCTATCCATACAAAAACACCCCCCACAAATGCATTGTGGAAGGAGATGGCAAATATCTCTCCATTGCCGCAGCATCTGTGTTGGCCAAGACTTACCGAGATGATTACATGGTGCAATTAAACAAGGATTATCCTGAATACGGCTGGGAAAACAACAAAGGATATGCAACTGCCCGCCATAAAGAGGCATTAAAAAAATACGGCATTACCCCATACCACAGAAAAAGCTTTAGGCTTCTTCCCGATGGGCACCAGCTGGAACTGAAAAATTTAAAGGAGCAGCTCTGATCTACTCCAACTTAGTAAAGCTATCTCGTGTGATCATTCTCCAGATCAGAATGAAAAAAGATTCTTCCTTATGCAGGTCAACATAAAGTCTCTGCACTGCAGGAATTTTACCAAAAAGAACCATACTACACACCCACTTCCCAGTTATCAAAAAACAAATCATTCCCACATCCCAAACATAAATGACCGAAACATCAGATTATTCAATAATTGTATCTGAAGCTCCGGCCATCTCCCTTTATTTTCAGTACTTGGATTGTGGCGCTTATCAATGCCCTATGCGAAATTAGTCCTAAGCAAATAAATCACCACGAAATATCCGCGAATACGACAGAATCAATAATGAAGATAAAAAACTCCAGCTAAATAATTATTCTTCTTCCTGTGTTTCATCAACAAACTGACGCTGGCTCAGTTCTCTGTCAAGCATGAGCAGTCCCTGACCTTTGCCGCCGATCAGCTTCAAATTCTGAAGCAGTTCGTCAGCATTGGCTTCTTCCTCTACCTGCTCCGCAACAAACCATTGCAACATATTGTCGGTGCCATGATCCTTCTCTTCTCTGGCAAGATTAACCAGATCATGGATCATTCCTGTCACCTTCTGTTCATGGGAATAAACTTCCTCGGCAACCTTCAGGGCATCGTCCCATTCTTTGGGTGGCTCTTCAATGGCTTCCAAACGAACTCTGCCGCCCCGTTCATTGATGTAACGATAAATTTTCATCGCATGGGTCATCTCCTCCTGAGCCTGAATATACATCCAGTTGGCAAATCCCGTAAGATTCTGATCTTCAAAATAAGCTGACATAGCCAAATACAGATAAGCAGAATACATCTCTGCATTAATTTGCTTATTCAGTGCTTTCTCCATCTTTTCTGACAACATAATAAAATACCTCCTTAATTAATTAAATTAGACAATTTGGATAACATAAATCAAATATCCTGTATAACAACTTTATAGAATTTTTGTTTATAAACTCTTTCTAAATAATGCAGGTTTTTTCATGACAACAATGTGCTCTCACGTGAGAGCGTTGATTTATTACTTACCGGGCAAGTCTTGCCAGAAAAAACAAGAATTTGACCGGTAAGGTACTGGAGGTATGTTTTTAAAAAGAACCAAGTTTGAAGAAATCAGAAATGCACTCTGTAAGTGGCTATAGCAGTGAGGCTCCTGGAGCCTGCTGAAAAGAAATATTGATAATCAAACAACCTGAACCTCAAAATTGTTAGAAAATAAAAAGCCTATGTATTTTTGGCCCATGAAAATATTGGAAATAGAAACCGCTATGGATCAACAAAATATATATCAAAAAATTCATCAATCCACCGATCAGGATCATAACAGCATTTATTGGGGCAAGCGGTTTCATACAACCTATTGGGGACGAGTATCTCATAATTCCTTCAAGATACGGCCTGTGGTGCCGTATTGGAATATTTCCCCGCTGGAAATTCAGGGGACGGTGAAAAAGGGAGAAGAAGGAAAGACCCTGGTAAATATGAGAATGGTGTGCCCTTTTCTGCGTGTGATCCTCCCCCTGGCGATTCTGGGTGTGGTATTGTTTTTTGTAAGCCAGGGAATAAAAGGCAATATGGACGTATTCATCAACAGCTCTGTTATGATACTTTTGGGAGCTTATCTGATGGTAAACATTCCTTTTCAGATTCAGGCGGCCAGGAATGTAGGTGATCTGATTAAAAGGCTGGAAGGAAAACCTAAATGGATTAAGTAACCAGTATTCAAGGCTGTGATTGAAAATGTATAACTGGTTGAAAACCAAATGAATTCTAATGTTACCGGAAACAGGCCTCTCATGGGCCAAGTTTGCTGGGGACAAGCCTAAAAGTTTAACGTTGAAAGGAAAAGATCAGCCTTTACACTGTCCAAAGATCACCCATCTATCGCTACCCAACCCAGTCATTACTATAGGCCTTTGCAAACTCATGGCACCGCTTCCAGTCATTGGCATAGTGTTTACGGATCTTTTCCAGATTTCCTTCAGGAATCAGCGGGTCGGTGCCGGTCAAACGTTCCGGAAGAAGAGCGGCAATATAAAGAATCAGATGATTAAACAGCCAGCGCATACGAAACCTAAAATAATGACGGAGCTTGTTTTCCGAACCCCTGAAATCTTTCCCGAAAACCCTGCGATTGAAACGCCGGAGAATTTTCAGCTGTTTTTCCGTATACGACTTATGGGCGGGATTCACATCAACCCTGCTCCTGTCATAATCTGCCCCCATATAACGGGCCAGCTTGTCAAAAAAACCAAAAGCATCCTGTTTCAGCTCATCATGAAAGAGCACCAGGGGCCATGAATTAAACAATTCCTTCACCAATCTGAGTTTGGGATAAAAATAAATGTCCTTCTGCTTCCATACCCCTGTATCATGCTCCAGGTCCACAAATCTCTCAAAGGATCGGATACCACCATTCTTGATGTACCGACGGTATTGTGAAGCAATCCATTGGTCGTTTCTCCTTAAAACAATGATTATATGTGCCCTGGGATAATTGGCAGCAATTTTCCGCACCTCCCGCCCAAATTGGCGGTCAAACTCTCTTGAAACAAGGTATTTGGAATATTTTGTGTGGGAAACGATCCGGTCAAACCGGCCGTAACGGGTACGCTGAATATACCGAATGCCTTTAAGCCTGGGAAAAAATTTATATTGCAGATAGGTAGAAGCTGTTTTTCCAAGACCTACATGGCAAAAAAGCTCAAAATCATTCTGTTGTTGCTTCATACAAATCAATTTATTAAACTGCGAATTTACAGATTTTACCTGAATGCCATTAAAAGCTTTAAACCCTTCCTTCTGTTAATCTACGCAGATATAATCATCTTTTAAAAAATAATTCGAAAAAAAATCCGTCTAAAAATTTGGATTTTGAACATATGTTCATTATCTTTGTCTTGAATTTATTCACTAAAAAATGAAGGAGGTAATTATGCCAGGAGGAGACAGAAAAGGACCAACAGGAGCAGGACCCATGACCGGAAGAGCAATGGGATACTGCGCAGGATATTCCGTTCCCGGATATGCAAATGCAGCACCGGGAGGAGGAAGAGGAATGGCCCGAAGGTTTGGTTTCGGGCGAGGTGGAGGTTTCAGAAGAAGATTCTATCATCCTGATCCGATGATGGAAGATCTGGCCCCCACCCGTGAAGAAGAGCTGAGCGGGCTGAAAACACAGGCTGAAAGACTCAGAAGAACGCTGGACGAGGTTCAAAAAAGAATTGATGAACTGGAAAAGGAGCAGTAAACCCCGTAGTAGTTCTTTGAAAAACCGGTATGACAGGAGGTATTTAAAAATTAAATCATCCGGCGCCATTTAAAGTATGCAATTGCTATATTTGTATTAAAATTGTCACCAAGGCCAAAACGACATAGAAAACTGGGAAGACCGCCGAGAATGATGGGATTTAAACCTATGGGGGTACCCATTGCCCTGAGCGAGCATATATCAATTCAATTTGAAGAGTATGAAGCGCTCAGGTTGGCGGATTATGAAAATTTATCCCATGAAGCGGCTGCAAAACAGATGAATGTTTCCAGGCCTACTTTTACGAGGATATATGAGAAAATCCGGAAAAAACTCGCTCAGGCCTTTGTAGAGGGCAGAACAATCCTGATTGAAGGTGGCAACGTGGAATTTGACAAACAATGGTTCCGATGTACCTCCTGCCATACCGTTTTTCACGTTCCCGAGGGAAATACGCCGATCTGCACATCCTGCGGTTCAGATAAAGCTGAAAACATCAACGAATCCCTCAAAAGATGGCAAACGACTGTGAAGGGAAGATGGGGACACGGCTGGAGAAAAGCAGAGGGAAAAACTTGTATATGTCCCTCCTGCGATACCCGCGTAGAAGCCAAACCGGGCGTACCCTGCAGGGAAATGACGTGTCCCAGTTGCGGGAATAATTTAAACAGAAAAACTTAAATACAAAAAACTATGAAAAAAATCGCCGTACCGGTGAATGAAGGGGAATTGGCAAGGCATTTCGGTCATTGCCGGGAATTTCATTTGTTTGAAGTAAATGACTCAAAAATTTTCAGTGAGGAGACAATGACACCTCCTCCCCATCAGCCGGGTGTTATACCCAAATGGATACACCAGCAGGGGGCTACAGATGTCATTGCTGGTGGCATAGGCCAGAGGGCTATAGAAATCTTCAACCAGCTTGGTATTAATGTTTATGTTGGTGCCCCCAGTAAGGATTCCAGATCAATTATTGAGGAATTTCTTAACGATACGCTGGAAACCCAGGCCAATCTGTGTGATCATTAATTTCGGAAAATACAGCGCAATGAACCATCAATGTCTGTTCTGTTTTTGCAGGGCATTTGACAAGCTGTTGCAAAAGCATGTAAAAGATAATGAAGAGCGTCTGAAAATGGCCAAAGAGTTTTTCTCCCTACTTGCAGAAGCGGATACAGAAAAGCCTGCGCCATATATTGCCCGTAACATTCACGCCATTATCAGGCAAAGTTTGAACAATAAAGACCCTTACAAGGAAGAAAAACACCAGAGCAATGAACAGGCACTATCCCTCTATGACGAGCTGAAAGAGATAATAAACGGATCAGACCATGGGTTCAATAAAGCCCTTCGTTATGCATTGGCCGGGAACATCATCGACTATGGGCCTTCACAAACATTTGACATCCACAGTACACTGAAAAAAGTGGAAAACTCCTTGTTTGCCATCGATCATTCCGAGGAGCTGGAAAAAAGGCTGCGTACTGCGGATAGTGTGCTCTACATAGGTGACAACGCCGGGGAAATTGTCTTCGACAAATTATTCATTGAAACCATGCAGCATCCCAACGTCATTTTTGCCGTCAGGGGAGCCCCCGTAATCAATGATGCCACATGGAAAGATGCTGAAATGGTGGGAATGAACCAAGTGGCACACATCATCGATAATGGATATGATGCTCCTTCTACCATCCTCGAGATGACGAGCAAAGAATTCCGTGATGCCTTTGATGCGGCAGATGTTATTATCGCTAAAGGTCAGGGAAACTTCGAAGGACTGATGCATCAGAAAGACCAAAGAATCTGGTTTCTTCTTATGGTCAAATGTGAAGTTATCGGAAACATGCTGAATGTCAACAAGGGCGATTTTGTGGTTTCCAACGGGCACGGCCCACATTCATAATATGCTTACTTTTTCTTCAGGGGGTTTGGCTCCTTAAGCCGGAGGTCTTAGTAGAAGACATCCACAAATAATCCATAAATACTTTTAACAGGAATTCGATGGTATTTATAATTAATCTTAATTAAAATTATCAGATATGAAAAACACCGATGTACTTATCATAGGAAGCAGTGCAGCAGGATTGTCAACGGCAGTATCAGGAAAAAACAACTATCCTGAAAAAGATTTTCTGGTCATACACAAAGAAGAAAAAATCATGGTTCCGTGCGGAATTCCCTACATTTTCGGATCGCTTGAAAGTTCCGAACAAAATGTAATGCCGGCAGACAACAAGTATGAGGCACTGGGTATCAACCACCAAGTAGGAGAAATAGAAAAAATTGATAAAATCAACAAGGTTTGTCGCCTCACCGATGGTACGAAAATCGGGTATAAAAAGCTGGTGCTGGCTACCGGTTCAACACCCAAAGTACCGGAGTGGCTCGAAGGCAAAGATCTGGAAAATGTATTTGCCATTTCCAAACAAAAGGAAGTGCTGGACCAGATAAAACATCAGCTCGAAGGGCTACAAAAAATAGTTGTGGTAGGAGGAGGCTTCATCGGAGTGGAATTTTCGGATGAACTCAACAAAGCCGGGAAAGATGTAACCCTTGCAGAGGTACTGCCCCACATTCTAAACGTAGCTTTTGATGAGGAATTTGCAGAAAGAGCAGGGAAAATACTTACAGAAAGAGGCGTAAACGTAAAAACCGGAACAGGTGTTAAGAAAATAGTAAGCAATGGCAGCGGGAAAGTCAAAGCTGTGGAACTGGATAACGGAGAGCAGCCAGAGGCCGATGCCGTAATCCTTTCCATGGGCTACGAACCAAATACAACGCTGGCTAAGGAAACCGGCCTGGATATCAACAAAGCGGGGTTCATCTCTGTGGATGAATACATGCGTACCAATGATCCCAACATCATGGTTGTTGGGGACTGTGCCGAAAACAGGCATTTCATCACCAAAAAGCAAAGTGGTGTGATGTTGGCTTCTACTGCCTCTGCAGAAGGAAGAATAGCCGGTATGAACCTGTTTAAATTATCAGCCATTAAAACCTTTACAGGAACCATCGCCATATACAGTACTGCAATAGGAGATTATGCTTTTGGTACTGCAGGAATTACAGAAGCAGATGCCAAAAAAGAAGGTTTCGATGTGGTGACAGGATTATTTGAAGGAATGGACAAACATCCCGGAAATTTGCCCCAAGCTAAAAAACAAACTGTTAAGCTGATAGTAGCCAAAGAATCCGGTATCATAATCGGAGGCGAAGCCATGGGCGGTCTATCCGTCGGAGAACTGACCAATCTGATGGGATTCATCATTCAAAGCCGCACCAGCATTTATACATTACTCGTTACTCAGATTGGAACGCACCCACTGTTAACAGGTTCACCAGCTGCTTATCCGCTGATGAAAGCAGCCGAAGCAGTGGCCAACAACATAAAAAACTGAACAGATGAAAATTGCCATTGCAAGCGGAAAAGGGGGAACCGGGAAAACCACGCTGGCGACCAACCTGGCCGTGCTGTGTAGCTCCGGTTCCCAAAACCGATCCACCGTTTTGTCCGACCTTGATGTAGAAGAACCCAACTCGGGTATTTTTCTGAAGGGTGAAACCCTTCATCAACAAAAGATCACGAAAGAAATACCCGAATGGAGACCTGATAAATGCACCTTTTGCAATCGCTGCAAAGAGGTTTGCAACTTCAATGCTGTTGCCGTGCTCCCGCAATCGGTGCTGATATTTCCGGAGCTCTGCCATTCGTGTTACGCATGTGTCGGTCTGTGCCCAGAGGATGCATTGATCATGAAACCTCATCCCATTGGTGAACTCAAGCACTACAAAGTGAACCACCTGGACTTCATCGAGGGCAAGCTGAATATAGGTGAACAGCAGGCAGTGCCGCTTATATCAAAAACCGCGGACTATACAAGACAAAATTTCCCGGAGCATTCTATGTTTTTTTACGATGCCCCGCCGGGAACATCTTGTCCGGTGGTCGAGTCGGTAAAAGAAGCCGATTTCGTCATTCTGGTGGCCGAGCCTACGCCATTTGGCTTACATGATCTGAAGCTTTCTGTAAAGACAATGCGGAAAATAGGCAAAGTTTTCGGAATAGTCATCAACCGGCACGGTCTGGGAAACGACCATATTGAGCAATTCTGCGAGGAAGAAAAGATTGACGTTCTCGGCAGGATTCCCAATATGCCCGAAATTGCAAAAAAGTATTCCCGTGGAGACCTCATCATTGACATACCGGAAATCAGAAAAGAAATGCACAGTATATTGGCCAACACCGAAAAGATTACAGGTAGCGGGATATGCAGAGAAAACCCCAAAACGTCATGAAAGAAATTGTTGTTATATCAGGTAAGGGAGGTACCGGAAAAACCTCTCTCACGGCAGCCTTTGCACAACTGACAGCAAATGAATCCGTCATTGCCGATTGCGATGTGGATGCAGCCGACATGCACCTGTTGTTGAAACCTGATTTTGCACAGGAAGAAGCTTTTTACAGCGGTCAACTTGCCCATATTGACATGGAAAAATGCACCAGATGCTACAAATGCAAAAAAGCCTGCCGATTTGATGCCATCCATGTCACCGACGGAACCTTTACGGTAAACGAGATTGATTGTGAAGGCTGCGGCTATTGTGAGAAGATCTGCCCCCCACAGGCCATCACCATGTATGATGCCTTGTCCGGCAGAACTTACATATCCTCTACACGGCTTAAGAATACACTGGTACATGCAGAGCTGGAAATAGCAGCCGAGAATTCGGGCAAACTCGTTACCCGGGTAAAAACGTTGGCCAGAGAAAAAATCAAAGAAGAAGGGAAGGACTTCCTCCTGATCGACGGCACACCCGGCATCGGTTGTCCTGTAACAGCCTCGGTAACCGGTGCTCATTATGTGGTCGTTGTCACTGAGCCTTCCATGTCGGGATTGCACGATCTGAAACGGGCCCTTGAGCTGATTGGGCACTTCTCGATACCAGCCGGACTGATCATCAACAAAGCGGATCTGAACGAAGAGATGTCCGGTGAAATCAAGTCTTATGCCAAAAAACAGAGCATCAGGGTGCTCTCTGAAATTCCTTACAACGAAAATTTTGTGAAAGCCCTGACACAGGCAAAAACCATTGTGGAATATGACAGGGAACTGAAAAAAATCGTTTCCAATGCGTGGTCTGCTGTTCGCGAAAGGGTAGATGATCATTGAATTGTTGGACAGAAGTTGGGGTAAGAAGTTGGCAATGGGTCCCGCATTCTGCGGGAGCAAACACTGAAAGCTACAGTTGGCAGAGATATTCAACAGTCATTCGGTTGTTAATGAAGTGTTTGACAGGAGTTTGACAAAGAGTTTGAAGGTTTGAGGGTTGAAAGATTGGAAAGGCTAAAGTTGGCAGAGATAATCAAAAATCACTCTGTAATCATTCATCAATCAGTTGGCAATAGGTAAAAGGCAGTTGGCAAACCTGTAAGGCAGGAACCTGATGGTTGTATTAACCCGAATAATTCAAAGATTATTCCTGTCTCCGACAGCTCTTGCCTGTCCGGTCGGCAGGCGTCAAAGCCAGACAAATTTTGTATCCCTGTACATGCCTCAGCCTGTAGTTCATTCCGGCCGGAAAGACAGTGGAGAGCCAAAATCTGAAAAATCTAAACTGGATTGAGAAAATCTTATAAACGATTTATTTCCCGGAGAAGGATTATTATATCTTTGCTGATCAAATGTTCATGCTATAGATATGGCTCCCAAAATTTTAATAATAAGCTCATATACCGGTCCCATGGTTTCCACAAGGCCGGAAGCAGAAATGGTGCTCCGGCTAAAGAAACTGGGGATGGAGATTGATGTCATGTCAAACCCCCAAAGTTACTATGCTGATCTATTTAGAGAACACGGGATACATCTCTATCCCTACCGCCCCAAACGCAAAATCAGTCTCCGTGAAATCCGTTATATCCGCCAAGTGCTTCAAGAAGGAAGCTATGACATCGTGCACGTATTCAATAACAAAGCCGTTACCAATGCCGTTTTTGCATCCCGGAAGCTTCCTGTAAAACTGATCACCTACCGCGGCTACACAGGCCATCTTTTGTGGTATAAACCCACTTCCTACATCAGCCATCTTCATCCCAAAGTGAGCAAGATTACGTGTGTGTCTGATGGAGTAAAAAAGCATGTGCAGAAACAACTCTTTATCAACAAAAATAAAGCAGTGAGTATCTATAAAGGCCATGACCCGGAGTGGTATGGGGATGTACAACCCTACAGCAGGAAAGATATGGGCATACCCGAAGACGCATTTGTGGTTGGATGTGTGGCCAATGCCCGTCCCATGAAAGGCATCCCATACCTGATCAAATCGTCATATCATCTCAAAGAGTATAAAGACGTGCACTTCGTTCTCATCGGAAAAAACATGAATTCCCGTCACCATCTGAAATGGATCCGGGAATCTCCCTTAAAAAGAAATTTTCACATACCCGGATTTAAAAAGGATCCCTTAAATCATCTGGCTGCCTGCGATGTAATGGTGCTTTCTTCAATTAAAGGAGAAGGCCTGTCAAAAGTTACCATGGAAGCCATGAGCACGGAGGTGCCTGTTATAGCCACCGATGTTGGAGGCAATGCTGAGCTGGTGCTAAACGGGCAAACCGGAATACTGATCAAACCAAAAGCGCCCAAACAAATAGCCAGCGCCATTCTTAAACTAAAAGAAGATAAGGAAAAAAGAAAAAAGCTGGCCGCAAATGCCAGACAACATATTACGCATAATTTCCACATTAACCAAACCGTGGAAGAGATGAAAAAACTATACGAAAGTCTGGCCGGTAATGGTTGAAATTTCTCTATGGTCATTCCGCACGACACTACTTTTGAAACCGATACCTCATTTTTAAACCAGGTGATTGTTCCCCAGCAAGGGAAAAATCTCTATATTTGTAGGTTTTACAAATAACTCGGACATATCTGAAATCTCCTTAGGGAGAGGATATGAACGCACAATAATGATAAACCCCAATAGCCGATGGCAACAACGAAGGATAAAAACATCTTTTTTCATGTGGGGCTCCCCAAAACAGGCTCTACATTTCTCCAGAAAAATGTTTTCCCAAAATTCAACGGCATCCACTTCATAAAAAAGCATGATTTTAAACATAGAGATCGCATTATAGAACAATCATCCCATGATAAAATCCTTATGTCGATTGAGATTAACCCGGATGTCCGGAGCGGTTTAGAAAAACTCCAGGATGTATCCCAAAAATATCCCCATACCCACACAATCATCGTGTTCAGACAACAAGGTTCATGGTTAAAATCAAAATACAAGTATTATCTCAGAAAACACGGAACCCGCAGCTTTGACCGCTATTTTGATATCAACGGCACAGGCATTCTTGAGCCGAAAAACCTGTTGTTTTACCCCAAAATTAAGCTGCTGGAATATTTATTCGAGCCTCCTCCCCTTGTGATATTCCAGGAGGAACTCAAACAAAACCCCTGTGCCACAATCGACATGCTGGCCGATTACATGGGTGTGACCTATGACAAAAATGACATCCGGATTCAAACTGTGAAAAAATCCTATACCCCGAAACAACTAAAGAAGGTACGCCATTTCAACAGATGGTATCAGTATGACCATTCCCACATCAGATCGAAAACCAAAAAGTTTCTCTATAAAAAATTCAGCGGCTTACTTTTGCATTCCATCGCCTACATAGGTTCCATCATTCCGGATAGACAAAAAGACAAGGAATCGCTCATTCCGCACAAAAAAATTGAGGAGGTGAATGAGACCTATCGTGAAGATTGGGAGAGATGCCTGGATTATGCAAGATCGCAAAGAAAGCTGTTATTCAAAACATAGAGCAAGAAAGAACGACAGCACGACTGCACGAAGGCACGAAGGAGCGAAGGCGAGAGAGCGAGGGTGAGAGGGGAAAGGAGAGAAGTTGTGAGTGAGTTGTGAGTTGATAAGTAGTAAGTTGTGAGTGATATTGAACTGCAGAAGTAGAGACGCAAGGCTTGCGTCTCGGAGATTAAAAGAACGACTGCACGAGGAACTTGAAACATGCTTCACTTTTTCAACAAAATCAAAAATCATATCGCATCTCGGTAAAACGGATTTGGAAATTCCTTCATCACCTGGTTGCAATATTCAATATCCTCATCACTAAAATATTCATGAAATCCACCTACCTTACCTTTGCGTGTTTTATAAGATTCCTGGTCATTCATATCTTTCGGATAAAGGACTCTCTTGAATGATTTCTTAAAATATCCGTGTTTTTCAAGTTTTTGCATATTATTAAACTGATAAAACCAGATAATCTTTTTCAATTGATCTTCATCCACCCGGTTAACATTCAGAAATTCAAGCAAATCTTTCATTACCCCGAAAGTGTCCTCATGCATGTCTTCATACTTAATCAGCTTAAAATCTTTGGGAAGATGGTGATTCTTATGCCATATCTCGTGAAATTTCAGTATCTTCTTAATTCCGTAGCGATCGTCGCGTATAAAATCCGAAATTGTGCCTTCGAAGGCTTTATGCCTTCTGGTCATTTGAAAATATGAAGAAACTACAGTATCCCGCGGATCCCTGACCAAAAAAATAACGATATTCCGGCTGAAGCCCGATTTATCTTCCGGCAGATCATAATAAGTTATATCCAGGGCATTTTGTGACCCATCATGATAGTAAACCGGAATCACCTTCAGATCATGTAACATCACCCGCAGCCAGGTTCGGCCCGACTTGGGATAAGACACCACAGCTACGTTTCTGTAGGGACCAAAATACCAATGATACCGTTTTTTTATTCCCTCCTTTAAGTTGGAAAAAATTTGTTGCATAAAATAAATAATTACTGAACAAAGCCGGAGTTCATTCACCGAAATTAAACATCCACAATCACATAATAAATGATAAATCATGAATGTCAACAAAACAAAAATAATAAACCCTATAAAAAGAAGATGCCAATATTTAACTTAATTTTGCCGATCCATAAAAGACATGAAATAAACACCCATTGAACAGACATAGGCAAAGCAAATAAAATGTATGCATTTAAAAAATTAATAAGATACATCCTCCCCTATTGGAAAAACGCGGTTTTGGGAATTTTGCTAAATTTACTCGGAACCACTTTCTCCCTTTTCTCTTTTACCATGGCCATCCCTTTTTTGAAAATTTTGTTCAACCAGAAGGCTACAGTCACCGAACCCGTACCTTTTCAATTCAATGCAGATGCCATACAGCACAATTTCAATTATCTGGTCAGCCAGGTGGTCATGGAAAGAGGAGCGGAATCGGCGCTTGTAATTGTAAGCATAATGGTGGTAGGCCTTGTACTTTTAAAAACCTCCTTCACCTATTTGGGGAATCATATCATTGTACCGCTTATCAATGGAGTAATCAGGGATATCAGGAACAAGCTTTATGTAAAGATCACCAACCTCCCCATAGCCTATTATTCCGAAGAGCGCCGGGGTAACATACTCTTAAAATCGACAGGAGATGTGCAGGAGGTGGCCAACACCATATTAAATCCACTGCGGCAGGTTGTGAAGGCTCCCATTCAGATCATCATATATATTACCGCCCTTTTTGTAATGAGCTACAAGCTCACCTTCTTTGTTCTGATATTGATTCCGGTAAGTGGTTATGCCATCAGTGTGGTAGGTAAAAACCTGAAAAAAGCTTCCGTAAAAGGCCAGAATAAGCTTGGAGAACTGCTCTCCATGCTTGAGGAAACCATTTACGGCCTGCGCATCATCAAAGCGTTTAATTCTGAAGAGCGGGTCAAAAGAAAATTTCAAAAAGAAAACCAAAAGTATACACGCATCATGAACCGCATCCTGAGAAAACGGATGTTGGCCAATCCCTTTAGTGAATTTCTCTCCACATCTGTTATTGTGCTCATAATGTGGTATGGAGGCTCACAAGTGCTCAGCCCCGAAATGAATTCCATGCGTCCGGAAACTTTCATCACCTACCTGATCATCTTTTCGCAGATCATTCGGCCGACCAAGGTGGTCTCCAACTATTATTACAATCTGAAAAAGGGACTTGCTTCTTTTGACAGGATAGAAAGCTTACTGAATGCCAAAGAAACCATCAGGGAAAAACCCGGTGCCCAAAGCATAAATAAATTCAAATATTCCATCGTTTATGAGGATGTCAGTTTCTGGTACAAACACGATTATGTCCTGAGCAAGGTCAACCTGTATATAGAGAAAGGACAGACCGTAGCCATCGTGGGCCAGTCGGGGGCCGGGAAATCCACGCTGGTAAGCCTTCTGCCAAGATTTTATGATGTGAAGGAAGGAGACATCCGAATCGACGGGATATCCATAAAGGACCTGAAGGTAAAAGACCTCCGTGGCCTGATCGGTCTTGTTACTCAGGAATCTATACTTTTTAATGACACGGTGTACAACAACATCGCATTCGGAAGGGATGAGGCTACATACGAACAGGTCGAAGAAGCCGCGAGCGTGGCCAACGCCCACAACTTCATCATGGAACTGGAAAATGGCTATGAAACAAACATCGGCGATCAGGGTAATAAGCTTTCCGGGGGCCAGAAACAACGAATCAGCATTGCAAGGGCGATCATGAAGAATCCTCCTATACTGATTCTTGATGAAGCTACAAGCTCACTGGACACCGAATCGGAAAAACTGGTACAGGATGCCCTCTATAGGCTGATGCACAACCGCACTTCCATAATCATTGCCCACAGACTGTCGACCGTACGGGAGGCCGACAATATTGTGGTGCTACACCAGGGCAATATTCGTGAAACGGGTTCCCATAACGAACTGATCCGTCAAGAAGGCATCTATAAAAAGCTCCATGAGATGCAGATGTTTGAATGATCAGGAAGAGTTTGACAGGAGTTTGATTGTTTAGTTGGCAATGGGCAATTGGCAGTTGGCAACCCAGAACAACTTCATTTAACAGGGAAATACAGTTGTTCTGCATGATCATTCTTCGCTGTACGGCTGCTTGTAAAGAGAACAGGCTTATTCAAAATTAATTAATATCCTAATTTGGACAAGCCAAAACCAAACAGGATGCTTTTAAGGCATTTAATGTGTTCCGTTTTGGCTTATCCAAATTAACAAGCAAAATTCATGAGGCATATTATATAAAGGTCATGATCTTTTTCAATTATTTTTATCTTTGAAAATAGCTTCATAAATTTTGCCACAGTACCTTACCTGGCAAGTTTTGCCAGAAAAAACAAGAATTTTACCGGTAAGGTACTACCTTATTTTCAGGACAAGCCTGAAAAAAAACGCTTCGCGGAAGAAACCAATGTTTAGATTAAGTTTAAACAACATGTTGGTTCAAGTTGCGCTTTAAGCGCCTATATAATAATAAATTATGCATAAAAATCAAACCATAGCATTTGTCAATTCGAACATTGCCTGGGGCGGGGGTGAAAAATGGCATTTCGAGATGGGAAAAAGACTTCATGAAAAGGGATATTCCATCCTTTTTGTGGTGCACAAAAAAAGTGCATTGTGCACCAAAATCAGGGAGGCAGGTTTACCGCATGCTGCTGTTGCCATCAACAACCTCAGTTTCGTTAATCCTGTGAAGGTACGAAAATTTTCAAAGATGTTTCGAAAAAACCGGGTATATACGGTGATCATGAATCTCCCATCCGATGTAAAAGTTGCCGGGCCTGCTGCCAAAAAAGCAAGGGTGGAAAAAATCATGTATCGCCGGGGGACAGCCCTGCCCGTAAACAACAACCGCTACAACCGCTACCTGTTCAAAAAAATCATCACACATATCATTACCAATTCACATGCCACCAAGAATCTGCTTCTACAGAAAAATGCCTCACTGGTTGACAGGAACAAATTCCGCATCATCTATAACGGGCTGGACTTTGAAGAATTTGACAACCGACCGGTAAATCCTCTGTATACCAGGCAGAATAATGAGCTCATCCTGGGCAATGCAAGCCGGTTTGTGGTGCAAAAAGGCCACCACTTCCTGGTCGATATAGCTGCAAAGCTCAAATCACATAAGATACCTTTTCGTATACTACTGGCCGGTGAAGGCAAATTAAAAAAACACATTATGGATTTGGCAAAAAGAAAGGGCGTTTCTGATAACATGCTTTTTACCGGCTTTATAACAGATATCAAAAGCTTTATGGCCTCAATAGATATCTTTCTCCTCACCTCGCTCTGGGAAGGATTCGGATATGTGATTGTAGAAGCCATGGCCGGCGAAAAGCCCGTAATAGCTTTCGATATCAGCAGCAACCCGGAAATTATACGTGACGGTGAAAACGGATACCTTATTCCTTTCAGGGATACAGATACTTTTGTACAGAAAATCATGACCCTGGACAACAACCCGCAACTTAGGGAACGGATGGCGAGGGAAGCAAGAAGAACCGCAGTGGAAAATTTTGATATGGATTATATGGTCAAACAAGTTGAAGAATTGATTGCAGAATAGTTCAATTGTGCGAAATCCGTATGACCGGTCACCAAGTCCATGAGGGAAAATGCCGGGAAGTGACAAAGGACATTCATCGGATTAAAGCTAACTCTTACCGGCCAGACAAGTCTCAATGGTATTCCCGGAAGGACGTTTTTCTCAGAGCTTTTTGCCTTCTTTTAACAATTTGACAACTTAACAATTTATTTATCCATTTTTGAAATAAATATTTTCTCATAAAAAACCCATATTTCTTTGGCATTAACAGAATCTTTTATACTTTTGCAGTCCGCAATTAGAAACTAAAGAATCAAAGCAATGTACGCAATAGTTGACATCGGAGGTTTTCAGTACAAGGTAGAAAAAGACAAAAAATATTTTATCAACCGCCTGAACCAGGAAGAAGGTTCGCAGGTGGAATTTGACAATGTATTGCTGGTTGATAACGATGGCGATGTAAAGGTAGGAAAACCCAACGTTGATGGTGCTAAAGTATCGGCCAAAGTGGTTTCACATGCTAAAGCCGACAAGAAGATCGTTTTCAAAAAGAAAAAACGCACGGGCTACAGGGTGAAAAAAGGTCACCGCCAGCCCGTAACACAAATACAAGTTGAAGATATTGTTGCTTAATAAAATTTTTTTTGAGCTATGGCACATAAGAAAGGAATGGGTAGTACCCGAAACGGCCGCGATTCAGAAAGCAAGCGCCTCGGCGTTAAACTTTACGGAGGAGAACGGGCCAAAGCGGGGAACATCCTTGTAAGACAAAAAGGAACAAAGCATTATCCCGGCAAAAATGTAGGAATGGGAAAAGATTATACCCTTTTTGCCCTCGTGGACGGTAACGTGGAGTTCAAAAAAAGAAAGAACCGTTCATACGTTTCGGTGACACCTGCTGAAAATTAAAGGGGGAGATGTAAACAGCCGTGAGGTATAATTATATACTTTGAACGGCAGGAAAATAATATCAGTCTATTGCTTATTATTTTGTTCCAGTATAACATGAAGCATTATCAGAAATCTCCTGTATCCGATAACCCATAATTCCGATACAGGAGATTTTTATTTTTTGAAAAACCTTTTGCCCATGCTCTCACTACAGTACATCCGGGAAAACTCATATTATATCATTGAAAGGCTGAAAACCCGCAATGAAGATTATAGCGGAACCATTGAAAAAATAAAAAAGCTGGATGAGGAAAGGCGTACTACCCAGCAAAAAGTCAATACCGACCAGTCGGAGCTCAACACCCTGTCAAAAAAGATCGGTCAGCTTTTCAAAGAAGGAAAAACCGATGAGGCCAATGAAGCAAAAAACAGGAATACGGAGCTAAAGCAAAAAATTAAAGACAATCAGAAGCGGCTGAATGAGATTGAATCGGAAATCCGCGAATTGCTTACCCAGATTCCCAATGTTCCGCATCCATCCGTAATACGGGGCAAGGGTGAAGAGGACAATCAGATCCTGCGTTCCGGAGGCAGTGCCCCTAAATTGGGCAAAGCGGCACTGCCCCACTGGGAGCTGGGGAAAAAATATGATATTCTAGATTTTGAGCTGGGCAATAAGATCACCGGACGGGGATTCCCCCTTTATAAAGATAAAGGCTCGAGCCTCCAGCGGGCGATGATCAGTTATTTTCTCGACAAAGCCCGCGCCGAAGGCTACAGAGAAATGCTGCCCCCTCTGATGGTTAATGAGGACAGTGCCTTTGCCACCGGTCAGTTGCCCGACAAAGAGGGACAAATGTATGCCATACCCATTGATAACTTCTATCTGATTCCTACCGCCGAAGTGCCGGTGACCAACATCTACAGGGATTCAATACTGGAGGAAAAAGACCTGCCCGTTAAGATGACCGCCTACACTCCTTGCTTCAGAAGGGAAGCCGGATCCTGGGGCAAGGAAGTTCGCGGGCTTAACCGCGTGCATCAGTTCGACAAAGTGGAGATTGTCCAGATCGACCGACCCGAAACATCCTACGATACCCTTGAAAAAATGACTTCTTACGTAGAAAGTCTGCTTCAGGGACTGGAAATGCCTTACAGAATTACGCGGCTCTGCGGTGGCGACCTGGGCTTTGCCGCTGCACTCACCTATGATTTTGAAGTATATTCGTCCGCCCAGGATAAGTGGCTTGAAGTAAGCTCTGTGTCAAACTTTGAATCGTATCAGGCCAATCGTTTGAAACTGCGGTTCCGTAAAGAAGGTGTTAAAAGACCACAAACTCCCCATACCCTCAACGGAAGCGCTCTGGCCCTTCCCAGGCTCCTCGCTGCCCTGCTGGAGAACAACCAGGATGAGAATGGCATCCGAATACCTGAAGTGTTGAGGGATTATACCGGATTTGACCATATCAGCAAATAACAATTCACATTACAAAAAAACAAGTATAGATTGCTTGATAGAACTTAGCGCCTGGTCATTCCTGACGAAGCGGCAGCGGAGATCAGGAAGCCAAAATTATTTCAGATTGCATGTTTAAAGATCCCGGATTTCATCGATAAAAAAGAAAACCGGATCATTACCTGCGTAAAGTTTATTTTCATATAAAATATGGGCTACAATCTTTGTTAACTTATTATATTTGTTAGTTTTGTAATTGGTAATACACATAAAAAAGCACACCATTTATGGGGGTAAGGGCAAAACGATGGTATGCACTATATACCAAGTCACGGGCAGAAAAAAAGGCGGAAAGGGAATTGAAGTTAAAAGGGCTCGAGGCCTATCTGCCGCTGGAAAAAAGACTCAAACAATGGAGCGACCGGAAAAAATGGGTTTATGAACCGCTCATAAGATCATATATATTTGTGAGAGCCAACCACAAAGAATTGTATCAGGCTTATTACACACCTGGCATTGTTACTATAGTTAATTTTCAAGGCAAACCTGCCCCTATCCCGGATAAACAAATTCAGGCAATAAAAGAGCTGCTGAAAAGCGGAGAACACTACGAGGTCACCTCGGATGAGTTTGATGTAGGAGAAATGGTAGAGATACAGGCAGGCAAGCTTAAAGGCTTCCAGGGCGAGCTTGTCAAGCAGCTGAACCGCTATAAAGTACTCCTCCGCATTGATGTTATACAGCAAAATATTCTGATAAACATCAACCCATCCTACTTGAAAAAGTTGATGATGGATTAGTTCGCATTTCCAAATATTTGATTCATGCCTCATTTCTCAGTACTTTCGTTGGGACTGAGGAAGCGGAGCTTTTTCTTTGAAGATGTTTGAAGGTTTGACAGGAGAATGGAAAATCAAGTTGGCAAAGAGCAGTTGGCAAAATCTAAAAGCTACAGTTGGCAGAAATATTCAACAGTCATTCGGTGGTCATTTGTCTATAAGTTGGCAAATGTAGAAAAGATTTGTTTACCAGGACAATAAAGTAAACTGGATAAAAAAACATGATCAAGGAAGAAAAGCTGCCTGACCACATACTCGATAAAATTCCCGGATTGGTGGAACGGCTGAAGAAAGAAAAGGACCTTGAAGCATTTTATATATATGGCAGTGGTGCTAGAAATGAACTAAAGCCACTGAGTGATCTTGATTTTGCTATTTTATTGGATATGAGCTCCATACAAAAGGAGCTTTTTCGACGTGAACTGGATTACCGGGTGTACATTACAGATTACCTGCACTCAGAAGAATTTGATCTGATACTGCTTAACAGGGCGCCGCTTCGTTTTGCCCATTCGGTTTTAAGAGAAGGCAAATTGTTGTATTGTAAAAATACTACTGCGGTAATCAATTTTTCCGAATACATCAACAAGCATTACCTGGATTTTAAATTCCATAAATCTGAATTTGACAGGATCTTCCAGGAAGAATTGGATCATCGCTATGGATAATTTAAAACGAGGGCACGAACGCATGACTGGCACGACACCACGAAAGAACGTCAACGCGAAAGAACGACGGAACGAAGGCACGACAGAGCGACGAAGCGAAAATGCGAAATGATGCTATAGGTAATAGCTTTAGCTACAGTCAACTCGAGACTCGAGACTCGGGACAATTTAAGCGACGGAACGAAGGGACGAGGAAAAAGTTATGAGTTGAGTTTCCTGTCTACTTAGCTTTTCTTAACCTCAAACATGAAACTTCTTGCCCT
>JBKGZA010000011.1:0-35018 GCA_046545815.1 Bacteroidales bacterium
AACTGGTCTTCAGCCGTCTGACTATCAACTTTTGATCCTTTCCTGAGCTCATCAATGGCTTTCTTCAGTTCTTTTTCTGTAACTCCATTATCCTTAAGCAACTGTGATACATTGTCTCCGGCAGAAAGAATCCCCAGCAATATATGCTCAACAGAAACAAATTTGTCCCCCTGATCTTTCGAATAATTTAAAGCCTGCCTCAACGCCTTATTGGCATTATTCGAAAGATAAGGTTCACCTCCTCCCGAGACTTTCGGGTAGGACTCCAATATGCTGTTTAGTACCTCATCCAGATTGTCTGTATTCACATTGAGTTTTTTCAGTAAATAATTGGTCACATCCCCTGCCTCACTCATCAAACTTTTCAGCAAGTGCCCGTTCTCTATTGCCTGATTCTGATAACTTTCAGCAACAGAGAAAGCCTTCTGCAGCGTTTCCTGTGACTTTATGGTGAAATTATTTAGATTCATATCTAATTCCCTCCTTATCTATTGTATATTTTTGACGAATTTTTCTTTCTTCTTTGCAAAAGTCTTGCCAATATCAAATAGAGCGAATTATATGTCATTATGTCATATTTTTGGCAGGCGTTTAAGTCAATGTGTCGGTCTACTTGTCACAATCAGGACAAACCGAGCCATTTACTTTGTCATACAATCTCCGGCCAATGTAAACACCTTGCGGAACCATATCCGAGAATAACCAACGTAACAGCAGAGGAACTGTTTCACAACATTCAAAAAACGGCTAAGATATAGGTGTTTAAAAAATTTATTATTATATTTGTATAAAGCTTAAAATCACCTATATGGATAATTGCAACTTACGTATAGAGATATTCAACGCAGATTACCTGAACATCGTTGAATTAAACACAACGGGGGATAATGAACACTATATAAAAGGAGATTCAGAATCTTCATATCTCCAGAGTGAAGTTTTCAACCTCTTTATCAATTGTTTTGAAAACAGCAACCAACTGTACGAATTTTACGGGGCAACCAAATACGATTTAAGAAAAATAGTTCCTTTAAAGAATGAATTGGAAAAGAAATTGAATACGCTGCGTAATATAATTAGTCACGAGGAATTCCAGGCCCACATAAAAGGAATCTTTCTGGGTGAAGAATTTCTGAATAAGTTAAACACCCATTATCCCGATTGGCAAAACCACTGGAAAGAATATCTGGAACGTTTAATCGAAGTTAACAAGGGCCTCATCGCTATAGTCAATAAATGTATCGATGAGCAAAGAATTTTATGGGTAATTGGTTATTAACTTATGCCCCATTATTTACAACGGGCAAGGTGAACGTGAAAGTACTCCCTTTTCCATATTCACTGTCTATAAACAATTCACCATTGTTCCGTTCGATGAAATCGATGCACAAATTTAAGCCCAGACCACTGCCTTTTTCCCTGTTCGTGCCAAAAGTAGTATAATACTCCTTATGATTAAGTATTTTTTCCAGATTGTTCTTCTGAATGCCTATGCCATTATCTGCTACCTTAACTTCTACGTATCTGTTGTTCTCCTTACATGAAACGGAAACAGAACCTCTCTCATCAGTAAATTTTATGGCATTGATGATCAGGTTCCGCAATACAGTCTTGATCATATTGCGATCGGCATAAGCATAGATATTCTCATCTACATTATTAAGGAGTTCAATATTCTTGTTCTTCGACATGGATTTCAACAATTCGATGTTTTCCACCACCAGGTCGTATATATTAATTGCCTCAGGATTATTCACCAGGTTACCCCGTTGACTTCTCGACCAGTAAAGAAGATTTTCCAAGAGATTATAGGTCTGATCGGCTGCATTTTTCAAAGAATCCAATGATCTTTTTGAAATCTCCTTCTTTTCGGAATTGTCCTCATAAATCAGATCCAACATGCTTTTGATTCCTCCCAGCGGGGCTCTCAGATCATGAGAAATTACTGAAAACATCTTGTCTTTGGTTTCATTGAGCTCCCTAAGTGCTTCGGCCTGGGAAGAAATCTTATCATGGGCTTTCTTCAGGTCGAGGTGGGTTTTTATCCTCATAAACAATTCCTCCTTGTTAAAAGGCTTGGTAATGTAATCTACCCCGCCGAGCTGAAAACCTTTAACCAGGTCTTCATTGGAGGTTTTGGCTGTTAAAAAGATTACCGGAATATCGCTCGTCTGCTGGTTGTCCTTAAGCTGTCTGCAAACTTCATATCCATCCAGTTCAGGCATCATAATATCCAATAAGATCAGGTCGGGAAAAATCTTTTCTGCCAGTTGAACCCCTTCCTTACCATCTCTGGCCAAAGCTATCTGGTAGTCATTTTCTCTGAGCATGTTCCCCAGAAGCTTAAGGTTCTGCACGCTATCGTCAATCAGTAAAATTTTGGAACCTTCTTTTGATTCATGGTGGTTTTTATTCATACAACCTTTTTTTATGTAATAAATTTAACAACATAAGCCGAAAAGACTCTTTTAAGATTTTGTTAAGCATTTCTTATCTCTTCTACCTTTCTGGGAAATTCTCTGATCGTATGTTCCATATTCTCTATATCCAAATTTTTCATAAAGCCTGCCAATTTATGGTAGTAGTTGTTAATAACTTCAATATTATATTTTTCATTCAAATCCCCCAATTTATCAAGAAAAGCCTCAATTTTATAGATCACCAGATTATCCTTTATTTCCTCCCATTCACTCATCAATTCATATTCCAGTACTTCAGTGACTTTCTTATGGTCATCTTTGTTCAGTTCCCTTCGGTTGGAAGCTTTACTTTTTTCTTCAACCGGTTTCAATTGGCCGGGCTTATAAGATAAATATTTTGTTATTTTTCCATAGAGCTCGTTCTTGGTAACGGGTTTAGTAATGAAATCGTCAAAAAGACTTTTGGCCTGATTTTCATCGTTTGCCATTGCAGAGGCCGTAAATGCCAATACCGGAATGGCCTGGGATTTTTTGGTTGATCGGATGATGGCAGTAGCTTCATAACCACTCATATCCGGCAATTTCAAATCCATCAATATGAGATCAGGCGGTGTAATTTTCAAAATCTCCAGGGCCTTCTCGGCATTCTGGGCTTCTGTAAACTTTATATTTTCGGAATCTATAAGATTTTTAATGGTTTCAATATTATATTGTATGTCGTCTACAATAAGAATTGTTGCTGGTAAAAACACCACATCGGTATGGTCAACTGTTTCCCGGGAACGGGAAAATTCTCTGGGCTCTCCCCGCTTAATATCAGGCAGGAGAATTTCAAACTTGCTTCCCTGTCCTATTCTACTGTCAAGTTTAATCTGGCCATCCATTTTCTCCACAAGTTTTCTTGTAATGGAAAGTCCCAGCCCTGAACCTTCATACCTTCGTGAATCCTGACCCTCCTGCTGATGAAATGCATTAAATATCAGCCTTTGTTGTTTCCGGGGTATGCCCACTCCCGTATCTTCCACGATCAAATTTAGCTGGTATCTGTCCGACTTTTTCTCCCGTACATAAACACCAATCTTAATATACCCCTCATCTGTAAATTTAATGGCATTGCCTACAAGATTGAAAAGAATCTGTCTTATCCTTACCTCATCAAGATATAATACACCAGGCAAATTTCTGTCAATATCAATTTTCAGATCAAGGTTCTTTTCCGAGAGTTTCTTCTCAAATATATGTTGAATGTCTTCAACCAATACGGGCAACTCAACGGGTTCATAGTTAATCTGCATTTTGCCCGCTTCAATTTTTGAAAGATCAAGGATGTCATTGATCAGTGAGAGGAGTGTTCTTCCGCTGGAAAGAATAGCCTCAAGATGGCTCCGGCTTTCCTCATCTTCTATCTTGTTCATCAATACTTCACTGAATCCAAGAATGGCATTCATGGGTGTTCGAATCTCATGAGACATATTGGCAAGAAATTCACTCTTGGCTTTCGAAGCCGATTCAGCATTCTTTTTAGCCTCTTCCAGTTGTATTTCAGCACGTTTACGCTCGGAGATATCCCTTAAAGTACCCACCATCTTCTTCGGATTTCCATCCTGATCCCTAATCATTCTGACTGAATAGGAACAGGTAACTTTTTGTCCTTCCCTGTTCAACAAAGTCAATTCAAAATCACTTACCTTCTCTTTCTTAAAAAGGGTATCAACCAGATTATGCCATTCCTCTGAATAGGCATAAAATGTAAAAATGGATATACCTACGAGTTCGTTTCTTGTATAACCAGAAATTCTCTCAACCGAAGGACTTATTTCCAGAATCTCGCCTTTATCAACACTTATTTCCATATAAACATCGAACATGCTTTCGAAAATATTCCGATATTTCTCTTCTTTCTCACGAATCTGCTGTTCTGCATACTTCCTTTCCGTAATGTCCCTCGATGAACTCTGGATTTCCACCACCTCTCCTTTTGTATTCTTAATGGGCTGAGTAATGGTTTCAAACCATATAATGGTGTCATCCTTTCGTTTTACCCTGTATTCAGTCTTGTTATTCAGGCTATTACCTTCAATCTGACCGAGAAACTGATTGTTTATATATTGAATGTCAGGGGCATGAACAAAATTATAAAGTTTTTGTCCGAGCAGCTCTTCGGGTGTATATCCAAGCATTTCCTCACTTGATGGTGAAACGTATTTAAACTTTCCCTCACAATCATGTACGCAAACAAGTTCCCTCGAGTTCTCCGTAATAATCCGGAACTTTTCCTCCGATCTACGCAGTATTTCAGTAGATTCAAGGGTTTCGGTTTTTAATTTCACTATATTCGATAAATCGCCGGCAATTTTAATTTCCTGAGAACTCCACTCTCTTCTTTCTTTAAAATCTTCCAGCAAAAAAAATCCGGAAGGTTTCATTACATCCCCAAAGGTCATGATCAAAAGGCTTTTTAAATCTTTAAAAGCCATGCGATTCCCCGAAATAAGCTCATTGAGTTCCGTTTCATCCAATTGATAATAATCCCGTTGAATGATTTTGGGGATAAGCCACTCCGGGAGCTCAACACCTTGTAAATTCCTATTTTCTTTTATTCTGGCCCATTGTTCTGTGCATTGGTAATATCCCTGATCATATTTGAGAAAACTTACCCGGTCAAGATTGAGGGTTTTCCCCAAACGATTCAGGAGATACTCAAGCAAAACTTTTTCGCTTTCTGACAGGAAAGCAAACTTCCAGAACTCACTCCGCAACTGATCATATTCATTTTGCTTAAGAAGCTTTTCACTGAGTTCTTTCTCTTCTGTAATGTTTTCTTTAATCGCAATATAATAGATGATACCGCCATTCTTGTCGAAAACCGGTGAAATGGAAGCTCTTTCCCAGAAAGTTTCCCCGTTCTTTTTCGTATTAAGCACCTCTCCTTCCCAATTTTCCCCCGAATTCAACCTATTCCATATATCATTTATATTATGTTTATCCGGATAAACATAATTGAACAAGTTTACATCAGCTTTACTCAAATCCTCCGAATTATAACCTGTTTCGCGAAAAAATTGATTATTGGCAAATGTGATTCTGCCATCCGGCTCAGCAATGATAACCATACTGGAACTTTGCCCGATGGCCATATAAAGTTTATTCAGCTGTTGTTCATAATGTTTTAAAGAAGTAATATCATCCCAGGTGGTTAAAAGGTAAGATTCTCCCTGAATGTTTATAATTTCAAAAGAAGCATATCCAATCCGTTTTTCGCCCCATTTATTATAGATGGTGAGCTCCCGCTCTGTTATCTTCATGCCCTTTTTAAGCTGCGCAATAACCTCGTCCCTTCTCTCGTAAGATTGATGAATACCTAGTTCCTTCACAGTCTTCCCAATGATCTCATCCCGTTTGTATCCCAATAAATTAAGGAAGGCAGAATTGACATCAATGAATTCACCTTCGTCAAGCGTAGTGATGGCCATCAATACTCCCGGGGAATGAAAAGTTTTTGAAAATAACTGGTTATAAAGTAAAGACGAATTACTTCCTGGAGGACTCACCTTCAGATTGGCCTCCTTCTTGTTGGTAACAAGATGGCTGCGCAACCTGGTAACTACTTCCTCAATGTCTGAGTGTTCGTAAATAAAATCGCTTGCACCCGCCCGTATCAGTTCTTCAATATAATCTTCTTTATCCCGTGAAATAACAGATATTAGAGGAATACCAGGAAAATTTCCTGTTATTCTATCATAAAAGGTAAAATCTACCTGACCCGCCCCCTTTTTTTCTTCTGTAAGAATGAGATCAGGATATATTTTGTTAATATATACAGGGTTGTTTTGCAATTCTTCCTTCGGGTATAAAGAAATCTCAAATCCTTTATCTTTAAGGATTTGATCCCAGAAAGTGAGGCGGGTACCTTGGTTATGAAAAATGACAATATGGTCCAGATCCAAAGACATCAAACTCAAATTAGGGCTTAAATTTAATAATATATTGTGAACATTATCCGTTAAACCCCTGTTTGATTTTTGCGAAATATTTATTGAATTGTTTCATAAAATTTTGTTGACAACTCATTTTTTTAATAAAATAAAAATTATAATTTTGCAACTCAATATATTTCAACAGATATTGTCTAATCCATTAATTA
The DNA here is from genome assembly GCA_046545815.1 of Bacteroidales bacterium. Taxonomy (GTDB): domain Bacteria; phylum Bacteroidota; class Bacteroidia; order Bacteroidales; family UBA12077; genus JAGXLC01. The sequence goes on from JBKGZA010000011.1 coordinate 6,565, forward strand.
TTAAGTAAAAACTACATGACAGAACAAAAAGGAAAGCATCTAAAAGAAGAAGATTATCCGCAGGAAGAAAACCAAGAGACACAAAAGAGTGTGGGCAAGGAAGCTTTGGAGAACAAAAACATTGAGGTACAGGAAGAGCAAGACAATCCCCATTATCACACAATTGAAACAGCAGGAAGCGATGAAGCCCCCGCTGAAACAACTGAAGAAGAATTTGACTGGGAAAACTTTGAAAAGGAAAAATCGGAATACGATCCTCAGGAAAAGAAAAAATATGAGGAACTGTATGACAAAACCCTCTCCACCATCAAAGAAAAAGAAGTGGTTGAAGGTACCGTTGTTTCTGTAACCAAAAAAGAAGTAGTAGTTAACATTGGCTATAAATCAGAAGGCGTTGTAAACCGCAGTGAACTAAGACACCGACCCGATATCAAACCTGGAGATATAATAGAGGTCTATATTGAAAGTCATGAAGACAAAGAAGGTCAGCTTGTGCTTTCCCATAGGAAAGCCAGAACTTTAAAGGCTTGGGAGAACGTCAACAAGGCTTATGCAAACGACGAAATCATTCAGGGATATATTAAGTGCCGTACCAAAGGCGGTATGATTGTGGATGTTTTCGGGATTGAAACCTTCCTCCCCGGATCACAGATTGATGTGAAACCCATCAGAGATTACGATGCATTTGTTGGAAAAACAATGGATTTCAAGGTGGTGAAGATTAACCCCGAATTCCGTAACGTAGTTGTATCGCACAAGGCCATTGTTGAAGAAGAACTTGAACAGCAGAAGAAAGAAATCATTTCCAAACTCGAAAAAGGTCAGGTACTGGAAGGTACTGTCAAAAATATAACTTCATACGGTGTATTTATCGATCTTGGTGGAATTGACGGACTGATCCATATCACTGATCTCTCCTGGGGCCGGGTAAATCACCCCGAAGAGATTGTTGAACTGGACCAGAAACTCAATGTAGTCATTCTTGACTTTGATGATGAGAAAAAACGTATCGCACTTGGACTGAAACAGCTTACACCTCACCCATGGGATTCACTGGATCCAAATCTTAAAGTTGGCGATGTGGTGAAAGGCAAAGTAGTTGTATTGGCTGATTACGGGGCCTTTGTGGAAATACAGCCCGGAGTGGAAGGATTGATTCATGTTTCAGAGATGTCATGGTCACAGCATCTGCGAAGTGCCCAGGAATTTCTCCAGGTGGGAGATGAAGTAGAAGCCCAGATTCTTACCCTCGATCGGGAAGAAAGAAAAATGTCGCTTGGCATCAAGCAATTAAAGCCTGATCCATGGGAAAACATTGAAGAAAAATACCCTGTTAACAGCAGACATAAAGCAACTGTCAGAAACTTCACCAACTTCGGAGTATTTGTTGAACTTGAAGAAGGTGTTGACGGGCTGATTCACATCTCCGACCTTTCATGGACTAAGAAGATCAATCATCCGGCTGAGTTTATGTCCATTGGGGACGAAATTGAAGTAATGGTTCTGGAAATTGACAAGGAAAACCGTAGATTAAGTCTTGGACATAAACAGCTTGAAGAAAATCCGTGGGATGTCTTTGAGGAAGTCTTTACCGAAGGTTCCGTTCATGAAGGAACAGTAATCGATGTTTTCGATAAGGGGGCCACAGTTGCATTGCCCTATGGAGTAGAAGGATTCGTAACACCCAAGCACTTGGTTAAAGAGGACGGAAACACTGCTAAAGTAGATGAAAAGCTTCCGTTTAAAGTGGTGGAATTCAGCAAAGAAGGTAAAAAGATTGTGCTTTCACACCGCAGGGTTTATGAAGACGAGAAGCGCGAAAAGGAAAAGGCCCAGACCAGGAATACGCGAAAAAACATGAAAAAGGTCAATAAGAACGTAGAAAAAACTACCCTGGGTGATATATCCGATCTGGCTTCACTGAAAAACGAAATGCAAAGTCAGAGCAGAGCAGATGCAAGGAAAAAAGCAGAAGAACGGGCTAAGGCTCAAGAAGAGGAAGAAAAGAAAAAGGAAACCGGAGAGCAGGAAAATGAAACGAAAGAAGAAAATGCTTCGATAAAAGACTCTGAGCAAAGTGAGACCACGTCCCAGGACGAAAGTCAGAAAGGAGAAACCGGGACAGAAGAGGAACAAGCCGAATCCGGGAATGAACAACAGCCAAAAGATAAAAGTCAAACTGAAACAGAAGAAGATAAGGAAGAAGAAAACAGGAATGTAGAAGCGAACAAAGAGGAAGGAGATGAAAAGGAAGGAGAAAATAAGCAGGATGACGAAGAGAATAAAAAAAGCGGCAGTGAAGAAGAAAAGCAATAAACTTTTTAACCAACATTCCTAATTTCATGGAATTTAATATTGAAAAGCATGATAATCATACATTCATTCAGGTTTTAACTGAAAAGCTTGATACAAATGTGGCTCCTGGCTTGAAATCGGAACTGGTGCTCATTTCCGGAAAGGGAGAAAAAAACATTATCATTGACCTTAACAAGGTGAAATACTGTGATTCAAATGGTCTGAGTGCTTTACTGGTAGCCAATAGATTGTGCAAAAATGCCAACGGTACTTTTGTGCTCACAGGTTTAAATGACGCTGTTGACCGTTTGATAACCATTTCACAGCTCGATACGGTTCTCAATATTGCCTATAGTAGAGAAGAAGCTGAAGAAATCATTAAAGTAGAGGAAGAGGACAGAAAATCAGGTCAAAACAAAGGCAAATAAGCGTTGATTTGAAATTTGAACTGACAATACTGGGTAGTAGCTCTGCTTTACCAACTTCTCAAAGAAACCTAACCGCTCATGTGCTCAATGTATATGAGCGGTTTTTCTTGATTGACTGTGGTGAAGGGACACAAATCCAACTCAGACGCAACAAAGTCAAATTCGGAAAAATCAATCACATCTTCATAAGCCATCTTCACGGAGATCATTTTTACGGTCTGTTCGGCCTCCTTTCTACTTTCAACCTGCTTGACCGTACCAATGACCTGAATATATACGCACCCCAACCCTTAAAAAATGGCATTGATTACATCAGAAGAAACTTTGAGGGACAACTGAATTACAACATCCGATTTCATCCGCTTAACCCGCATGAAAAGGAATTAATCTATGAAGACAATCGCATAGAAATTCATTCATTTCCATTAAAACATAAAGTGCCTACCTCCGGATTTTTGTTTACCGAGAAACCACGGTTGCCAAATATCAAGAAAAGTTATGTGAAAAAATACAACATTGCCGTAAAAGACATCCACCATATTAAAAGCGGCGGTGATTATACCATATCTAATGGCAAGATAATTCCTCATGAAGAGATCACCGAACCACCCTACCGCAGGAGAAGCTATGCTTTTTGCTCGGACACTGCCTATAATGAAAAGATGCTACCTGTCATCCACAATGTGGATATTTTATATCATGAAGCCACTTTTCAGGAGGAACATAAAGAAGAGGCCGAGAAAACACTGCATTCTACAGCCAAACAGGCTGCCGAAATAGCAAAGAAAGCGCAGGCAAATAAACTCATAGTTGGCCATTTCTCTGCCCGGTATAAAAAAATTGATAACTTGCTCAATGAGGCCAGAGAAATTTTTCAGGATACCATTCCTGCTGAAGACGGGCTAATATATGAAATTCAACCTTACAGGGTGCAAAGATAGATATATTGGTGGATGAGAACAAAATCCCTTTAGAGTCTGAAATACCTTACCGGGCATGTTTTGCCAGAAAAAACAAGAATTTGACCGGTAAGCGCCTGATAAAAGTCTCTTGCAGGGAAATTCCATCTCAATATTATTCATTACATAAACCATCTAACCCTGTCTCTTATTGTCATTGCAAAGATATTATCAAACCGCACTGACGCCCTGAATGGAAAGAACAAAATTCAATTTTAAAATAGGGAAATTATTGAGAATTCAGTATTTTTGCTGCTCAATTTTATGGACTCCCCAAAAACAATCAAATATATGCAGGAACGTATCATCATAATGGATTTCGGCTCTCAGTATACCCAGCTCATTGCAAGAAGAGTAAGAGAATTGAATGTTTACTGTGAAATTTACCCTTTCAACAAAATTCCTGATCTTGATGCATCTGTTAAAGGGGTGATCCTTTCAGGCAGTCCTTTCTCTGTACGGGATAAAAATGCGCCACAGATCAACCTGAATAAAATCAAAGGCAAAATACCCATACTGGGAATTTGTTATGGGGCTCAATATATAGCCCATCATTACGGAGGAGAAGTACTTGGATCTGAAAAAAGAGAATACGGGAGAGCCAATTTAAATTATATTGATCCCCAATTTGAACTTCTGAGTGGGGTAAACCCAAATACCCGGGTATGGATGTCCCATGGAGATACCATAGCCCAATTACCGGCAGATTATAAAATTACTGCCAGTACCAAAGATGTTGAAACCGGGGCTTATAAAAACGAAAGGGAACCTACCTATGGCATTCAATTTCACCCCGAAGTGTATCACACCACTGAGGGAAAAAAGATACTGGAGAACTTTGTGGTAAACATCTGTGGGTGCAGACAGGATTGGACCCCGGAAGTTTTTGCTGAAGTAACCATTAAGCAGCTCAAGGAACAACTGGGCAATGATAAGGTATTACTGGGTCTTTCTGGTGGTGTGGACTCCTCTGTTACCGCCACGCTGCTGAATGAAGCCATTGGAGATAATCTTGTATGCATTTTCGTTGATAACGGCTTGCTTCGTAAAAATGAATTTCAAAAGGTACTTGATTCATACAAAGACATGGGGCTAAATGTGAAAGGTGTGGATGCAAAGGAAAAGTTCTACAAGGATTTGGAGGGAGTAGTTGATCCGGAGGAAAAACGAAAGATTATCGGGAAAAACTTCATTGAAGTCTTTGACCGTGAAGCGAAAAAGATCAAAGCCATCAAATGGCTGGCCCAGGGAACAATCTATCCCGATGTAATAGAATCCGTATCTGTAAATGGTCCTTCTGTAACCATCAAATCGCATCACAATGTTGGTGGGCTGCCGGATAAGATGAACCTCAAAGTAGTGGAACCCCTCAGGTTACTTTTCAAGGATGAGGTAAGAAGAGTTGGCGAAACACTGAATGTGAAAGATGAACTGGTGCACCGTCATCCCTTTCCGGGCCCCGGTCTGGGAATACGCATCATCAGCGATGTTACCCCCAAAAAAGTTCATTTGCTGCAGGATGCAGATGATATATTCATTAAAGGATTGGTAGAGCATGATCTGTATGATAAAGTGTGGCAGGCTGCTACCATCCTGCTCCCCATACAATCCGTAGGAGTAATGGGTGACGAACGAACTTACGAAAATGTAGTGGCATTAAGAGCAGTTACATCCACTGACGGAATGACCGCTGACTGGGCTCACTTGCCCTATGATTTTCTTGCTGAGATCTCCAGCAAAATCATAAATCGTGTAAAAGGGATCAATCGTGTGGTTTATGATATAAGCTCAAAGCCCCCCTCAACAATAGAATGGGAATAGCTATCAGTTTTTTATTATATTTGTCTAATTACGATCCACCAATCTATGGAGCAGAATTCTGTAATAATAAGTTATCATGGTTATTTGAACTACCAAATAACAGGAGACCTCATTGAAAAGCTCGAGCAGATGAGTGGAAAAATGGAAGTGAAAAAATCCACTTTCAGAAAAATAATCACCTTAATGATCGAAATGCTTGAAAACAATTACAAATATGTTAATGCACTGAACAACCACATACTGGAAACATCCCCCAGAAAGCCCTATTTCCGTGTTAAAAAAGAAGGCTCTCACTTCAAGCTTGAGTCAGGAAATCCAATTCTTAAAAAAGATACAAATGCCTTGAGAAAAAAGATTGAATATATTAACGAGCTATCTTATGATGAACTGCAGGAACTTTACAAGAATACCATGGCCGATGGAATTTATGAAAACAAGAAAGGTGCTGGGTTGGGTATTATGAAAATGGCCAAAATATCAAGAAATAACATTCGCTATTCAATAATCGATAATACGAGCCATACATGGTACTATACCATAGAAGTCGTAATTCCCGAAAATCATAATGCATAAGAGAGTATGAAAGAGAAATTATACATACCACCTACCAATTATACCCCTGAAGTTATCTTTGATCCTAAAAGACATAAATTCAAAATGTCCGGTGTTACGAGGCCTGAGGATGCTTATGAATTTTTCGAACCCATTCTTTCACAGACAGAAAGCTTCGTAAAAAAAACACTGGAAGATATCGAGCAAAACAAATTGCTCAACGAAACGTTTATAATTATGTTCGATTTTGAATATATGAATTCATCTGCTTCCAAATATATTTTCCAAATTATATCCCATTTCAAAAAGTTTCATGAAAAACGACTTAATGTCAGTATCTTTTGGTATTACGACGATCCTGATGACCAAATTCTTGAAGACGGAGAAGATTTCAGCGAAATCATCAATATACCATTCAATTTTTTAACCAGAAACAATTCATCTTAAAGCAACCGATTATGTCAATAACAAGAAAAAATATCATCCTCCTCCCCTTGCTTATCATATTCCTGTTTCCTAAATCAGGAAATGCCCAGATTTTTAACGAGGATATGTACAAATTTGGTAAAGCCCTGCATTTTGTTACCTCTTATTATATTGATTCGGTAAACCGGTCGCAATTGGTCGAAAAAGCGGTAAAGGAAATGATTTCCGACCTCGACCCGCATACCACTTACTTAACCAAAGAGGAAGTGCAGGCCATGAATGAGCCTCTCCAGGGGAATTTTGAAGGCATCGGCATTCAGTTTAATCTCTATAAAGATACCATATATGTGATATCCCCCATTTCAGGAGGACCATCGGAAAAAGCCGGTCTGCAGGCCGGAGACCGCATCATCAGGATAGATGGAGAACAGGTGGCAGGAATAGAAATAACCAATACGGGTGTACGGGAGAGGCTGCTCGGCGAGAAAGGAAGCAAAGTAGATGTAACCATTAAAAGGCCGGGTGTTGATGAAACATTAAATTTTACCATTACCAGGGATAAAATACCCATCCACAGCAGAGATGCAGCATATATGGCGGATAACAACACCGGATACATTAAGCTTAACCGGTTTGCGCAGACTACCAATGAAGAGTTTACAGAAGCAGTCAAAAAATTAAAAAATGATGGTGCCAACTCCATTATCCTTGACCTCAGGGATAACGGCGGCGGATACCTGGAACAGGCCATTCAGATGGCAGATGAGTTTCTGAATGACAATAAACTGATTGTATATACAGAAGGCCTCAAAGTAGATAGAGAAGAGAATCATGCTACAAAAGAAGGCATTTGCCAGGACGAAAAACTCGTTATCCTTATTGACGAAGGTTCCGCATCTGCCAGCGAAATTGTGGCCGGAGCAATTCAGGACTGGGACCGGGGTCTCGTTATAGGACGCAGATCATTCGGCAAGGGTTTGGTGCAGCGGCCCGTATCACTGCCCGATGGCTCGATGATTCGGCTAACAGTAGCCCGTTATCATACACCAACAGGCCGCGTAATTCAAAAACCCTATAACAATGGACGTGAAGATTATAAACAAGACATCATCAAAAGGTTCAACGAAGGGGAAATGAATTCGGCAGACAGCATAGATTTTCCCGACTCATTGAAATATCGAACCAAAATCAATGAAAGGCTGGTATATGGAGGTGGGGGAATCATGCCCGATATTTTCATTCCCCTGGACACAACTTCTTATTCAAACTACATGGAGCAACTTATTCGAAGAGGTATTATCAACTCCTTCATACTGGATTATATTGATAACAACAGAACCAGCTTACAAAATCAATATGCCTCGTTCGAAGAATACAAGAAGGAATTTGATGTGACTGAACAAATGATCGATGATCTGATAAAATCAGCAGAAAAAGAAGGCGTTGAACCCAATGAAACGGAACTGGAACATTCTTTAAAAGAAATCAAATTGCAACTAAAAGCACTTATAGCCAGAGATATGTGGGATATGAATGAATATTTTCAAATTGTTAATGAAAAGGATGAAGGTTACAAAAAGGCCAAAGAAATACTCGACAACTGGGACCATTATTCCGGGAAATATCTGAATAACTAAGCTATATACTGATGCCTTTGATGTCTTTATAAAGATCAACAGCATACAGATCAGTCATGCCCGATACAAAATCAATAACCGACCTGATCTTTCCTTTCCAGTAATGCTTTATCTTTATCCAGTATTTTAAGCTTGTGGGCGTCTTCAATGTCCATAATCTCATAACAGATATCATCTGCCGTTTCAACAATATATACCAAGGGATGCCTCACATATCTTACCGGTGCCCCTGAAATCTTTTTTAAACCAAGCTCCTCTGCTATTTTTAAAAAAGTCGCCTTTTCTGACTGAAAGTACCCGTATTTATTTTTATTTAATGCCGAGCCATAGGGATATTTGACCAATGAGGCAAGCGTAGTATTATGTCAGTGCAAAACTACCTTTTCTTCTGCCCATGAATTGATGGGTCAACAAACGAAGGGCATTGGCATTTCCTTCAAAATTAATCAGATCCTTCCATCCTTCAGGCCTCATTTCTTCTTCAAGCCTCCTCCCGGGCCCTTCCACAAAATATGTTGATATGGCATCTTCACCGGAATGGCCGCACGGAGGATTGCACATATCGTGACAAAGACAGGCCGCTCCTACAATGGAGTGCAATTCAGTTGAAATCCCTTTGATACTGAGAACGGGCATCAGCTGTGGTGCTGATTTTCCGTTGCTCCAGTCCGAAGCGCTTGGCAGATAAAAGGGTATCCCAGTTCATCTTAAATTAAAAACTCCATTTAAACCGGAAAAATATAAAATTTATCTTTTGTTTATTCCCCTGTGCAAATTTTCCTTCAAAAAGTTGAGCAAATGCAGAAAGCTGAATGTTATCGGTCAATGAATACCTCAGAGAGGGATTGATAAAAAAGCCCTCAATATCGGGAAAATACATAAACGCCAATTTGCCTTCCAATAATGGATGAATGGGATAGGAGGCCTGAGCGAACCATGAAAGTTCACTAAACGAAAGGGTCTTAACAGTTAAAGGCCTGTAATAATAACGGGTAAAGCTGTTCAGGTTCATGTTTCTAAAATTGCCGTTGTAGAAGCCTTCAAACTGTAAAAACAACGAGTTGTTAAACATATAGTTTGCTGAAAGCGACGCCAGCATCAAACCGCTGGTATCCCGAAGATTTCTATCAGGATGGATATAGGTCATCTCACCATTGAATCCGACACCTTTGATATTCCCGGACCATCCCATACCAGCTACATATTCATTGTTGTTCAGCATACCCCCCAAGAATTGCCAGTCGTATCCCAGTAGATTCATCCGGTAATATCCGGCCGCCGTGACTTCTTCGTCCCTGTTGACCTTCAGGGCCAGCTCGGCGGTTGAAGTTAAGGAAGGATAATACATCAAACGGATGGCATCGCTTCCGGGCTTCTCTTCATAATCAAAATCAAAAAAGGAATAGGCATTAAAAATGTCGTTGGGATTCCATACAAAAGCCTGACCCCAATTGATCCGCTGGCGTCCGACCTTCGCCTCAAAATTTTCTTGTGTAAAATTGACCCATAACCTATCGATGGAAGTATTAAAAATATAGGAATCCGTTTCTATCAAATTCCGGGTCAATTTGTGAAGGTACCCGTAATCTCTACTGATGAGCTGATTATAAGACGGAAATGATTCAACAAGGTCTCCGTATATAAAACGGTTCCGCATACTCATTCCTGCTCTGAGGTTGCGTGAAGCATCCCAGCGAAAATCGAACCGGTTGTGAAACATGCTTTCATTGGTCCAGGTGAAATGCTCCCGATCCATGATGGTGTTCATGTATTTGAGATAACCGTTTACAGACAAATTACCGGATTTTCCGGAATCCTGAGCCAGTGAGGCCCCGGAAAAGAAAAGAAAACTTATCAAAAAGATACACCACCGAATAGATGCCTGGCTTATAAAACACATAGATCATTCATTTTTCTGCATTTCATCGCTATTTACTTTCCCGTCTTCAATGGTGATTACCCGGTGGGCTTTTTTTACCACACGAGAATCATGAGTAGAAAATATAAAAGTCATATGTTCTTCCCTATTGAGTTTTTCCATGATGTCCAACAGGTTTTCCGTGGATTTCGAATCAAGGTTGGCAGTGGGTTCATCGGCCAGCACAAACTTGGGTTTGGAAGCCAGGGCCCGCGCCACTGCTACACGCTGTTGTTGACCCCCGGACATTTTAGACGGGCGGGAATCCATACGGTCGGCCAATCCAACAGCTTCCAGCAGCTCTTCAGCTCTGGCTCTTCGTTCTTTTTTAGGTATTCCCTGCAAATGCATAATGAATTCTACATTCTCCCGTGCAGTTAATACCGGAATCAAATTATAAGCCTGAAAAACAAATCCAATGTTGTACATTCGGAAATCAATCAATTGGGATGGCTTCAGATTTCTCAGATTTGTGCTGTTAATAATGATATCGCCCCGCGTAGGCTGATCCAGCCCGCCGATCATGTTCAGCAAGGTGGTTTTCCCACTGCCCGAAGGTCCTACAATAGCGGAGAATTCTCCTTTTTCAAATTCAAGGTCAATACCATTCACTGCATTTACTTTGACTTCTGTTTCTTCGTATATCTTATGGATATTTTTAAGCGTCAATACCTTCATTGCTGTTTGTTTTACAAATTTGCATATCTTTTATTTATAATCTAACCGGTTTACATTTCTATTCTTAAAGCTTCCGCCGGATTTAGTTTAAGTGCCTTGACCGCAGGATAAACGGAGGCAATAATTGCTGTAAGAATGATCAATCCGGTAATAGAAAAATAAAATGTGGTGCCGATCTCCGGGTAAAGCATAGGATTGTATCCCATGGCTTCAAAACCCTGAGCAAAAGCCTTCAGGTTGATTCCTGCATTACCAAAATAATTAATCAGCAGGGCTGCTAGCACCATGCCGATCACCCCACCAGTAAGGGATAAAAAGATGGTTTCGAGCATAATCATTGTGAAAACCCTTATACGATTCATCCCAATAGCCATAAGCATGCCCAGTTCCTTAACCCGTTCCATCACTACCATCAGCATGGTATTGACTATACCAAAACCCAGAGCCAGAAGGATAATAATCATAACAAAATAAAGCATCACATCCAGCCATTGGGTAATCATACCTAGTTCAGGCTGAATATCTTTCCACGACATAATACTCAAATCGGGATATTGTATTTCAAGCTTGTTCATTAAACCCTGGAGCTGGTTATCATCTCTCAGACGAATAGCCAATTCATGTGCACTTTCACCGGGCAAACCTGTGAGATCACTCAATGCGTCCCTCTTTACAAAAGCTACCGTGTTCTCAAAGGCCGAATTGGTAATCCGGTATATGCCCGCTACACGAAACACTCCTCCGGTTAAATTGCCTTCGGAGGTCTGCAGATTAACCACCACCTTCGATTTAACATCGGCCTTCAACTGTTCGGCCAGCTCTTCACCAATCACAATCTGTCGCGCACGTGTCTTCTTTCCGAAATAACTACCACAACTATCCTTCAAAAACCGGCTGATCCTTTCTGGATTCCTGAAACCATATTGTTCAATTAAATCCGTACTGTCGTAAACTGCCTTGTAAATATCCGTTACCTCTTTTTCCTTTTTAGTATCTATTCCCATGAGCCGAACACCTGTGCCCGTGACGGTGGATTTAATCATAACGGGAACCTCCATTCTCCTGCTCACCGATTGAACTTCGGGCATAGCCTCTATTTGATCTGCAATCTCTGCTGAGTTTTCGAGTGTATACTTCAGTTCCTGATTTTCCATAAATGTTGGATGATGAACTTGTATATGACTGGTTTCATATTTAATGGCTTCTTTTACCCTTTGATCAGACATTCCTTTAAATACTGATGATGAAAAAATCCCTCCGATCATTCCTATTGTCACCGCAATCATCACAATCAAGCTTCTCATGCGGTTCCTCCATACATTTTTCCATGCTATTGAAAAGATCATAATGTGTGTTTTTGTCAGATTTATTTTTTATCCGCGCATTGCTTTTACTGCCCGTATCCTTGTAATACTGTATACCGGATAAAGAACAGAAACAACCACAATAACCGCTACAATTATGGTTTGATTGATATAGAAGTCGGCTTGCCAAGCCAAAGGGATAATGGGCTCAATACCAAAGGTCTCTATGGATTCAGCCACTTCACCGCTCAACCATATGGGGTTGTAATGAAAATAAAGAATAACCGGCATGCTTCCTACAATACCGGCAATCAATCCCAGCAAACCAATGAAGATCATCTCGAGTGTTACGATCAGGGCCAGTTTGGATTTATGCATCCCCACGGCTATCATAACTCCAAATTCTCTTCTGCGCTCGGTAATCATCATCATCACCGTTCCAAACACGCCAAAGGCGATGATCAGATATAATATAGCCAGGAGAATCCAACCGCTCGCATTGTCGGACTGGATTTGCTGAACCAGTTCCGGCATGATCTCTCTCCAGGAGTTGGCTTCGTATTGGTCATCAGGTAAGGATTCCTCTAATTGTATCACTGTTTCATCCAGGTCTCTGTGGTCATAAAGGTTGAGGGCCAGCGTGGTCAATCTATTATGGGCCATATACATTTTCTGTCCCGTACTTAAAGGCAAATATACCACTTTATTGTCCAGATCCGGCTTGGGTATTTTAATAATTCCCTTCACAGGATATTTTCCCGCTGCTGTTGAACCATGATATCCTTGACCCAGAAGCACAAGGGTATCATTCACTCCAAGCTTCAGGTATTCAGACAAAGTTTTCCCTATAATTGCAGCCTCCTCCCCGGACTTAAAGTACCTACCTTCGACCAGCTTTTCGGAGAGTTTTGACATGTTGTCCTGTTTCTTTGGATCAACGCCCATTACCAGAACACCTTTTGTATGAGGTCCGGAAGATCCAAGAGCAAAAGACTCCAAACGGGGCACAATCTGCTTGATATAGCTATTTCGACGAAGTGTGTTCATTAGTTTTTCATCCTGAACAAGCGTATTATTTATTGACTTGTTGTCCTGATAGCCTCTTGCGTGTACCTGTATATGACCGGAATACAGTTTAACTGCATTATCAATCATATTGCTGTAACTTCCCAGTTGCATTGACCTCATAACTAATGCAAAAAATATTGCAAAAAAAACAGAAGCCGCTGTTATCAGAGTACGACGTTTATTTCGCCATATATTCCGCCATGCCAGCTTAATATATTCCTCCATTGCGTATTCTTGTTAATTTTCATTCAGGGTTGAACGCGTTTCATGTTTTGCTGAGAAAAAAAGTTGTCGGGAATGTTAGGGTTGAATTGGACTTCATCTAACTCCAACACGGTCTTTTTTCCTTTTTCATCCTCAGGTATCACCTCTATATAGGTAGGAATCATCCGGCCATCCATCTTTTTTATTCCTGATAAGACTTCTTTCCTCACCAATTCATCATCTTCATCATAATATTCCGATCTCAACTGATTGAAATGCTCTTTGGAAATCCACTTAATTACCTTGCCCCATACAACGGCAGCATCTTCATTCGGTTTCATATTGATCACATAACACATCGTACCGTTAATTTTTTCCTCCCTCAATAAACTATGTTCATAATCCACAACAATTGATGATTCCTTGAGAATGTCATCGTGTGTGTAATCGGATCCCATCCATCCTTGCGACATCATTGAAGGTGGAAGATTGATTAACCTTCCTATCGAGGGCATCCAGTGCCACATCTCGTTCCCTCTTTTCAGGAAAGTTTGTCCTTTTTCGCTTGCAGGTGCCGTAATCAATGTAAGCGCATAATCTCTCCCTTTAATCCAAGTTTTCATTTTAATGGTCCTTTCCCAGGTTGGCCGGATGATCTTCATAATCATCCGGCTGATGCTCGACTTTTCTCCCTGCCATTGATCTTCAGCTTCCTTTACTATCTCTTTTGCACTCATATTCTGACCATGAGACAAAAATGGCACAAGGATAAACAATCCTCCAATAATATAATTCAATAATTTCAATCGTTTCATTTTATGTTTTTTTTAATTTTTTGCATATCGTTCAATTAATGTTTGCTTAACATGCTGCAATGGATAATTGTCAGGATCCATAATAAAATGGTAACTAATCCCATCCAGTAATGCAGCAAAAATCAGGGACTCTGCCTGGGGATCCTCAAAACCTATCTCTCCAAGGTATTGTACAACCATTGACAATATGGGCTGTGATAATTCATCTATTTTTTCCTTGATCAGCGGATAAATTTCCGGCTGCAGGGAAATGCTGAAATAAAGCTTCCAGAACTTCTGATTATTTTTCAGATGCTCAAACATTTCATTCAGGAAAAATTCAATTTCTGATTTTTCAAGCACGCCATCATGATTGGTATCAAAAATATCGAGCATTTTCTGAATTCCTGTATTCAGGATTTCTCTGACAATCTCCTCTTTGCTTTCAAAGTAATTGTAGATCAATCCTTTTGATATACCAGCTTTCTGGGCTACCTTACTTATGGAACCGTTATAGAAACCTTCGTTCCCGAAAAGCTCCAAAGCTGCATCCAGTATCTTGGCTCGCTTTTCCTCACGAATGGCTTCGAATTGTTTTTCTGTTCTTGGTGACATAAAACATGTATTTTATTGACTTACCGTTCAGTCAATAAATTTTTATTAAAAAACCGCCCTTGTCCTTCTTTTATTTTTTTGACTGAACGATTGGTCAAAATTAAATATTTCCTTGTTCCACCAAATTTTTCTGAAAAGTTAACTTATGTCTTTCATACGATAATACTTCATCACCGGAGGCAGAAGGGTAAAAATCAATATTAAAACACCGGTTAATGAATGAAAGGTCTGGATCGAATGCCAGTGTCCGATAAAATTAATCTGCATATCCATCCACAATATCAATACAAATCCAACATAGAGGGAAAAAGTCCAACCCCACCAACGATCCTTATATATATTTAGGATATTGGGCCCATGCCATTTATCAGTCATCAATCCTATAAGACATATAAAAGGAAGGACTCCAAGTAATACCGTAAGAATCAGACCAGGCACAAAATAATTCGGGAATGGAGACCCCATCAAAAAGATTAGCGGCATTCTCAACGAATTGCCGGAAGGGTCCAAAAGCATGAGCAATCCTCCCCCTAAACCTTGTAAGGCCTGAAAACCAATCAGTAACCAAAGTACATAAACTACTAGAGGAGGCTTTTTATTCATAACAACCAACAATTTACAACAAATTTTAAAAATATTACAAAATGCTTGTTTAGCAAAATGACCCGGGTCAATTTATGTCTTAGACTCCCTCTTCAGTTTACAATTTATTGATCATACTTGCTATATAACCAGCGCCAAAACCATTATCAATATTAACTACAGTAACTCCGCTTGCACAACTGGTCAGCATTCCCAAAAGGGCCGAAAGACCCTGAAAATTTGCACCATATCCGATGCTTGTAGGAACACCTATTACAGGCTTATCGGCCAAACCACCTACCACGCTCGGTAATGCGCCTTCCATGCCGGCTATCACTACAATCACCCTTGCTCTATTTATTTCTTCAATATTTTTTTGCAGCCGATGAATCCCGGCCACCCCAACATCGTAAAATCGATTTACCGGATTACCAAAAAACTTAGCAGTTACAGCTGCTTCCTCAGCAACGGGCATATCAGAAGTACCAGCAGACACTATAGAAACTGAAGTTTTAACAAAATGGATCTCCTTTTTCTTTAAAGTTAAGATCCTTGCCGTTTCATGGTATTCTGCTTCAGGTATGGCCCGGATAACCTCCTTATAAGTTTCGTGGTTTGCCCGTGTAGCAATGATATTCTCCTCTTTATCCTGCATCGCTTCAAATATTTCCCTTACCTGAACCGGTGTCTTACCAGAACAATATATGACTTCAGGATAACCTGTACGATATTCCCGGTGATCATCAATTTTGGTATGACCAATATCATCGTAGGAAAAATATTTTAACCGGCTCATAGCCTCGGAGACAGAAACCTGTCCCTGTTGAATTTGTTTAAGAATTTGTTCCAGTGATTGTGCATCCATAATGGTTATTTTTCAGGTTCATTAAAACTGCCCATTTTGTATCCTTCCATATCAAGCGTAACATATTTATAACCAAAATTTTTTATTTGTTGCGGAAGTTCTTTCCTTATAGATTCTTTTATGAACTCCTGAAGCCTTCCGGGAGGTATTTCAATTCTTGCTATATCTTCATGGGTCCTCACCCGGGCTGCAGGAAAACCCGCATTTCGTATAAGTCTTTCTGCTTGCTCTATACGGTCAAGAATTTCCTGACGAATAGGCGTATTAAAGGGCAAGCGGGATAGCAAACAGGCATAAGCTGGTTTGTCCCAGGTTGGCAGGCCCATCTCTCTTGAAAAGCGGCGAATTTCATTCTTACCTATATTGGATTCAGCCAAAGGGCTTTTGACATGAAGCTCCCTTAACGCTTTAATACCAGGGCGGATGTCCTGATAATCATCTATATTGGTGCCATCTGCCACACCCTGATACCCCCTTCTTTGAGCCTCGCCCAATATAGCATTAAAAATCTGTTTTTTGCATAAGTAACAACGTTGTGGGGGATTGTCTCTGATATTTTCAAACAAAGGATATTTCAGAATAATGTGTTCTACACCAAGCTCATCAGCAATTTCTTCTGCTTCCTCTTTTTCCCAGCCAGCCACATAAGGGGTAGAGACTGTTACGGCCAGTACATTTTCACCGAGTGCTTCTTTTCCCGCCGCAAGGAGAAAAGTACTGTCTACACCTCCGGAAAAAGCTACAACAACACTACTCAATTGCTTCAGATTACTCTGGAGTGCCTGGTATTTTTTATCTTTAACCTTCATACCATAATTACAAATTATTTTGAATATCGTTCATTATGGTATGAAAAACTTCTTGTATCGAAAGTCCTTTATCTTTGGCAATCTTCCTGCAGTCTTCATATTCTGGCTTATACTTCACTGGTTTCCCATTGAGACAGCCAATTTTTATATTGATCTTTCCGTAACGTGTGGATTTTTGCTCAAACTTCCTTTCCAGTTCGGCTTTTTGCACAGAAGCCCGTCTCAATCCCAATGTGCTGGTTTGGGTGAAAAGTATCCGACTGATCTCCTCTTCGTATTCAGGCTTAGAAAGAACACTGAGTTTTGAGCCAAGCCTGGACTTTTTCATCATAACGGATGTAAGATACACTTCATCGGCGCCGGCTGAAAAAAGCTGATCCATCACATAATCATAATGTTCCGGATTCATATCGTCTATATTACAACTGATCTCAACAGCCGCCTTGGTGTGGTAACCTCCCTGTGTCTTTCCAGCTTCCCGGCCAAGATAAACCCTCAAAACATTTGGAATATCCAATTGTCGATGCCCTATGCCATATCCGATTTTTTCAATTTCCATGATGCTTTCATTGGTAAACTCATCCACATTAGCTGCCAATATGGATGCACCGGTAGGTGTAGTCGTTTCCTTATCTACAGTTCCGGTTTTTACCGGTACATTTTTTAAAATTTCAGCGGTAGCGGGAGCTGGAATAGGCATCGTCCCATGGGCACATGTCACAAAACCCCCACCCAGTTCTACCGTGGAACTTTTAATCTTGTCAACTTTCAGATAATCAAAGCATATAGCAGCACCGACAATATCAATAATCGAATCCACGGCCCCTACCTCATGAAAATGGATATTGTATATGGTAGTACCATGTACCTTGGCTTCAGCCTTAGCAATTAAATGGAACATCCGTTTGCTAATATCCTTCACATTTTGATTTAGCCCACTGTCATCCAAAAGGGAATAAATGTTTTCCAGATTTCTATGCACATGGCCATGCATGTGTGAATGACCTTCACCTTTATCATTGCTGTGACTGTGTTCATGGGAATGATCTGTTTCATAGGGATAGTGATGGATATGATGCTCACTGGAATGATGGTGATTATGCGTCTTGTGGCTTTCATGGTCCCCATGTCCCTCATATTCATCATGTGAATGGCTCTCACTATTGGCTGAATTATCTTCGACATCCACCCGGGTGCCCGAAATTGAATGACGCGAATCACGACTCACTTTTATATCATATTCTGTCAACCCCAGCCTGGACAACTCATTTTTTAAATACTGTTCATCCACTCCAAGATCAAGCATTGCCGCCAGATTCATATCTCCGCTTATCCCTGAAAAACAATCATAATACAATACATTCATGGTCTGAAAATTTTTACTAAACCGGACATCAAAGATAATGCTTTTAATGAAAAAAGGAATAATTTATAAAAGTATGGGCAAAATAAAATAGAAATATAAATGAAAAAACAACGTTATGTTGTTACGAAAAAAGGTGATTTATTCCAACCATTTATAAGAGTAAAATCTCTGAATATAGGAAATGTATGTATTAATCCAAAATTGTTAAAAATTATATCATCAAAAGATACTTGAATTTTCACTTTTTATTACATAACTTGTAACCCGAATTTTTCCTTGCAAGCCGATGCATTTTATTGATAAAGAGTTACTTGGTGAAGAAATTCTGTGCATTTCTTTGAAATGATAATGCAATTAATGGTATTAGAACAAAAGTCAATACCAGGATTTTTGCCAATTTTGTGAAAAATAATAACAATATTTCAAAGTATTTATCAATAAACATTTATCTGAAATCAAGCCTTGATAAAATGTAAATCTAACTGAGGAGGAGGATCATGCAGAACATTAAATTGGAAGACATTTTAAAAATTATAGAACAATTTGAATCCAGTTCCATCGACAGTCTGAGGTATAAAACCGGTGACGAGGAGATTGAACTCTCCAGAAACAAAAACGGATCAGTAGCAGCCTCCAACCTGGAAAACATGGATGCTGGAAAGATAAGGAAACTTTTAGAAGAAACAGAAGTAAAAAAGTCAGGTGAACCAAGTGGCTCCATTGATCAGCCTGCTAAAGAGAAAGAGGAAGAAAAAGAACAAGTTAAACAGGAATCCAAAGAGGAGGATGAAAATCTGTTCACGGTAACTTCTCCCATCATTGGCACTTTTTATAGCTCGCCAGCCCCGGGAAAACCACCTTATGTAAAAAATGGAGACAAAATAAAGAAAGGAGACACCCTTTGTATCATTGAAGCGATGAAAGTAATGAATAAAATTGAAAGTGAAGCCACTGGTGAAATTGTAGAAAAAATTGCTGAAGATGGACAAACAGTTGAATACGGATCAGAGTTATTTAAAATCAAACTGGATTAATTTGATGTATTTTGAGGTATTAGAATAGAATAAATATGTTCAACAAGATATTAATTGCCAACAGGGGAGAAATAGCTGTGAGGATTATACGGGCCAGCAAAGAACTGGGTGTTGATACCGTAGCAGTATATTCCGAACCGGATGCCGATTCTCTTCATGTAATGATGGCCGATGAAGCAGTTTGTATCGGTCCTTCCAAAGTGGGTCAAAGTTATCTAAATATCAGCAACATACTTTCCGCAGCAGTTCAGAAAGGTGCCGATGCCATCCATCCGGGATTCGGTTTTTTATCGGAGAACAGTGAGTTTGCCCATATGTGCGAAGAAATTGGTATCAAATTCATTGGTCCTTCTTCAGATGCCATTTCCAGGCTGGGAAACAAATCCCTGGCCAAACAGCTTATGTCCAAACATGGAGTTCCGGTCATACCTGGACCTGATGAGGGTTTTACCGATGCTGAATATGCCCTGGAACAGGTCAAACACATCGGTTTTCCACTGCTGATAAAAGCCGTCGCCGGTGGCGGAGGGAGGGGTATCCGCCTGGTTGAAGATGAAAAATTCTTTGTCTCATCTTTCCAGGAAGCTTCATATGAAGCTGATCTTGCTTTTAACGATCCCAATATATATGTAGAAAAATATTTTGAGAATCCCAAACACATAGAAATACAAGTTATTGCCGATGAGTACGGGAATTGTATACATCTTGGGGAAAGAGACTGTTCCAGCCAGAGACGGAAACAAAAAGTGATAGAAGAAACCCCCTCACCTGCCATTGATCAGGATAAAAGAAAAAACATCGGCTCAAAAGTGACTCAGGCACTTAAGCAATTGGACTACACCAATGCCGGAACCGTGGAATTTCTTTATGAAAATGGAAAATTCTATTTCATGGAAATGAATACACGGATACAGGTAGAACATCCCATCACCGAAATTACCACCTCTACTGATTTGATCAAAGAACAAATACGGGTAGCGTCAGGAGAAAAACTCAGATGGAAACAAAGCCAAATCCGGTGGTATAACCATGCCATCGAGTGCCGTATTAACGCTGAAGATCCGAAAAAAAACTTTATGCCTTCGCCCGGAACCATCAATAACATTGTCTTCCCATCAGGACCTGGTATACGTATAGACTCCGGTATCTATCCGGGAGCCAAAATCTCTCCCCATTACGATTCTATGGTTGCCAAGATTATTGCTTACGACAACACAAGAAAAGAGGCAATTGCCAGAATGATCCGTGCACTGGAAGAATTCTATGTCAATGGGATTCAAACAAACAAGGACTTTTTGATTAAAATCCTTTCTTCCGAATCCTTTCTGGATGGAAGTTATTCAATTAATTTCATTGAAAAAGAACTTTTGTAAAATGAAAGGGACTATGAATCATGAGTGCAAAAATTCAGGACATAATTCAAAACTTTTTGAAAACACGCAAAGACAAATATCAGACATATATCCCCGATAATCTTTTTACACAATGTCCAAACTGTAAGAAGATGGTCTATAAGAAAAAAATCGACAGGAATCAGGGAGTATGTCCTGAGTGTGGTCATCATATGAGGATTTCCAATAAGCAGTGGATGAACATCCTTTTTGATGAAGATACGGTGCAACGTTTGTTTGAGGAATACAAAACTTTGGATGTTCTGAATTTTCCCGGTTATAAGGATAAGTTGGATAAACTGTATGAAAAAAATATCAACGAAGGTATCACAACGGGAAAAGCAAGGCTTCACGGTATTCCTGTGTTATTCGGTATCATGAATACCGACTTTATTCTTGGTTCTATGGGATCTGTATTGGGAGAAAGGGTAGCCCGGCTTTTTGAAAAAGGAAAAGCACAACGCTTGCCCGTAATTATTGTATCCCGTTCGGGAGGTGCCAGAATGCAAGAAGGTGCAGTTTCACTGATGCAGATGAACAAAACCGCAGCAGCCATCAAACGGTTCAGCAATGCTGGCAATCTCTATATCAGTCTGCTTACCAATCCGACCACCGGTGGAGTAACTGCTTCCTTCGCCATGCTTGGTGATATTATCATGGCCGAGCCAAATGCATTAATCGGATTTGCAGGTCCAAGAGTGATTGAACAAACCATCAAACAGAAACTCCCCGAAGGTTTTCAAACCTCCGAATTCCTGCAGGATAAAGGATTTGTCGATATGATATGTGAAAGGCAAAAGCTGAAAGATACCCTTCAGAAAATACTGAAAGTACACCAGTATTGATTGTCTGCCTGTTCGATCTGTTAAACAGTAAATTTAAAAAACAATGGATTACACCAATAAAATCAAAAAAACAATTAAAAGCCTTGAACAGCTATCCAAAAATCAAGGCATTGATCTAAATGATGAAATAAACAGCCTGGAAAAAAAATTGGCCGATATTTATCCGGAACAGGATAGCCATTATCAGGAAGAGAAAAAGCAGCATACACCCTGGGAACGCGTTAAGCTGGCAAGGCAACTGGAAAGACCCAAACCCCAGGATTTTATTGAAAATATGATCAAAGATTTCATCCCCTTACATGGCGACCGGCTTATAGGAGATGACAATGCCATTATAGGCGGTATCGGTTATCTTAAAGATATTCCTGTAACGGCTATTGGTACAAGGAGAGGCAAAGATCTGAAAGGAAACATGCATGCCAACTTCGGTATGCCCCATCCCGAAGGCTACAGAAAAGCTCTCCGACTGGCACGGCAGGCAGAAAAATTCAGACGCCCGGTCATTTTCTTTGTGGATACCCCAGGGGCCTATTGTGGTTTGAAAGCTGAAGAAAGGGGAATGGCAGAAGCTATAGCCAGGAATCTATTTGATCTTTCCGACCTGAATGTTCCCACCTTTACGGTAATCACCGGCGAAGGCGGATCAGGAGGTGCATTGGCATTGTCTGTATCCAATAAAATCTACATGATGGAAAATGCCATTCTTTCTGTAATTTCTCCGGAAGGATGTGCCTCCATCATTTTCAAAGATTCCTCCAGAGCGGAAGAAGCAGCCAGTTCTCTCCGGCTTACTGCATTTGATTTGTTCGAAATGGGTATTATAGACAAGATTGTGGAGGAAGACAAAGATTTTGAAACCAACGTAAAACCTACACTCAATAAGCTGGAAGAAATGCTTTACGACGATGTCTTCCGCTTCGCATTCATGGATGAAGAGAAAATGAAGGATCAGCGTTACAGCAAGTACCGCTCCATAGGCTTTTTTGAAGCAGAAAAAGCCCAGATACCCGAAAAGCTTTTAAATGCAGCCAACGGAAAGAATAATGGAGATGCAAATGCCGGCAACCATTTCCTGAATGATGTCGCCCGGTTCTTTGGTCTGAAATAGTAGCCTGTTAAAGCGGCCCTCTTTGCTCCTAATCCATAGAGAATAAAATGGGAATGGTACAGGATACCCATACGGGCTTACCTCTTTGCCTTCCCGGATTCCATCTTGGAGCTTTTTCTACTGCGGCGAGGGCAGCTTCATCCAAAACAGGGTCAACACCTCTTAACACTTCGGCCCCATTCACAGAACCATTTTTTTCTACAACAAATCTAAAAAAGACCGTGCCTTCTATTCCGTTTTCCATGGCTATTAAAGGATATTTAATGGTTCGCTGGACATACCGTGTGAAAGCATTCAGTCCTTCTCCCTTGAAACTGGGCATATCCTCAAGTATAATGAATATATCATCATATTCCTCTTCTTCCTCTGTCTCGGCAAAAACCTCTATCTGTACCCTGGTATCCTCATCGGCTCCCGTTTGTTCAAGTATAAGTTCATCCTCAATAGCCACTTCGTCATCCACAATATTCAAGACCTCGGTGGACTGAGGAGGCGGTGGAGGAGGAGGCTCTTTTCTCTCTTCCTGCCTGGTAATCGGTACATTCTCCTGAATCACATCAGAATCCTCTTCACTTACGAAACCCTTGACTTCAGAAGGCCTGGAAGTCCATTCAAATGCTGCAAAAACCAAAGCCAGAGCTACAATATACCCTATTTCACGGAAAAGAAATCTTTTCTTTTCAATATCTGCTTTCTCACTTTTTTTGGGTTCCATGATTTATTGAATTTATGGTATTTTTTATTAATACAGAAAAAACAAAATATTCAAATAAACAACTTGCATTGCTAACATCAATTCTTCAACAATCGTGCCTGAGTCACATTATTAACTGTTAACCGGATAAAAAAAATGTTCGTTTTGAGTCAGTAGGTGTTCGTTTTCGGATAAAATCCCGGAAAATGTGCGGCATGAAAAAAAGGGTTTCAGTTGCTGAAACCCTTTTTTTCAATATTGTAACTATTCTGGAATGTTAAAGAAGTTTTAAATTTATATTTTTCCACAATACCTTTATTCCTCCGCCACTATGGATCTGTAAAGCAATTTTGCCATTGGCTTTTCCTATTTTTTCATCGGACAGCGACATCATCCTTTCGCCGTTCAACCAGGTGGTGACCTTGTCACCTTTAACCCGGATCTTCATATGATTCCATTCTCCCATATTCAGGATGTCCTCTTTAGACTCGGGTATCTTCTTCAACCATCCCCTTCCGTAAGATTCATAAATTCCGCCTGTGTCATTTCCGGGAGGGGCCACTTCTACCTGCCAGCCCGAAATTTTAATTCCGTCAAGTGAAGAACGGAAAAAAACACCGCTATTTCCATCGGATACCTGTTTGAAATCCAACTCAAGGATAAAATCCTTATATTTTTCTTCTGTGGAGAGGTATCCGTATTCCTCTTCCGGGCCACTTTCGCATACCAGCAAGCCGTCTTCAACATACCACTTTTCCTGACCGTGTATTTCCCATCCATCAAGATTTTCCCCGTTAAACAGAGATATCTCTTCCTGGCCTGCCATGGAGGCGGCGATGAACATCATTAGGGTTGTAAACAATATCTGTTTCATGTCTATATCTTTTTCTTAAAAATATTTATAATAATGCTTCATTCTATTGTTTTACATTTTTTACAAAAATAATAAACACCAGTCAAAAATCCGCTTTATTTGATGCTTCTTTTCACCTTTTGCCAGACTCCTTTTCCGATCAACTGATCGGCTCTGGCCAGTATCTGACGTGTGAGTTTCAGGATATTCTCATCACCTGCCCAATGCTTTTTTACCAGCTCAGGATCGACATTATAGATGATGCTGTTTAAAACAAAAGCAGAAAGAGCCACATCATCCATGTAACCTATAGGGCCTGTAAGCATTTCCGGAATGAAATCCATCGGGGTTATAAAATAAGCTATTGCAGCTCCCAGCTTGGCTTTTTCCACGGCAGGAACCTCCGGATCAAACGAAAGCCTGCACAGCAGATGGAAGAAATCGGGTGCCAGCAATATATATTTGGTATATCTCCCACCCCCTTTTCTATGCTGAAGCCAGTGATCAAGCTTTTTTCTCAAGGTCTTATAGAAGTCATTGTGAGTTTTATTGGCCAGTTCGGACTTCATTACTGCTTTCTTTATTGATATTCATTACTATTTAGAATAAAAACCCAAACCATATCCGATTTATTGCTCCAAATTATACACCCTCACATAATCAATGTAATATTTATGGGGAAATTTTCCGTCGTCGATACCCTGTTGTCCGCCCCAGGATCCGCCTATCGCCAGATTGATCAGTAAATAATGGGGCTTGTCAAACGGCCAGGTTGCATTGTTACCTTCACCATCATTTTTAAAAGTGAAATATTTTTCGGCATCCACAAAAAAGTCGATGCGGTCTTCATACCATTCGATGGAATAGGTATGAAAATTCTCCCAGGGCTTATCCAGTTTCATGGTGTTGCCTTTGCCGGTACCATCAACATGATTATAAGCGCCGGTATGGATATTGGCATGAACATTTTGCGGATCGTATCCTACATGTTCCAGAATGTCTATCTCCCCACAGTCGGGCCAGCCCACTTCGGATATATTGGTGCCCAGCATCCAGATGGCCGGCCAGGTACCATTGCCAACGGGGACTTTCGCCCGTACTTCGATCCTTCCATACCGAAAATGCTGTTTGTTTAAGGTATTAATGCTTGCCGATGTGTACTCCGCTCCCTTATAGTCTTCTTTTCGTGCTTCAATGATCAGGTGACCGTCCTCTACCCTGGCATTTTCTTTTCGTTCTTTCGTATAATACTGTGCTTCATCGTTGCGTATCATTCCCTGTTCATAAGTCCATTTTGAGCTATCGGGAAGGCCGCTGTAATCAAACTCATCGGACCACATCAGTTCCCATTCGCCTGAATTCTGAGAATTACAGGGAACCACTATTATAAAAAACAAAAATATAATGCCTGTAAAACGCCATGCTAGGAGTTTTTTCATGAATATTGCCTTTACGGAGTTTATTAAATGTTTTTAGCCATACTAAGATAGCATTTTTTTCTTTTGTTCAAACTGCGGAGTATGATTTTTATAAGCAATCCCTACTTTTCTGTGAATAAGCTCCCGATTTATTTAAGCTTTGCCGACCAGTTCGTTATAGTTTCATTGCTACCGTCGATAATTTGCACTTTGCCAGAAATTGTTTCTCCCTCTACCTCACCATGATAAACATATTTGAGATTGCTATCCGGGTGGACCGCCGTAAAGTTCAGCTGCTTTCCCTGAAGCATCTGTTCTTTTACTTTTAAAGACTCTCCTTCTGCGCGTATATCTATATCCAACTGCTGAAATTCCTGTTCAGCTGTCATGATGAACCGCTTGTCGCTTACACTCCATTCCCACCGACCTTCAATTTCTGACGGCACTAACCAGTAAAAAATCTCACAATCATCTTCCTTCAGATGTTTGTCGGGTTTCCAGTCTTTCATCCCAAAACTATGAGAAACAATCCGGGTTCCGGGCTCGAGTTTTTCCAACAGTAAAGGACGAAGCCTGAGATTGATGATGTCCATCATATATAAGGTTAGCACCGTGGCGCCACTGAAGTCCGTCTCAAATACATCCTCTTTCAGAAACATAATTTTCTCAGACACGCCGGCCTCCCGGGCTTTGGCTTCTGCCTTTCTGACCAGTTCAGGTTCGATCTCCACGCCATGCCCAACGGCACCCCGTCGAACTGCTTCAATCACTATACGGCCATCGCCCGAACCCAGATCGATCAGGTAATCGCCAGGACCCACATTAGCTACATCCAGCATCTTATGCACAACGGATTGAGGTGTCGGAACATAGGGAATATCGAAATCTTCCTGGGCATATGTTGCAGTGGATAATAGCAGGCCAAAAACAAAAACCATAGACCATTTTATACACCTCCATTTCAATAATCCGTGAAACAGGAGGAAAAACAAAATAAACCTGCGGAATTGGCTTTCAGATATGTGATGATGTTGTATCTTCACTTTTATAATTTGAATACTAAAAATAAACATACAATATTAACAAATCCGATGATAAATGGCAAGCACCGGATTTTATTTTTAGTACTAAAAAAAGATGAAACGCTGCGCGACCTGGTTGAATTCTCCGGGGGATTGCGAACCTCCGCCGACATCCAGAAAGCACAGATTGAACGGGTGAGCTCTTTTACCGACAGAGAACGTACGGGCGAGATATACAAAGTATTGACTCCTAACCTGGGTTCTTTTAAACAAGACACCTTTCAGATCAATTCCTTTCCCATCCACGACCGAGATGTAGTAACCATCTCCCCTGTGACGGGAAAGGCAGGACGGGACTCCATTCCCGGGGGGGTGCAGTATGTCGATGTAAGCGGCCACATTTATAAACCAGGAAGATATGCTCTGGGAGATGACATGAAGCTCAGCGACCTGCTCAAACGCGCCGGAGGACTGAAAGATTCGGTTTTCTGGGAAAACACCTATCAACTCCGGGCCGATCTCATTCGATATACGGAAGATGGACTCGATAAAAAAATCATTCCCGTACCCCTGAAAGAACTTATGGAGGAAGAAACCCCCGAACACAATCATACACTGAAACATCGCGACAGTGTGATCATTTATGGAGCCGATATTGCCCATGACAAAAAGGTAACCAGTATATACGGAGAAGTCAAAAATCCGGGGGAATACAGGTTAGAAGAAAACATGAACGTACATGATCTGTTGCTTCAGGCCGGAGGATTTACCAAAAGGGCTTACAAATATAACCTTGAGGTATTCCGGATTATGAGAGAAAAAGATTCTGAGGGGCTTACCAGTGTCTTCAACATAGACATCTCTCCGGAAATACTGGAACAATTCGAATCCGAATCCCCTTTCGAACTGGAGGATTACGACATGGTGATCGTACGCAGGGACCCCGATCTCGAGTACCACCGTGTAGTTAAGATTGATGGAGAAGTAAAGTATCCCGGAAGGTATCCCATACTGGAAAAAAACGAAACACTGGGAAGGTTGATAGAACGGGCCGGAGGAACGACAGAAGAAGCATTTCTGCCTGGAATTAAAGTTAACCGAGACGATACCAACAAGATAGTAGGAAACTTTTCGGAAGTAGCAGAAAAAAAACAACAAAGTATTGTTTTGCAGCAGGGAGACAGTATTACCGTACCCAAACAACCCGGGACTGTGAGGGTGAAAGGAAGCGTAAGAAATCCGGGATACGTACAGTACCGTTCCGGATGGCGCGTAGACCGTTACGTTGAGGCAGCCGGTGATTATACCTTCGATGCAGCCAAAGGAAAAACTGTGGTATATTATCCGGGAGGCGATGCACAAAGAAAAAACTGGCTCTGGAACCCGCCTGTAGAAGAAGGGTCAGAAATCTTTGTACCCCAGAAACCTCCCCGGGAACCAATAGACATAACCGACCTTCTAAGCCAGTGGGCATCAATAGCAACAAGCGTGGCCACAGTGATCTACATCATCAACAGAAACTAATTGGCCCCAATTCGCATAAATTGGTAAAACAAACATGGAGGACAACAAACCACAAATACAGCAAAATAAAGACGAAATAGATCTTCTGGAAGTATTCCTGAAGATATGGAAATACAAACGCTTCATCATCATCTTTACTGTTGTGATGGCCATTGGCTCCATCATCTATTCTTTGGTGCAGGAACCCCAATACGAGGCATAAAAGCTAATTCATAGCCCCAAAGCGCCGACTCAAAGAAATTTT
>JBKGZA010000012.1:0-33556 GCA_046545815.1 Bacteroidales bacterium
ACTGCTTACTACTGCCTGCTTACTCCACAGTAACAGACTTCGCAAGATTCCTTGGCTGGTCAACACTGCAGCCACGAAGTACAGCTATATGATAGGATAAAAGCTGCAGGGGGATTACGGTTAATAATGAAGCCAAAGTTTCCACGGTAGAAGGTATCTCCAGCACATGATCGGCCATTTCTCTTATGGTGGTGTCGCCTTCGGTGACTATTGCAATGACTTTTCCTTTCCGTGCTTTGATTTCCTGGATGTTGCTCACAATTTTATCGTATGATTTGTCCTGAAGCGCAATCACTACCACGGGCATGTTTTCATCTATAAGGGCAATGGGGCCGTGTTTCATCTCGGCCGCCGGATAGCCTTCTGCATGAATATAGGATATCTCTTTTAGTTTGAGTGCACCTTCAAGGGCTACAGGGAAAGCATAACCTCTTCCCAGGTAAAGGAAATTGCTGGCCTCTTTATATAATTCTGCCAGTTCCTTAAATTCGTTGTTAAGGGTCAGGATTTTTTCGATATTCCTGGGAATTTGCGTTAATTCTTCTATTAAGTTATGATATAACGGCTCTTCAATTTGACCCCGTTTATAGCCCAGTACTACAGCCATCATAGCCAACACGGTTACCTGGGCGGTAAATGCTTTGGTAGAGGCCACACCGATTTCGGGACCTGCATGCGTATACACCCCGGCATGGGTTTCTCTGGGAATACTGGATCCTACAACATTGCAGATACCAAGTACCGTAGCACCTACTTCTTTCGCCAACTGAATGGCTGCCAGTGAGTCGGCGGTTTCTCCGCTCTGGCTGATGGTAATGACTACGTCATTTTTATAAATAATGGGGTTGCGGTACCGGAATTCCGATGCATATTCCACTTCAACGGGTATCCTGGCCAGATCCTCAATCAGATATTCACCCACCAGTCCTGCGTGCCATGAAGTACCACATCCCAGAATAATGATGCGGTTGGCCTGTTCCAAAACTGGCATTACTGAATACAGCCCGCCCAGTATAATGTCTTTCTGGTCCGGAGAAACCCTTCCCCTGAAAGTATCTTTAATTGAGCGCGGCTGCTCAAAAATTTCCTTAAGCATGAAGTGGTCATATCCGTTCTTCTCTATATCTCCTATTTCCAGCTCAAGTTTCTGTACATTGGGTGTAAGCTGCTCGTTTTTGATCGTTTTCAGTACCAATTCATTCCGGGCCAGGATGGCAATGTTGTTGTCATTAAGGTATATCACGTTTTGTGTATGCTCTACTAGCGGGGTAGCGTCGGATGCAAGGAAATATTCATTTTCTCCGACACCAATTACCAGCGGGCTACCTCTTCTGGCAGCAATAAGTTTGTCCGGTTCATCTTTGCAAATAATACCCAGCCCGAAGGCTCCGATGACTTTTCGCAAAGCCAGTCTGACGGCTATTTCAGCGGAAACCTGACCTTTCAGATAAATGTATTCCATCAGGTTGGCCAATATTTCGGTATCGGTTTCAGACCTAAAGGTATAGCCCCGGTCTTCCAGCTTTTTCTTCAGCCGGCTGTAATTTTCAATGATGCCATTGTGTATGACGATAAAATGGCCGTTTTCTGAAGCATGGGGATGGGCATTGAGGTCATTGGGTTCCCCGTGTGTGGCCCAGCGGGTATGGCCGATGCCAATGCTCCCGGAAATGTCTTTCTGTTGGGCATGCACTTCCAGATCGGACACTTTTCCTGCCTTTTTCAGAATGGATAATGTTCCTTTGTTCCCCAGCAGGGAAATACCTGCTGAATCATATCCGCGGTATTCAAGTCTTTTTAATCCATTGATAAGAATGGGATAGGCATTCTTATTGCCAATGTAGCCGACAATGCCACACATTGGTTTTAAGGTTTGAAATATTTGATCCTTAATTTGACCGGAGTAGAATGATTGGCACCGGATATGATCAATTGTGCAGGCTGAAACCTGAAATTTTTGGTCTGGATGTATAACCGGTTATTATCTACCTCTTCGTTGATATATGCCTGAAGATAACTGGTAATGTTACAACTGAACACATTCCTGTCCTCATCATATTCCCCGTTGAAAAATTGGCTGTTGGAAATGGATACATAACTGGTATCCCGGGGATAGGCATACATGCCGACAGATTCCGGAAACATGGGGCTGTCTGAAGGTATGGTCGGCTTTAGTTCGATTTCAGCCCGTGCTAGAAAGTTTGTATCCTGACTGAATGTTTCTCGCACTTCTTCAGGTATCAAAAGTTTTGCTCTCGTCCCGCCAGGGCCGTTTATCAACAGCAGGCTGTCGTTTTCCGTACTATCATTGGTCAGGAAACGGTTGACATTTTTCACGGAGGCAGTGGCTTCCTCATAAAAATGCTCAAAAGTGTTAACCCTTAGTGCTGTAGAGCGAATCGGATATCTCAGGGTATCCACCTCGTCCTCGTCATCCTCGGTATCCCTGTATGCCAGTTCAAGCCTGGTGGTATCGTTGGTTATTTTAATGTTGTTCAGGAAACCTTCTCCACCTGCTTCCAATTCTGCGAAGATGCCTGGGAAAAATTCCACAAAATCGCCCATATCCCCCATTATCGTATCATGTGCAGTGGTGAGGAATTCTGCAAATGATTTGGTCAGATTGACTTTTATTATGCTGTCACCAAGGAATTCCGCTGATTCTGAGATCATATCATTCGGGTCATAGAATCTTTCCGGATTCGTAGTGGAATAGTAATTGTTGCTGATTTCGAGGTGTTTATTCAGTTTATAGATGTTAATTTGTGATTCGTCGATTGTTCCATAGGTTTCTCCAATATGAAAGTAAAGTGTAGCTCCTACAGCTTCCAGAGAAGAGAAACTGAGCGAGTCACTTTTATAAATCTGCGACATAAAGCCCGCTTTCATTCTGCCGAAATAGGGATTATGGTATTCCCCCAGCAATACATTGGAGTGTTCACTTGCTGTTGGTGCTTCAATTGAAGTATATAGTGTGGGGAATGAATCCGACCTTTCCAGAAATGTTTGAACCTGAAAACTGGTATCGTAGTTTGCGACGATGCTGTCGTCGGCATGCATGATCTGATCACCGAACTCTTTTGCTTCCTTTTCACATCCCAGTATTGCTAAAATTAATCCTGAAAGCAGCAGTGTTTGTTTCAGTTTCTTGCCAAAGTTTCTCTTCATCATACGAAATCCTTTCTTGTTAAACATCATACAATTATCTGGTTACCAATTTATCATATAATTCCGAGTAAGCATCAATGTATTTATCCTCTGGTTGGTAATCAAGGATAGGCATATCGAGACTCTGAATATATTTTTCTATTTTTTCGTTGATTTGTTGACTTCCTTTAATCACGGCATCTGAATTATCAATGGTCATTTTGGTCAGATTGACGTAATCGGGGTTGTCTTTTATTTTTTTAATGGCTTTGTTATTGATTCCTTCAATTTTAAGCTTATCCTTAAATTCTTTTCTGAGAGGCTTGTCAAATTCATCGTTGTAAACGGAGTAAACTACCTTTGAATTGGCAAAAATGGGTTCCTCATTATAAGAATGTTTGAGATATAAAGGAACCAATGAAGTGAACCATCCAAAGCAATGCACGATATCGGGTGACCACCGTAGCTTTTTTATAGTCTCCAGCACGCCCCTGGCAAAAAATATGGCTCTTTCATCGTTATCGGAGAAATATTCTTCGTTTTCATCTTTTAGCGTATATCTTCTCTGAAAATAGTCTTCGTTGTCAATAAAATATACCTGCATCCTTGCGGATTGGATGGATGCCACTTTGATGATCAGGGGCCGGTCAGTTTCATCGATGATTAGATTCATTCCGGAGAGCCTTATTACTTCGTGTAATTGATTCCTTCTCTCATTAATGCTTCCGTATTTCGGCATAAAGGTTCTTATCTCCTTACCTCTTTCCTGTATGCCCTGGGGTAGATATCGTCCGGTTCTGGACATTTCAGTCTCGGGAAGATAAGGGGTTATTTCCTGAGATACGAAAAGTACTTTAGTTTTTTCCATTATCAGAATAATTATTTAGTACAGAAGTAACCGCAAAATTAGTAAAATTATTCGTAATTACCAATAATTTAGAATATCTGCAGGATTCTTGCAAGTGAGGCAGAATTTTTTATGCCGGGCTATCAACCAATCCAATACCTTAGGTGGTATGCACTGTCCCAGAAGAGCCATTCGTACCATGAAGAACGGATGTAAAGGTGTTTCATATTATCCCTTGTTTTTTGTGTATTTTCACTGGCAATTCTTTGGGTGATGTCTTTCAGCCGGCGGGTGGTTTCATCAAATTCGGCTCCTGAGTATGTTTCGATCCATTTGTGATATTTGTTTTCTTTACTGGCAGTGTGTTGGATATGGGCGGCCACCTTGTTGTAAAGCCAGAAACACGGCAACAGGCTTGCCAGTGCCTCAGGATAGCTCTTGTATGCAACGGAGCTAAGCAGAAAATTGGAATAGGCTTCTGTGGCCAGGGCAATTGCCTCAGGAGGTTTGATGTTAAATTGTTTAATAAACTCATCGTGCAATTCCTTTTCGATTTCCAGCCCTTCTTTGGCAAAGGAAATAAATTCCCTCACTTCACCATGGGAAGGGGCTTTTGCTGCCAGAGCCGCCAATGCGCGTGAATATTCACCAATATAATCGATGTCCTGACTGATGTAAAAGCGGAACTTTTCTTCCGGCAGGGTTCCTTCGGCAAGTTCCACATTAAACGGATGTCTGATGAGTCCCTGATAGACTGGTTCAGCGGCCTCATCCAGTATGCTTAAAAAGTTCATAAGTCTTTTTTTTTTAACTCCAGAATTTATAAAAATGATGTACCGGTCCGTGGCCTTTTCCCAGACGGTAGGAAGAGCCCTCAAATATGGCCTGATGGGTGTATTCCACTCCTTTTTTAATGGCTTCTTTCATAGAAAATCCCTGCGCCAGGCAGGCAGCAACAGCAGATGATAAAGTACATCCTGTACCATGTATGTTTTTTGTATCAATGCGTTTGAAAGGCAGCTCGATGAGCTCGTCCTGTGAAGCAATATAAAAGATATCCGACAGCTCGTTTCCTTTGAAATGCCCCGATTTTAGCAGTACCGAATCCGCTCCGGTTTGTGATAGCTCACGGGCAGCCTGCTTAAACTCGTCTTTGTTTGTGATTTTTTTGTTAAGGATAATTTCTGCTTCCGGAATATTGGGCGTGATGACCGCTACAGCCGGAAGCAATTCTTTGATTAGCGTTTCAATGGCATCATCCATAAGCAGTTTGTCGCCTGATGTGGCCACCATAACCGGATCCAGGACCACATTTTTTAACTGATATCGTTGCAAGGAGCGCAATACAGACCGGATGACCTGGGAGCTGTGTAACATGCCAATTTTTACGGCATCTGTTCCGATATCATCCATCACTGCAGCAATTTGGCTTTCGATGATTTCAACCGGAATGGGATGAATGTCCTTTACTCCTTCGGTATTCTGTGCTGTTATTGCCGTTATTGCCGACATTCCGTAAACGCCGTTTGCCGAAAATGTTTTCAGGTCAGCTTGAATTCCGGCACCTCCGCCACTGTCAGAGCCTGCTATGGCCAGTGCTTTTTTATAGGACTGTGTGTACTTCATTGGATGTCATTGTTGCTTTTAGATGTTTAGAAATGAGCATACCCTTCTTTCAGGTCTTTTACTTCTATTTTGTCTTTGAGATACACTATTTTCGGATTGCCTTTCTCCAGAAAGCCGATTTTGTATAAAGGTCTTGAAAATTTCTTCCTGAATTTACCGGCCAGAGCTTTATATTCATTTTGGTCCACGGTCAGCAGCAGTACATAATCTTCTCCTCCTGATACGGATAATTCAAGGGGATTCCAGTTGTATTTTTCCGATTGACGGATCAGTTCCTCCGAAATGGGTATTTGCTCCAGTTCGATCGTGCCTTTTAGTGCGGAGGCGTTAAGAATGTGTTTCAGATCGGAAGCGATGCCGTCGGAGACATCCATCATGGCATGGACCGCCTTGAATTGTGAAAGCCAGCGGCCTTCTGAGATGTGTGGAGGTGGGGTGAGGTGCTGTTCCAGCAGTTTTTTTGCATGATGGTCTATGGGAAGATCATTCAGGATGACCTGGAGGCCTCCTGCCGAGCCACCGACTTTACCGGTAAGACAAACAATGTCATTTTCACGGGCTGCCGAACGCAGTTTGATATTGCCGGAAGGCATTGCACCGGTCACTCCGACATTTACAATGATCTTATCCTCCGAGCTTGTGGTGTCACCTCCCAAAAGCGGCACTTGGAAAGTTTCGCTCAGGGATTTATAGCCCTGCATGAATTCTTCCACCCATTCTACTTTCATGTCCTTCGGCAAACCGATGGAAAGATAACTGGCAACCGGATTTGCTCCCATCGCTGCGATGTCGCTCAAATTGACCGACAGGGATTTGTAGCCAAGCTGATGTGCCGATATCTTATTCCTCAGGAAATGGGTGTTTTCTATCAGCATATCGGTGGTATAGACATGAGAGGTATACTCATCAATGGTTATAATGGCTGCATCATCTCCAATGCCGGTGAGATGCCTGTTGACCAGCTCTTTAAATTTCGGCGCGATCACTTCTTCTATGAGGCCAAATTCACCTATTTTGGATATTTTCATGGGCTGCTGTTTTTATATGTTTCGATGTATCATGTAATATAATTATAATGCATGAATACTTAAATGCGAGTATGCATGAATGATACAATGATTGAATAATTGGCAATCACCTTGGTTTGGCATCATGATTTAACAGACAATTTAGCATTTTCTATTGTTTCTCTCAGTTCTCTGGCAGCAACCTCCGGATCATCTGCAGAGCAGATGCCTGAAACAACAGCCACACCGTCTGCGCCGGCATGTATAACTTCTCTTGCATTGTGTGGTTTTATGCTTCCTATACCCACTGACGGGTGCCCACATATTTCAGTGATTCTGCGTACTCCTTCCAGTCCGAGCGCTTCAGTAAGCTCTTCCTTGGTAGGGGTGGTATAGACCGGGCTAATGGCAATGTAATCCAGATTCAGCTTATCTGCTTCTTTGGCTTGTTCGTAGTTTTCAACCGATAGACCTATGATGGCATCTTTTCCCAGAATTTTTCGGGCCATTTCATAAGGCATGTCGGTCTGCCCCAGATGCACACCATCGGCTTCAACAGCCAGTGCCACATCCACCCTGTCATTGATGAGCAAAGGTACTCCATAAGGTTCCAGTATTTTTTTCACCTGCAAGGCTTCCTCAATAAAATCCTTCGTGTCCAGGTCTTTTTCTCTGAGCTGCACGATGGTTGTTCCTCCATTTACTGATTTTTCGATTACCCAGGTAAGAGACCTGCCTAAGGCCAGGTCTCTGTCCGTCACAAGGTAGAGTGCAGGGTTGAACTTCTTTGTTTTACTCATTTTTCCAGCGTTTTTCTATCTGTTCGCCGTCAATTTTGTAGAGGGCATCCAGGAATTTGGCATAGAAGGTACCGGGAGCATCGGATTCATCCCCTGCCATTTCGCCGGCAATACCCATGACAATCATGGCATTGGTAGCGGCCGCAAACGGATCGGAGTTAATGGCGGCAAAGGCGGCCGTAAGGGCAGTTGCTGTGCATCCTGTCCCGGTAACCTTTCCCATCAGGGGATGGCCATTGGATATGGCACGGGTTTCCCGTCCATTGGTTATATAATCAATTTTACCGCTGATGCTGACTATAGAGCTGGTATTTCGGGCCAGTTCTTTTGCCCCCTCGAGGGCATTTTCTGCTGATGCCGTGCTGTCTACTCCTTTGGTGGTGAAGCCTGCCTGAGCTATGGCCAGCACTTCCGAACCGTTACCCCTTATAACCTGGGGCTGGATTTCCTGTATGATATCTTTTGTGGTATCGGTTCTGAAAGTGGTGGCACCCGCTCCAACAGGGTCCAGTACTACCGGGATTCCTTTCTCTTTCGCGGTTTTGCCTGCCAGATGCATGGCTTCAACCCATTTGCCGCTTAGAGTACCAATGTTGATCACCAGGGCGGAGGCCAGAGAAACCATTTCTTTCATTTCCTCAATGGCATGTGCCATTACAGGGGAAGCACCGATGGATATCAATGCATTGGCTGTACTATTCATTACCACATAGTTGGTAATGTTGTGTATCAGGGGAGCCTCTTCCCTCAGTTTTTCAATATCCTGTATGAGTTGTTTCTGATCGGTCATAATGAGTAGAATTTTATTTATTTGCACATATTGCTACATAGTTTCCTTTGTCATACCCTTCCAGTGCTTCTTCAATATAATCATTGGAATATAGGGGATGAGTAGTTAGAGTCTGGGCGAAGCGGAGATTGCTGAAACCCGTTTTTTTCACCAAGTCCGCTTTTTCCCGGGTACTCCTCCAGTTGGCTTCTTTAACGAATTCGATCGGATAAACCGAGGAAGGCCTGATGTCTTTGAGCATAGAATGATCCCATGTGTTCAATGTTTTTGCCAGATTATACAGCATAGCGAATGAGCCTTCTTTGGGAACGTCGGCCACTATAAGCCTTCCACCTTTTTTGAGTGCATAGTAAGCCTTTTCAAATGCAGCATCCAGATCGCCAATATAACTGGGTGTGCCGTTGAATAAGAGGGTGTCAAAGGCTTGTGTTTCCAGTTCGGCTTCCTCTGCAGTGGCAATGTCTACCGACATACCTCTTTTCCTGGCTATTTCAGCCATGGATTCCGAGGGCTCTATTCCTTCTTTTATTGCAATGCCGTAATTTTTCTGCAGAAAATATTCAAACAGACCGCTGCCGCATCCCACTGACAATGCTCTTCCGGGCTTATCAAGAAAATAAGCCACAACCGAGAGCTCCGAGAGGAATAAATTCTCATTTTCCATGAACCAGGCATCATATTTCCCGGCATACTGATCAAAGGATAACTTCTGTTTTGTTTGTTTTGCTGTGCGCATGGTATTAAAATTTTAATGAATAAAAAAAGCCGTTTCGTTATATGGGCAGCCCAACGAAACGGCTTTTCAATGAATCTATGGTGATGAAATTCATCGCTTACCGAATCCCTGCGCTGCCATTAAGCAGATCAGGTTCAAAGGGTATACTCTCAGCCTCCCGGTCCTTCCGGCAAGCACCCCTGAAACGGATGAAATTTCCTGTGATCTGTTAAAGAACTTTCCTAATTGCTACGACAAAATTAATAAAATATTGTTTATAGAGAATTGTAATTTTTAATTTTAAACACATTCAGAAGAAAGTTTGCAGCAGCAGAACCTACTGAATAATTCAAATGAAGCCTTTCTGCAGCAGCAGATAACTTTCTGTAAAGTGAATGATTTTCTCCTGCTATTATACCTTGTTCCGGATAAGGTGGGGTAGGTATTAAACAAGTTGCATCTTGCTTTTTACATGGTATGGGTAGGTTTTGAACCAAGAGTGCCTGGCTTATTACTTGATTATCGTCTGCTGAAGTCTAATTTTTCTGCTATTACCGGAGGAGAGGGGATTAACTCGCTGTCCGCAACGGCAGGCGCACTTTGGCTGCTCGTGATCCCCCTAAAAGAACCAGCCTTTGCTTTTAGATAAGTGTAAAGGTAAGTCTAATGTCTTCGCCCCGAGCGGAGGAGAGGGGATTCGAACCCCTGGTTCGGCGTATGCCGAACAACGGTTTTCGAGACCGCCGCATTCGTCCACTCTGCCACTCCTCCAGGTTGGTTTGCTTTGCTTTTACTGAATGCAAAACTATGAAAAATTTATCTCAACGCCATTCCATAATTTTTGTTATCATAAATGATTCCAATAACAACTGTTAATCATAGAAATACTCATCCATCTCCCACATGCAAGCCGTCACAAGTTCATTGTCGTTATAGGCCTCTTTGTTGAAATTTTTAATTTTCTGTAAAACTTCCCTGGCCTGCTCATCATTACTGAACTGCATGAATATGGCGGAATTGTGGCTTGGCCATACCCCTGTGTTTAGCCGGGGGTCTCCTTTTACATTTTTTGCCGGTACCTCTTCTATGATTTGATAGTCGCTTACGTTGTTATCTTCCAGCATATTGATAAGTGGTTCTCTGACACTAACATTGCACGTTACATAAATCATCTTCATGGTGGTATGTTATTTTTCATTATTTGCAGATTGAATATGAAATACGGTAAAAATTGTTGGTACGATGATCAGTGTTACGATGGTAGAGATCAGTAAGCCGCCGATGATGGTTACGCCAAGGGGTGAATACATCTCTCTTCCCATTCCCTGGCTGAGGGCCATAGGCAGCATACCCAGCATGGTGGTGAAAGAGGTCATCAGAACAGGCCGCATTCTGGATCGCCCGCCTTCAAGCACAGCATCAAACAGGCTGTAACCTCTTTTTCTAAGCAGGTTGGTATAATCCACCAGCACAATTCCGTTATTCACTACAATGCCCATCAGCATGATCACCCCAATAAAAGTGGTGACACTTAAGGTTAAGCCGGTAGCAAAGAAGGCCCATATAATCCCCACAAAGGTAAATGGCAGGGCAAACATGATGATCAAAGGATCTTTGAAAGATTCAAACTGACCGGCCATCACCATATAAACCAGAGCGATACCTATGAAAAGGATCAGATAAAGGTCTCCAAACGCTTCCTGCTGTTCGCTTCGTTGACCCCTTAATTCTACATCCACCTCGGTCGGAATATTGATTTGATCAATTACTGCCTGCACTTTGTTGGCTGCCCGGCCCAGGGAAATATCTTGCAGACTGGCCATTACCCTGACAATCCGTTGCTGCGATTTCCGGTTTATCTGTTGAGGTCCAAGTTCCTGTCTGATGTCAGCAACGGCTTTCAATGGAATCTGCTTGCCCTTTAAATTGGTAATCTCGATGTTTTTGATGGCCTCAATTTTATTGCGGTAATTGGATGGATAGCGCACATTGATGGCATATTCATTGCCGCTTTGTGTCAATTCGCCGGCTTCGGTTCCATAAATGCTGCTGCGTATCTGCTTTCCGATCATTGCACTATTGAGCGCCATGTCCGTGGCTTTTTCCTTGTCTATGATCACCTGTAATTCCAGCTTGCCCTTATCAATGGTGGTCTGAAGGTCGGTTAATCCCTCGATGTTTTCCATTTTATCATAAATATCGGAAGCAGTGGCATTCAGTTCGTCGAAATTGTTGCCGGTTATTTCCACTTCTATCGGTTTAACATTTCCGGTTATGGCCTCGGAAATTATACTGCCTGCAGTTATATGAAAGCTTTCAATCTCAGGAATTTTATTGATTTTTTTTCTCAGGTCGGCGCCGATTTTCTTAGCCGAACGATCCCTGTTGCCGGGTAATTTAAGATGGGCCAGTATGGTGGCTACATTTTTTCCTTCTTCAAAACCTACCGAACTGAGGGTTCCGTCTTCGGTTTGCCCGCTTACTGAAGCAACCGTCCCGGGTTCCAGCTCGGGCACTTCCTGCCTGATGATTTGCATGACCTTTTGGGCCGCCCGGTCGGTTTTTTCGGCCCGTGTACCTACTTCCGTTTCTATCACCACGGCGATATCCCCGGCATCAAATTCGGGTATATAGTTCGTACCCAAAAATCTTCCCAGGTATAGCGTTGCCGCGAATACGATCAGGGCGGTGATCAGAGTGAATATTTTATGATGTATTGCCCAGTAAAGTGACTTTCTGTAAAACCTTTCAATTCGTTCAAATATCCTTTCGCTCCATTGGTAAAGCCGGCCTTTATAGGTTCTTTTGTATTCCCTGATGCCTTTAAGTAGATTGGAGGCTGCTGCCGGCGTCAGACTGAGTGAGGTAACCAGCGAAGCCACCATGGTTACCGAGGTCAGTACCGCCAGTTGTTTGAAGAGTAGACCCACCACACCACCTACAAAAATCATGGGAATGAAGACCATCAGGGTTGTGGTGGTGGAAGCGGTTATGGCCATTCCCATTTCGCTCGTGCCGAAAATGGAAGCTTGTTTGGGCCTGCTTCCCTTTTCAATGTGTTGTACAATGTTTTCAAGTACCACTATGGCATTGTCCACAACCATGCCGATTGCGATAACCAATGACATCAGAGAGAATATATTAATGGTGTATCCTCCTGTAAACATGATGATGAAAGCGATGATGAGTGAAAAAGGAATGGTTAATATGACGATCAGGCTATTCCTCCATTCCCGGAGGAAAAAGAATACCACAATGGCCACAAAAAGGAGTGCCCACCAAAGAGTTTCCGAGAGGTTTCCTATGGATTGGACAACCAGCTCATCGGTATTCATGATTTCAAATATTTTCACGTCGCCGGGCAAGTCATTCCGCAGCTCGTCCATCTTATCCCTTACCGAAGAGGCCACATTCAGCGTATTGACACCGGTTTGCTTCTGAATCATCAGCGCCACACCCTCGCCTTCCTTGGTGCGGGCATAGGCATCCTTATCCTTGAACCCGTCAGCCACTGTGGCAATGTCTTTCAACTTGATGATACGCCCATTGAAATTGATCAGCGGGATGTTCCTGATTTCATCAGTCGTTTCGAATTGTGCAGGTACCTTTACCGAAAAGTCACGGGATCCTACTTTGATGTTTCCTCCCGGAATGCTCAGGTTTTCGGATTTCAGTATCGAAGAAACCTCATCAACAGATAGGTTATAGGCATCCATCCTGTGTGGGTTTACACTGATTTTAATTTCTCTTTCAGGTTGCCCTACATATATCACCGAGCCTACACCTTCTATTTTTTTGATCGGACCGGCTATATCGTTTCTGATGATCTCATTGATGCCGTCATAATTTTCCTGAGCAGTCACCCCATAAACAAGGACAGGGAACATGGCTGAATTTACCTTATAGAGTACCGGACTTTGGGCATCATCCGGCAGTTCTCTTCTGGCAAGTTCAATCAGGTCACGGGCACTGTTTGATGCTTCCGTTATTTCGGCCCCCCAATCAAACTGAAGGGATATAAATGAGACGTTTTCTCTGGAAGTAGAGGTGATATCCTTCAGGTTTTCCGTACCGGCCAGTATCTCCTCCAGGGGCTGAGTAACCTGTTTTTCCACTTCTTCTGCCGAAGCTCCCGGATACACAGTCATCACCGTTAACGTGGGGAGCTCCATTTCAGGCATTATATCAAGGGGAAGCTTATTCATAGAAACCACTCCAAAAAGCAGGATGGCAAGAAATGCCATGGTAGTGGCAACTGGTTTGTTTACTGCAATTTTCGGTAATCTCATAGATTTTCTCTTTAATAGTCGGTCTCTGTTTACTTACTGATTATCCACAATGACTTTATCTCCGCTATTTATCTTGTTCTTTCCGTCCACCACAACCTTTTTGTTTTTGGGGATGCCCTTTACAGCCGCCTGCTCTTCTTTCGTGTAAAGCTGGGTCACCTGTTTTCTGACGGCTTGATTTTCGCCATTTACGATAAACACATATTTGTTTCCCGTTCCCGCCTGCCGGAATATGGCTTCCTGAGGGATAAACACATCTTTTTTAAGGGGCATCCTGAGTTTTACTGTGGCGAACATCCCCGGTTTTAGCTTTCTTTCCTTATTATTGACTGTAATTTCTACTTTTGCCGAGTGTGTATTGGTTGAAAGAACCGGGTCAATTTTGGACACTTCTCCCTTAAAGGTGGTATCGGGAAATGCATCGAAAATTACCCGGGCGGTTTGTCCTTTTTTTATGTCCTTTAGCTCTTTTTCGTTTACATCAATTTTGATTTTTATTTTGCTAAGCTTCATAAACTGAACTATACCGGAGGTGTGGGAATATCCCGGTTTTAAGCCGGGTGAGAACATGAAGTTTTCGCCTTCCTTAACCAGGTAATCCACAATGGTACCTGAGAACGGGGCCCTCACTTCGCAGTTTTCTTTCATCATCCGTGCTTTTGCCTTGGCAGCCTCATATTTTGCCTTGATGTGGTCATATTTTTGCTGTGTTACGCTACCCTTTTCCCGGAGTCTTTTGAGCCGGTTGTAATCCTTTTCCAGGCCGCTTTTTTCTGCCTGGGCCTGAGCATAGAGTTCTGCGGATAGTTCCACAAGAAGGGTTCCTTTGGATACGTATTCTCCTTCCTTATAACGGACATTTTCGACTTTACCGGGCAGGGTGGTGCCCAGATTGGCCTCCTTAAACGGGAACGAATTTCCGCTATAGGTCTTTTCAGGGTGAT
Organism: Bacteroidales bacterium; assembly: GCA_046545815.1. Lineage (GTDB taxonomy): Bacteria > Bacteroidota > Bacteroidia > Bacteroidales > UBA12077 > JAGXLC01. Next base: position 14,166 of record JBKGZA010000012.1, read on the forward strand.
ATTTGGCTTCTTTTGACTTTGCTGTAGTAACCCGTATGCTATTGACTTGTGTTTCGTCGTTTTTGCCGTTGTTTTGAGTGCATCCCATCAATACAAGCAGAAGGGATAAAGTAATCATTAGGCTTCTCATGTTGTTCAATTTTTTATTGTTTTTCATTTTGAGTGAGCTGTCCCGATGCTTTCATCAGTTCCGTCTTATTGAGCTTATATTCAGTCATGGCTTCAATGTAATCAGCATAGGCTTCCTGCCACATGGACTGAGCTTCCAGAACATCTGTGGATTTGGCCATTCCTTCCTCAAAATTGTCTTTTGTGGTTCTCAGGTTGTCTTTTGCCTGTTCCAGAGAGGATTTTGTCATTTCAATCTTTTTTATGGATTCGTTATAGCGAAAGACGGCCTTTTTTACTTCCAGTGAAATGAGCTCTCTGGTTTCCTCAAGCTTTTTCATGCTTGCTCTTTTTTGATGTTTTGCTGCTTCCATGGTATGTTTTCGTTCACCCCAATTGTAGATGGGAATGTTAAAGAATACCCCTATATTGGTAGTACCACCGAATTCACTTTCAAAACCATTCCAGGGGTTGGGATTTGTGAAAGTGTAGTTGGCCGTCAGCCCTATATTGGGAAGATACCTCGATTTCATCAATTGTTCTCCCGATTCGGCTATTTTTGCTCCTTTCTTCAGGGCCTGAATTTCCGATCGTTCTTCAAGGGCCTGCTCTTTATAAGTTTTGGGGTTTGACAGTTGATCAACATTACCGAGGCTGTCGGACAAATACACCAGGCTGTCCAAAGGAAAACCCAGGGTCTGATTCAATGCCATTCGTGACAGTTCCAGCCCGTTTTCCGCCTTTGTAAGCCGAAGCTCGATCTTGTTTTTCTTGACTTCCACCTGCATCACTTTATTGTTCGTGACAATACCTTCCTCATGAAGATTTTTAACATCAGACAACAGGGCATTTAAACGATTGAGGTATTCTTCCGCCAGTTTTACCTTTTCTTTCAGGGAGATGACTTCCCAATAGCGCTTGTCTGTTTCTACTATGACTTCTGATCTGCTTACATGCTTTTTGGCTTGCATCATTTGTTGCCCATAGTGGGCAATACTATTGGTTTGTTTGATTTTTCCGCCCATATATATAGGCTGGTTCAACCCGATGTTTCCAAAAAAAACATTGCGCATGTTAAATTTTGCTTCATCTTCCGGTAACATCGCATATTTATCGAATAAAGGATTACCTGTTTCCGGGTCTTCGACAGGTAAAGGAACTCCATTTACATCTTGTGTTACCATGGTTTCCCTGACAAGTTCGGGATTTTCCCTGGGGTCCAGGACGGATAAGCCTTCACTGAAGACTTCCTGAGGTACAACAGGTAGAAACATGTTTTCGCTGAGAAGGCTTAATTGCTTGTTGAGCCTGAAATATCCGCCGTTAAAATTTATTTTCGGATAATTCAGGGTTTTTGCCGACTTTTGCAGTGAATTAACAGTTTCTTCATTTTCCGTGGCTATTTCTATCTCTTTGTTATGCTTCATTGCCCGCTCACGGCATTCCTGAAGCGTCATCTGTTCCTGTGCCTTTGATTTTCCTGTTATAAGAAGAAATGGAACTAAGATAAACAGCACAGGGTTGGTTTTATTTAGCAGCTTCAATTCCTTCATGATTTATTTGTTGTTTTTTACCAGTCCGTAAAAGATGATTTCCAGCATTTCATCAAGCCTTTCTTCCAGATTTTCTATTGAGTATTCTTTTTTGATAAACAGACTTACCTCCAAGCCTTTCATAGCTGTAAGAAATGCCATTGATACAAATTCTGCTTCTTGTAGCCTGAAGATGTCTTTTCTCATCCCTTCCTGAAGAATATCCAGTATTATCGAGTGCTCTTCCCTGTCATATTTTTCTCTTAGCCTTTCCACGAAGGCGAAATTTTTCAGATAATCGTTCCGTAGGGCTTCATTAAAATTTGTGAGTTCAAACAGATACCGCATTCTTATCAGCACATAGTTCCGCAGTTTTGTTTTGGGGTTATCATTTGTATTAAGCACTTTCTTGTAAATTTCATTTCTCAGGGTGTTTGCTTCCTTATTGAGCACTTCTTCATAAATCTCTTCCTTGCTCTTGAAATAATAGTAGATAGAGCTTTTACCCTTGCCCAGGCCTTTGGCTATATCCTCTACGGTGGTTTTATTAAAACCGAACTTACTGAATATCCCTCTGGCAATATTAATGATATGATCCCTTATGTTTTCTTTGTTGTAACTTTCTGAAGGTTCCATTTCGAATATTCGACTATATTGTTAAATTGGTCCAAAATTAAAAGAATTTAAAAAAGCAACCAAATCATTCGAATAAAATTTGAATATAGATGATCTTGCTATATATTTGTTCCTTACACACTAAAATATTTTGTGAGATTGTTTTCATCATGCAACAATATCTTGATTTACTGGACTATGTGCTTAAGAATGGTTCCCGTAAAGCTGACAGAACAGGTACGGGAACAATAAGCACCTTTGGATACCAAATGAGGTTTAATTTTCAGAAGGGCTTCCCTCTGGTCACTACCAAGAAGCTCCACGTGAGATCCATTATTTACGAGTTGCTGTGGTTTTTAAGAGGAGATACCAATGTTGGGTATCTCAATGAACACAATGTAAGAATTTGGGATCCATGGGCCGATGAAAACGGCGACCTTGGACATATATATGGCTATCAATGGCGATCTTGGCCTACTCCTGATGGTGAAAATATAGATCAGATTGCTCAGGTGATTGATTCCATCCGGAACAATCCCGAGTCGCGCAGACATATTGTAAGTGCATGGAATGTGGGGGATTTGAAAAACATGGCTCTACCCCCCTGTCATATTCTTTTTCAGTTTTATGTGAATGACGGCAGGCTATCATGCCAGTTGTACCAACGGAGCGCTGATTTGTTCATCGGCGTTCCCTTCAATATCGCTTCCTATGCGTTATTGACCATGATGATTGCCCGGGCCACTGATCTTGAGCCTTTTGAGTTTGTTCACACTTTTGGGGATGCCCATATTTACCTGAATCATATAGAACAGGTTAAACTGCAGTTAACAAGGGAACCCAGGGAACTCCCCACCATGGAAATTAACCCGGATAGAAAAAACATTTTTGACTTTGAGTATTCGGATTTTAAACTGGATCACTATAATCCCCACCCACATATAAAAGGAGAAGTATCAGTATAAGGTCCGACAGGGTTCAGCCGTTTTTATTTTAATGTAACAAATGCAAAAAGTATGCTTTCAATCATCGTAGCCGCTTCAGAGAATAACGTAATAGGCAAGAACAATCAGTTGTTGTGGTATTTACCCGATGATCTGAAACATTTTAAGCGGACCACACGGGGTCATCATGTAATCGCCGGCCGGAAAACCTTCGAATCGCAAGGGAAACCACTTCCCGAACGCGTAAATATTATTGTTACCCGCAATCCCGACTATAAGGCGGAAGACTGCTTGGTTGTTAATTCCCTCGATAAAGCTTTGGAGTTGGTTAAAGAAGATGAGGAACCTTTTATTATCGGAGGCGAACAGATTTATCGGATGGCTTTGCCCGGTGTTGGCCGAATCTATCTTACAAGAGTTCATGCTGAATTTGAAGGAGATACCTATTTTCCGGAGTTGGATATGAACCAATGGACAGAAATAAGCCGCCAATTCCACAATAAGGATGAAAAGCATGCCTATTCCTTTACAATCCTGGTTTTAGAACGGAAAATCCATACAGCTTCAGGGAATGGGTAAAGGCATTATTGGCATTTAAACTTTTCATTATAAGCAAATTTTTTATAATTTTGAGCAGTTTTATTCAAAGATACATTTTATAAACAAAAATAAACACTATTTATGGGAAAAGGAGACAGGAAAACCAGAAAGGGTAAAATCTTCAGGAATACTTATGGCGTGCGGCGTCCAAAGAAGAAGCGTAGAATGAAGAAGGTGGCACTGGCCAAAAATCCTCAGGAAAATGCTCCTGATCTGCAGGATAAAATGACGGACATTAAAATAGGTAAAGAGAAGGAGGGTTCCGGCAAGAGTACTAAAAACTCAAAATCAAAAAGAAACAAGGAGTCTGATGCTTCAGAAGAGGCCTGACGCTTGATGCTTATCCGAACCTCTTTATAAATGGCCTTAATGATATAAATAAGAAACGCCGGAATTTTTCCGGCGTTTCTTTGTTTGAATTAAACTTCGCTGGTCATGATGAACAATGGCTTCATGGCAAAGCTCTTGTATTGTGGCCTTAACCTTTCCGTGTTGTAATGTTCCTTAACCTTTACTTTTTTGCTTTTTGCGGTTACTACTTCAATGGGTACATTGTCGTAGTGCCCGTGTTTATATACCACCATTCTGCCGTGTAAACCTTCCAGTATCAGATCAAGAGCCAGATTACCATATGCCATAGGTACGATTGAATCTATAGAGTCGGGATCACCCCCTCTGACAAGATACCCGAGCTTCTGATTGATGGTGCCTATTTTAACGCCATTGTTGAATTTGGGTGAGAGCTCCTTGATTTTAGCGGAAACCAAGTCGCCTATTCCGCCTAATTTGGCATGTCCGTACATGTCTTTTGTCTTTTCTTCGAATACCATTTCACCTCCCTTATACATGGCACCTTCTGAGACCAGTACCACTGAATAGTTGCTTGGATGCTTAGCCCGGTCTTCCAGCAGTAATTCTGTGAGATGCTCTATCTCGAATTTGTGTTCCGGTATCACACATCTGTCAGCAGCTCCGGCCATTGTTGGCAGCATTGCAGTAAATCCGGCATATCTTCCGAATACTTCCAGAACCAGCACACGCTCGTGAGATCCTGCAGAGGTCCTAAGCATGTGGGTCATTGAAATGGTACGGGTTACACAAGTACTGAAACCAATGCAATAGTCTGTGCCGGCCACGTCGTTGTCCATGGTCTTTGGTATTCCGATTATTTTTACGCCTTCTCTGTAAAGCCTTACGGCATAGGAAAGCGTATCATCGCCCCCCACCGGAATCAGGTAATCGATATTCAGATAATCCAGGTTTTTCAGCACATCGCCGGTAAGGTCGTTGATGTCTTTATTGTATTTGTCTTGAAGGTGTTTGGGAACCGACCCCTTCGGGACATTTTGTGGATTGACCCTGGAGCTGTGGAGGAAAGTTCCGCCGGTTCGGCCTGCACGATTCACAACGCTTTCACTTAATTCTGTGTAGCAATGGGAATTGTCGGCCTCCTTATCCCTGTTGATTTCTACCAGGCCGGCCCAGCCTCTCTTTATTCCGATCACTTTATATCCTTCACGAAGCGCACGAACCGTTACTGCACGAATTGACGGATTAAGGCCGGGGACATCACCTCCCCCTGTAAGAATGCCTATAACACCTTTAGTTTGTTTTGATTTTGCCATAATTAAGAATTTTTGAAGGGTACAACATTGCTGAAGCGATAAAAATAATCATTATTCTAAATTATAAAAACAATTATGCTAAATTTTTTACTATTTTTGAAAATAACCCAAAAATTTTTAAATCATTATGGTTGATCAGCAAAAAACAAATACGGGTCAAGGGCTGGGAATTGCAGGATTGGTTCTTGGAATTATTTCTGTTCCCCTGGCAGTGATGGGGTGTACTTTTATTATTGCTTTACTTTTTGGCGCTGTGGGTATCGTATTAAGCGCTATCGGCTTATCCCAGGCAAAAGAGGTTAATGGTGCCAAAGGAATTACTACCGCAGGATTGGTGGTTTCTATTGTAGGTTCTGCAATAGCTATTCTGTGGTTTATTTTTCTGGGTGCCTTTGTTCAGGATGCCTTTGACAAAAAAGGCAAATGGTTCGATAAACTGGAGCGGCTGGAAGAAGTGACCAGAGATTTGGAAGAAGGAGTTGATGAAGGGGCAAATGAGCAAAGTATGAAAGAACTGGAGGAGAAAATGGAAGACCTGGAAGGAGAAGAGAAAAATTCTACTGTATCCGGCGAGGAGAAGAGGGATTTGAAAAAGGCTGAGGAAGAACTGGATAAACTGCGAAAAGAAAGTGGCAATAAATAATTAAGTACCGGGTATGGGCTTGTGCAATGAAAAAACTGAATTTGAGCGATTCCTACCAGGTGGTTAATTTGGTGTTTGCCGGGATTGTCATAGGCATGTTTGTTTATTCGGGCATATTCCATTCCGGTGGCAATTATCCTGTTCCTTCTCAATACAAGCTGATAACCGGGGAAAGAACACAGAGTTCAGGTCTTTCCAGGGGTTTTTCCGAGATGGTAAGGCTTAATATCCGGAAAGCAAAAGATTATAATGAGAACAGCGGAAAAGTATTTGCTTTTTTCCTTTTGCAAATGCTCATGCGATTCATTTTCTTTTTTACCTTTACCCCCGGAAATAAAAAACTCATGATCCGTATTGATGTGGCGGCTTCGCTCATGCTGTTCCTGTATTGTTTTAAGGATTTTATCTTAACAATGTACTCCTGAAGTGTTAATCAGCGGGGCAATAAGTTATCAATGATGGATTGAAATATGGCTCTTCCCTGGGTGTTGCCTAAAATTTCATCTCCTGCCCTTTCCGGATGAGGCATCATGCCGAATACATTCTTATCTTCATTGCAAATCCCCGCAATATTTTCCAGAGAACCATTTGGGTTGGCCTCAGTGGTAATTTCACCATAACCATTGCAATATCTGAATATAATCTGACCTTTCATCCTCATATCCTGCAGTGTGTTTTTCGGGGCATAATATTTCCCTTCACCATGAGCTACAGGTATTTTCAAAGCCTTTTGTTTGTCCAGATTTTTGGTCAGTATATTGTCATTGTTGTCGGGAAGTATGAAAATGTTTTTACAGACAAATTTCTGGTTGTCATTATGAAGTAAAGCCCCCGGGAGCAGTCCGGCCTCACACAGCACCTGAAAACCATTGCAGATACCGAATACAAAACCACCCTTGTTTGCAAATTCAATCAAACTGTCCAGAATGGGAGAAAACCTTGCAATAGAACCTGAGCGGAGATAATCTCCATAGGAGAATCCACCTGGCAGAATGATGGCATCCACATCTTTAAGGTCCCTGTCTTTATGCCAAAGCTCTACAACTTCCTGCTGCATGATATCCCCAAGGACATAAAAAGTATCATGGTCGCAATTGGAGCCGGGAAAGACAACAACACCAAATTTCATAAAAATAAATTTAGAGGTCAAAAACCGAAATTTGAGGATCAAATATAGAGAAATTAATATTAAGCACAAACAGGGGAAGCTTTCTTTTAAAAAATAACATTAAATTTGTTAACAATGAAAACCAGAATGCTATTCTTATGAGTCTACTGAAAATTATTTTGTATGTCTTCGGTGTAATTGCTTTACTGCTTTTGATATTTCTGCTGTATTTCACCTTGACCGAGTATAAACCTGAAAAAGAAAGAGTGATTGCAGTCAACCGGGATGTGCCTGCCATAAAAAAAGATACTTTTCGTGTGCTGATATGGAATATAGGTTATTGCGGATTGGGTGCGGATATGAGCTTTTTCTATGATGGTGGAGATCAGGTAAGGACTTCAAGAGAACGTACCATTCAGAATCTTAAGGGAATACATAAGGAACTGGATGTCCAACGCAATTCGGATTTTATACTTTTACAGGAAGTGGACATTTCCTCGAAAAGAAGCCATCACATCAATCAGTTTGATCAAATAAACCACCATTTGGATGCGTTCAGTGGATATTTTGCTGAGAATTATGAGGTACAGTTTGTTCCTCTTCCACTTTGGTCTCCATTAGGAAAAGTAAAGAGCGGACTGGCTACTTTCAGCCGTTTTTCTCCCAAAAAGGTTGTGCGGCATGATTTTCCTGGAGAATATGCCTGGCCCAGGCGGGTGTTTATGCTCGACCGGTGTTTCCTTATTTCCAGATACGAACTTTCGGATGGAGCTGAATTGCTTGTGATCAATACCCACAATTCGGCATATGACAATGGTAATTTGAAAAGACAGGAAATGAGCTATATGAAGGAATTTCTTCTCAAAGAATATGAGAAGGGCAATTACCTCATTGTCGGTGGCGACTGGAATCAAAAACCCCCTGGCATTGATTCTTTGCGTGATAACGAATCTCAATATGACATGGATCGGGTTTCCTTAATAGAAGATAATTTCATGCCTTCGGGATGGAAATGGATTTTTGACCCTGATGTGCCTAGCAATCGATCGCTGGATGCACCTTTTGATGGTAGCAACCAGCTAAGAATCATTGATTTTTTCTTGGTTTCCCCCAATATTAAACCTTTAATAGTAAAAACTACAGACCTGAATTTCAAGAATTCAGATCATCAGCCTGTCTCCTTGGATTTTAAAGTCGAATGAACATATGCCATAAATCATATTTTTTAACGCACAATGAAATGGTTAAATAATGTATTTTTGGGTGGTATAAACGTACGATCATTATGATGAAATTGCAGGATAAGCTAAAATTCAGGGATGATTTTCCTCCGGTACTCACCGAAGAATGGGAGAAGAAGATTCATCAGGATCTCAAGGGGACAGATTATAATAAAAAATTAATATGGCAGACACTCGAAGGTTTTGCTGTTCGCCCTTATTACAGGGCTGAAGATATTAAGAACATAAAGCATTTGAAAGTCCGGCCCGCCGAATTTCCCTGGGTAAGGAGTAAAGCCCTACACAGCAATGAATGGTTTGTTGCTCAGGATGTAGATGCAAGATCCGACTTTGTGGAGGCCAACCAAAAAGCCCTCCATTTAATTAACCGGGGCGTGAATGCCTTAGGATTTGTGATGGGTGATGCCGATAAACTTACTTATGAGCAGTTTGAAACGCTTACTAAAGATATCTGTATTCAGTCAATTGAGCTGAATTTTAGATCAGATCATTCTTCCCGGCACATTTTGGAACTGCTGCGTCAGATGATAGGAAAGAAATCCATTGATAAAGATAAGGTGAGGGGCAGCGTGGATTATAATCCTTTGGGTTGCCTGAATAAATTTGGAAGATTCTGTGATGCTAAGGAGAAGTGGGTTACAGAGATGAAAGCATTGGTTGAAAGATCTGTTGGGTTGCCCATGTTTTCTGTTTTGGAGGTTGATGCAGCATGGATCCATAATGCAGGTGCGACCAATGCTCAGGAGCTGGCTTCTGCTTTGGCCATGGGGAATGAATATATGGCTAATCTGACAGAACAGGGATTAACCTCAGATGAAGCCGCCCGGAACATTCATTTTAAGTTTGGGGTTGGTCCGGCCTATTTTCTTGAAATAGCCAAATTCAGAGCTGCCAGAATGCTTTGGGCAAAGGTGGTGGAAGCCTATCAACCTTCAGCTAATACTTCAACCATGATGAAGATCCATGCAGAAACTTCCCACTGGAATCAAACCATATATGATCCCTACGTCAATATGCTACGGGATACCACGGAAGCCATGTCCGCTTCCCTTGGCGGCGCGGATACCCTTACGGTAACACCTTATAACAGGCCTTTTGAAGAACCTACCCCATTCGCTGAAAGAATTGCCCGCAATACGCAGATTATTCTTAAGGAAGAAGCACATTTTAACAGGGTGATTGATCCGGCAGGGGGTGCCTACTACATCGAGGAGTTGACGCAATCCATTGCGGAGCATGCCTGGAAACTTTTTCAGGAAATTGAGAATGAAGGAGGCTACATTGAAGCTTTCAGAAACGGCCAGATTCAGGAGAAGATAGAGGAAGTGGCCAATAAGCGGAATATGCATCTGGCCATGCGTAAAGAAGTGTTGGTGGGCGTCAATCTGTATCCCAATTCACAGGAGATTATGGAGGAAAAATATAATGAATCCACCATCCGGTCTGCATCACAGAAGAGGAAAGATGCCATTGCCGAACCCATAAAACGTTACAGGGATGCTGAAGAATTGGAGGAACTGCGTTTTAAATCTGACAAATTAAAGAAAAGGCCCCGCGTGTTTATGCTGACCATTGGGGATAATAAAATGAGAAGGGCCAGGGCACAGTTTTCAGCTGATTTTTTTGCTGCCGGTGGTTTTGAGGTCATCGACAATATTGGTTTCACTTCTGTGGATGAAGGTGTGCAGGCTGTCCGGGAGCAACAACCCGATATTGTGGTGATTTGTTCTTCTGATCAGGAATATCCCGAACTGGCACCGGCAATATATGAAAGTTTGAAAGATTCGGCCATCATTGTGGTTGCCGGTTATCCTAAAGAGCGTGTAGAGATACTCAAAGAAAAGGGGATCCGGCATTTTGTCCATATTAAGTCCAATCTGGCAGAAAAGTTGAAAACGTTTCAACAATTGTTGGGTATTGAGTAGTAAAAGAAAATTGATGATTTATGCGACCTGATTTTAGCAAGATTCAACCGGAATTCAACAAAAAACGCAAAACCGGAAATAAGTCTGAATATGGATATGTTGCAGAAACCCCGGAAAAAATATCCATCAAGCCGGTTTATACTTTGGAGGATATTGAAAGTCTTGAGCATTTGGAATATGCTGCCGGGATTCCCCCTTATCTCAGGGGACCTTATTCCACCATGTATGCTATGCGCAAGTGGACTATCAGGCAGTATGCCGGTTATTCCACAGCCGAAGAGTCGAATGCTTTTTACAGGAGGAACCTGGCTGCCGGCCAAAAAGGCTTATCCGTTGCTTTTGATCTGGCTACCCATAGAGGCTATGATTCCGATCATCCAAGGGTTAGCGGTGACGTAGGCAAAGCCGGTGTTGCAGTTGATAGCATCCTGGATATGAAGGTGCTGTTCGATCAGATACCGCTTGACCAGATGACCGTTTCAATGACTATGAATGGAGCGGTTTTACCAATAATGGCCTTTTATATTGTAACCGGCCTTGAACAAGGTGTACCCCTTGAAAAGCTCAGTGGAACCATTCAGAATGATATTCTCAAGGAGTTTATGGTGCGGAACACCTATATTTATCCTCCCGATTTTTCGATGCGCATCATTGCTGATATATTTGAATATACCTCGCAAAATATGCCCAAATTCAACTCCATTTCGGTGAGTGGCTATCATATGCAGGAAGCCGGTGCCACGGCCGATATTGAACTGGCATATACACTGGCTGACGGTCTTGAATACCTTAAAACCGGCCTGAATGCCGGCCTGGATATAGATTCTTTTGCCCCGAGATTTTCGTTCTTCTGGGGTATAGGCATGAATCATTTTACTGAGATTGCCAAAATGAGGGCAGCCAGGATGCTATGGGCCAAGATTGTGAAACAGTTTGACCCGAAGAATCCAAAATCCATGGCTCTGAGAACTCATTCCCAGACTTCGGGTTGGAGTTTAACCGAGCAGGATCCTTACAATAATGTTGCCCGCACATGTATTGAAGCCATGGGTGCAGCGCTGGGGCATACCCAGTCATTGCATACCAATGCCCTGGATGAGGCCATTGCTCTTCCTACGGATTTTTCTGCCCGGATAGCCCGCAATACTCAGATTCATCTTCAGGAAGAAACTTATATTACAAAATCATTGGATCCCTGGGCGGGTTCTTATTATGTTGAGAAGCTTACTGACCAGATAGCAAGACGTGCATGGGATCACATCAGGGAAATCGAGGATCTTGGAGGAATGGCCAAAGCCATTGAAACCGGAATACCGAAAATGCGTATCGAAGAAGCAGCTGCGAAGAAACAGGCCCGTCTCGATACCGGCAAAGAAGTGCGTGTAGGAGTGAATAAGTACCGGCTGGAAAAGGAAGAACCCATGGAGATCCTGGATGTGGATAATACTGCAGTCCGTAATACTCAGCTAAAACGACTGAAAAAACTGAAGGAAGAGCGCAATGAAAAAGAAGTGCAGCAAGCTTTGGAACGTATTACGGAATGTGCCCGTACCGGCGAAGGCAATTTGCTTGAGTTATCTGTGGAAGCGGCCAAAAAACGTGCTACGTTGGGTGAAATTTCTTATGCCTGCGAAAAAGTGGTGGGCCGATATACTGCCGTTACTCGTTCCATATCCGGTGTGTATTCTTCTGAAACGAAGAATAGTGCTCAATATCAGAGAGCAAAGGAGCTGGTCCAAAAATTTGCCCGGGAAGAAGGCCGCCAGCCGCGTATTATGGTAGCCAAGATGGGACAGGATGGGCATGATAGGGGGGCAAAGGTGGTTGCCACTGGTTATGCCGATCTGGGATTTGATGTGGATATCGGACCCCTGTTTCAAACTCCGGCTGAAGCTGCCCGTCAGGCAGTGGAAAACGATGTGCATATTCTGGGTATCTCCAGTCTCGCCGGGGGCCATAAGACACTTGTACCCCAGGTGATGGAAGAATTGCGAAAACTTGGGCGGGAAGATATAATGGTTATCGTTGGTGGTGTTATTCCTTCCCAGGATTATCAGTTTTTGTATAATGCCGGAGTTATGGGAATCTTTGGGCCAGGTACTCCGATTCCTGAAACCGCCATCAAAATTCTGAATATATTATTGGGGAAAGAAGAGGATTTTGTAAGTTCCCACTATTAGCTAATCCCAAATCAACAAAAGGAAAAACGCGGTAATACCCCTGGCCGGTCGGATTACTGATAATTTATATTTTAAGCGACATATTTATCTGGAATAAATATAAATAATTCCACCCTATTGACTTCGTTATTTCTATCCTTTACTTTTATTTCCTAAATTTAATTTTTATGGATATCAGGGAAGTTATTCAAAAGTATCCGCCTACCCGTGATCAACTGTTGCTCATACTGCATGCGCTACAACGGGAGAATCCGGGTAATAACATTACCCATGCGGACATCAGGCAGGTGGCCAAATATTTAAATACCACAACTGCCTCTGTGTATGGAGTGGTAACCTACTATTCCATGTTTAGTTTAAATCCCAGAGGAAAATATATCATTCGCTTCTGCAAATCTCCCCTATGTATTATGGTAGGGGCATTTAATCTCCTTAGTTCCCTTGAAAAGGAGCTGTTCATCAAAATGGGTGAGACAACCAGCGATATGTTATTTACCCTGGAGCCTTCCGAATGTCTGGGGCAGTGCGATAAAGCCCCGGTAATGATGGTTAACGATACCATCTATTATAATCTGGATGAAACCAGAGTGAAAAATATCATCAATTATCTGCGGGAGAAGGAATACAAAAAACAGCAATCGTGATACAGGAAACCAAAATAGCATTAAAAAATGCGGGTTCTATTAATCCTTACAGTATTGAGGATTATATGAATGCCGGCGGGTTTGAGGCTTTTGAAAAAGCATTAACCATGGAGTCCTCACAAATCGCTCAGGAGCTGGAGGATTCCGGACTGCGTGGTTTGGGAGGAGGAGGTTTTCCCACCGGGATGAAGGTGAAATTCACAGATCAGGCCAGGTGCCATAAATGCGGACCCAAATATCTGGTATGTAATGCCGATGAAGGAGAGCCGGGAACATACAAAGACCGTATCATCATGGAACAGGATCCCCATTCGATGGTAGAGGGGATGTTGATAGGAGCTTATGCTGTATGGGCAGAACAGGCATATATCTATATAAGGGGTGAATATGTTGAATCCATCCGGAAGCTGGAGCGGGCCATTTCCAATTGTTATGAAAAGGGGTACCTTGGAAAAAATATCAAGGGAAGCGGATTTTCCCTGGATATTGAGATCAGAATAGGAGCCGGATCCTATTTATGCGGAGAAGAGCTAACCCTTCTGGAGTCCCTGGAAGGAAAACGGGGATATCCCCGTATCAAGCCGCCTTTTCCTGCCAATGTCGGAGTTTTTAATCAACCTACACTGATTAATAATGTGGAAACTTTCACACACATACCTTATATTTTATCTCAAGGGTCAGATTCCTATAAAAAGATGGGAACCGAAAAATCTTCAGGTACGAAAATATTTACAATCAGCGGAGATATTGAAAAGCCCGGGTTTTATGAGGTACTGATGGGCACTACCCTGAGACAGCTTATTGATGATCTGGCTGGCGGCATGAAAGATGGGAAAAAGTTTCAGGCAGCCATTCTGGGCGGAGCTGCGGGAACTTTCGTCAATGAATCGGTACTGGATACGCCGATGGCGTTTGAAACACTGAAGGAAAAAGGAGCTATTCTGGGATCAGGTGCCGTGATGGTAATGGAAGAATCCAGGTCATTATATGATATGATGCGCTCCATTCTGGAGTTTTTTGAACATGAATCGTGTGGAAAATGTGTGCCTTGCCGCGTGGGTACCCGATTGTTGGTGATGATGCTTGAGGAGGTCAAGGAAAGGAAGGATGGCAACCGTGCTGAGATGCTTGGAAAAATGAAGGTTGAAGCCGAATATATGCAGAAAGCTTCCCTTTGCCCGCTGGGGGGTTCACCTGTATTGCCTATTGGGAGTGCAGTACAATATTTTAAAGAAAAATTTTAAAGCCATCAGTTATGAGTAAAACAGTCAGTCTTAAGATAGAAGGAAAAAAGATAAAGGCAAAAGAAGGAGCCAACCTCCTGCAGGTTGCACTGGACAATGGCATTCAGATTCCCTTTCTTTGTTATCACAGAAAACTTACCCCCACGGGAGCCTGCAGGATGTGCGTTGTGAAGATCAAAGACCAAAAAGGTCTTATTATGTCCTGCACTGTTACAGCTCAGGAAGGAATGGAAGTGACTGCATTTGACGAGGAGATCGAATCCGCCAGAAGACGCACCCTGGAATATCTGCTTGCCGAGCACAACGATCATTATGATGGTACTTATTACGATGAATTCTATTATTGGGTTCAGCATTTTGATCTGGATATTAAGGAAAGAAGAACTTATCCCAACATCTACAAGCAGATGGAATATCCTGTGGATGACAGTTCACCTGTTTTATCCTATGATGGCAGCAAATGCATTAAGTGTTTCCGATGTATCAAGGCATGCGATGAAGTACAGGGCAAGAATGTGCTTTCATTCAACCAGAGGGGCATTGCTTCCTACATTGTTGCGGGTATAGATGATTGGGGAAATTCCGAATGTGACGGCTGCGGAGAATGTGTTCAGCTTTGTCCGACGGGTGCCCTTGTGGACAAACCCCACCGGGATGAGATCAACCTGGATAAAGTGGAGAAAAAAGTGCGCACCACCTGTCCCTATTGCGGTGTTGGTTGTCAGATCATGCTTTATGTGCAGAATGGTAAGATCATGCGCTCCGACGGCATGGAAGGAGTGGCACCTAATGATGGAAGACTATGCGTAAAAGGACGATATGGCTATGATTATGTCCAGAGCCAGGATCGGTTAACACAGCCGTTAATCAAGAAGAATGGAGAGTTTGTTGAGGCTTCCTGGGATGAAGCCCTTAATCTGATTGCCACTAAGTTTAAGGAGATAAAGGAGAAGTACGGGAGTCAGGCATTAGGAGGATATGGTTCGGCAAAATGCACCAATGAAGACAATTATATTTTTCAGAAGTTCATCCGGCTCGTCTTCGGTAATAATAACCTGGATTATTGCACCCGTCTGTGCCATGCTTCCACGGTAACCGCTATGCTTAAATCCTTGGGCAGCGGTGCGGGAAGCAATTCAATAGAGGATTTTGCCAATACCGACTGCCTTTTTGTGATCGGCAACAACATGGTGGAAACCCATCCGGTTACTGCTACCTTTGTCAAGAATGGACACTATAAGGGCAATAAAATCATTGTGATTGATCCGAAATGGACCAAGATGGTTGATTATGCTTATCTTTGGTTACAGCCCCGGTTAGCTACCGATGTAGCGCTTTATAACGGGATGATTCACGTAATCATTGAAGAGAATCTTTATAATGAAGAATTCATTAATGAAAGGATCGAAGGGGGTATGGAATCTTTCCGGAAACTCAAAGAACTGGTAGATAGATATACACCGGAAGAAACCGAACGCATTACCGGAGTTCCCAAAGAAAAATTTATGGAAGCTGCCCGTATTTATGCCAAAAGTCCTACTGCCATGATCGCTACAGGTATGGGTAACAGCCAGCAGGAAGTAGGTACACACATGGTCTTTTCTCAAATTAATATGGTGTTAATAACCGGTCAGATAGGACGGGAAAGAGCTGGTATCGACCCTCCGAGAGGGCAGAATAATGTTCAGGGCGTAACGGATATCGGAGTTTCACCGATTAATTATCCCGGTTATATACCTGTGGGGAATGAAGAAAACAGGAAAAAACTGGCCAAACTATGGAAGGTTCCTTTTGAAGAATTGCCTTCCGAGCCTGGACTGACAACGGTTCAGCTTATGAATGCCGCTCACGACGGAGAGATTAAAGGTATGTACATCATGGGTGAAAATCCTATGATGACCGATCCTGATCTGACCCATACAGAGGAATCTCTTGAGAATTTGGAATTTCTGGTGGTTCAGGATATTTTCCATACCGAGACTACACCTTACGCCGATGTAATCCTTCCTGCTTCCTCTTTTGCTGAAAAAGACGGAACTTTTGTAAACAGTGACCGGAGGGTGCTCCGCGTACGAAAAGCGGTTGAAATGCCGGGTCAGGCAGATGAAGACTGGAAGATCATACTTAACATTGCAAAGAAAATGGGATATAACCTTGGGAAATATAAAAACGCCAGGGCCATTTTTGAAGAGATCCGTGAGGCTACACCCATAATAGCAGGAGTTACTTATGACCGAATAGAACACGAAGGGCTTCAGTGGCCCTGCCCGGAAACTGATCACCCGGGAACGAGAACCTTGTTTACGGATCAGTTTAAAACTCCTCATGGCCTGGGAATCCTCAATCCGGTGGAATATACGCAGCAATCGGAAACAGCTTCCAAAGCGTTCCCTTTTGTGATTAATACAGGCCGAATCCTCTATCAATATCACACTTCTACCATGTCGCGACGTAATAAGGCCCTGAACGCTTTTGCCAACCAAACTTTTGTACTGATGAATCCGGCAGATGTGAGTAGAAATGGATTGCGGGATGGCGATAAGGTAAAAATTTCCAACAAACGGGGTGAGTTGGAGACTTATCTCAGAGCCAGCGAAAGTGTGGCAGAAGGAGAGCTTTTTATGCCTTTTCATTACAGAGAATCCCTTGTGAATAAATTGACCCGGGGGGATTTAGATCCATATTCCAGAATACCTCCTTATAAGTTTTCTGCCTGTAAGGTGGAAAAGGTTTGAATGGAGTATGAAGAAGAAAAAAAACTTGTTTGACTTGAATGCCATAGGTGTAGAAGAAATCTTCACACCGAGAACATCCATTGTTTTATGAAAAGATGATAATCCTTCTAAGAATATGAAAAATGACATCATCTCACATCCTTTTATTCTATTAAAAGGATTGTCATTATTTGTCCTGGTAATTTTATCTCTTCTTTGGGGATGTGAGAGGAATAGCAAATCTCAAAGCCGGGATACGTTATCCGGAAATTTGGTCATTTTTCATGCCGGGAGTTTGTCAGTCCCTTTTAAAGAGATTGCCGATTCTTTTGAAACGCGTTATCCTGATATAAACGTTCAAAGGGAAGTTTCAGGAAGTGTGGAGTGTGCCCGTAAGATCAGGGACCTTAAACGGGAGTGTGACATCATGGCTTCCGCGGATTACAAAGTGATCGATCAATTCCTGATCCCGGAATATACGGATTGGCTGGTCAGGTTTGCCGCTAATGAGATGGCCCTCATATATCAAAAATCATCCAAATATAACGGGGAAATCAATAAGAGTAACTGGTTCAATATTATACAAAGAGATGATGTGCTTTATGGCAGGAGCGACCCAGATTCTGATCCCTGTGGTTACAGAACTGTATTAAGTCTGAGACTTGCTGAAAAATATTATGAGCGCCCCGGGATGGCAGATCGAATACTTTCAAAAGACAACAAATATATGCGTCCGAAAGAGACCGATCTTCTGGCGTTGCTTGAATCGGATGTCATTGATTATATATTTCTTTACCGGTCAGTTGCTGAGCAACATGGATTTGAGTATTTGATGCTTCCGGATTCCATCAATTTGGGAAAACCAGAATTAAGAGAATGGTATAATACTGTATCTGTAGATATTGCAGGAAAAAGGCCCGGAAAAAATATTTCTGTTCAGGGTGAATCGATGATTTACGGAGTAACTATGCTGGAGAATGCCCCGAATCCTGAAATAGCCCACGCATTTCTTCATTTTCTTCTTTCTGAGGATAGTGGGATGAAGATCATCGAAAAAAATGGGCAGGAGACTTTGGTTCCTGCCTCAACCCGGTATTATAAAAATTTGCCTGAGGAGTTCCGCCAATATACCAGACAATAATTTTTTCTACTATTTCATAAGTCAAATTGGTATTTCCGATTTTAAAGTACTATATTCGAATCTTGGTAATCTTTATAATAAACCCATAAATTTTTATTGCTATGAAACATTCAGCCATCATTTTATCCGCCCTTGTTCTGTTGCTGGGGATCTCCTGTCAGCAAAAAGCAGAATGGGAACCTGTATTTAACGGAGAAAACCTTGAAAACTGGGAAACTTTCCTGGGAACGCCCATAGAAGGGCATGAAGAACTGGCTGAAAAGGTCACTCCTGAACAGGTATTTTCGGTCACTCAACATGAAGGGGAAAATGTAATAAGGATCTCCGGCGAAGTTAACGGAGCACTTGCTACCAGAGAGCAGTTTGAAAACTACCATTATCATATGGAATTCAAGTGGGGGGGTAAAGTTTATGGCAATCGGAACAGCGGACTTCTATACCATAGTTATGGGTCGTTTGGAGCTGCTATCGATACCTGGAAGAATTCCCATGAGTTCCAGCTTATGACAGGCAATGTTGGTGATTCTTATAGAATGGGAGAAACCTATTGTGTAATTCCGGTAAGAGAGACAGAGGATGGGAACTACCGTTATAATCCGAATGGTGAGGAACAACCATTTGGTGAAGAGGGCGTGAGTGAAATCGCAGCCAAGAGTAAAGATGCTGAAAAGGCTATAGGCGAGTGGAACGAAATAGACCTTTATTGCTATGATAGAATGTCTGTCCATGTAGTCAATGGTGAAACCGTGATGGTGAATTACAATTCCGGAAAGTATGAAAACGGCAATGTGAATCCTTTGACTTCCGGTCAGATTCAAATTCAATCCGAAGGCGGTGAGCTTTATCTAAGGAATGTCAGGATAAGGAATATTGAAGAAATCCCTGACGAAGTGCTGCCTTAAAAATTCAGACGGGAAAAGAAGGCCGGGATCATGTGTTGATTTTAAGCCAGAGGGTTTGATAGGGCTTAAGGGGAAGGGGTTGCTTTGCCTGGAAGGGTTTGATTTTTAATTAAAACGTGTAGATTGGTTTTTTGTGTGAGATTTAAAATTTGGGAGTGATCTGTAATATTTGATATGCTCTACAGCGTATGCCCAGATTGGGTGTACCTTTTTACCACAAAAAAA
>JBKGZA010000013.1:0-30500 GCA_046545815.1 Bacteroidales bacterium
CAGTTTTATACTCCTCAGGTTTTGGTAACTGAAATTGCTCGCCGCTTGGACTGATAGAAACTTTTGCTTCTTCATTCATGATACATACTTGTTTTTATTTTAATTAATTGGGTTTAAAAATTTTTTCAGCCACGAAAACACTAAAACACCAAATTTCACTAAAAACAAAATTTAAATGACCTAAACTTTATAATATGAGATGCTTTGTGATTGTTTGGAATTTTTGTCATTAAAGTCTGGAATTTATTTGTTATTTGAGATTTGTAATTTGCCGCCTGCCGGCGAGGCAGGGTGCTTTATTTTGGCTTCATATCTTTTATCTGTTTTTTAAACGCTTCCGTTTCCTTTTTCACCTTTACAATAAAATCGTTATCATCCACAGTACCGAGGGCAGCCGTCATTTCGTCCATATTTCTGAAAGTGGACTGCCTGAAGGTGTTATCATAATCCTTTTTTCTGGTCAGGTAAACCTGATCACAAACATATTGCTGAATATCTGCTGCCTTATCCAGTGCTTCCTTCCATTGATCCTGCGTAAAATTATCCGTTCCGTACAATGCACACAGGGTTGCAAATGCATGTTTTTGTTTGTCAAGAGAATATTTTCCCCAAAGTTCATCGTATCTGTTGTGAATCTCCTGCCAGGTGTTTAATTTCCCGGAACCAATATCCGACCGTAGCCGGTCCACATCTTCCTGTTGCATGATTTGCCCGCCCAGGTTCACCCAATTTCTGCAGCGTTCACCCTTCAATGCTTCAGTCATGGAGGTGAAAGTTTCCTTTGGATGAGCCCCCATATATTCCATAAGGTTTTTAACGGCATAGTAATGCAACATATCCCCGTATGCATGGTAGGCTTTCCGGTATTTTAGGATCCTTACCTTTCGGCCGGATTTTTCCATATGTTCGCCCAACACTTCCAGACCCGAGGTTGATTCCTCTTTGTCCCCTAAAAATTTCTGGCCTAAGAGAGCCAGCTCATCGTCGTCTTTTATTTTTTCCGAAGCGTTCTTTTGCTTTAAGCTGGCTTTGGCGGTCCAAATTTCAAGTAACCTGCGGGCATGGAAGATTTCCTCAGCCGTGTCCGGGGCCAACGCATCGAATTCAATCTTCTGTACCTTGCGCTTTCGCTTGTCGCGCTTTTGAAATTTAGATGAATTGCGGGCCAGGGCGTACATGTTGTACATCCACCAAAATGCGGGGATCACCTCCAGTTGGTCTTTCGCAGCATTGTTATTTAACAATGAGAAGGGTAAGGGTATGTCGAGCTCTGCCGGATAGTCAGCTTTGGAAAGCAATACATAGGAAGCAAAGCGGCTCGAATGTTTTATACTCGTGCATAGCCCCGGCCAGAAACCTCGGCCGGCCTGTAGTTCACAGTCATTGGCACGGCTGTTGTGATTGGAGCCGATTGTTGCTCCCGCCGCCATATTGCTTTGTCCCATGACCACCGACGCAATAAGAAAGGAATTGTTGTGATGCTGCTCGTGGGTGGGAAAGATTAAGTTATTCAACACTTCGCAACAGGATATGGTGGAGTTGTCGCCCAAAAACGAATGGATCAACCGGGCACCGTATTTCAGGCTGGAATTGTTGCCGATAATAAACCGTACGGCTTTGGAACCATAGAATATTTTACAGCCATACCCGATGATGCCGTTGACCAGTTCCACACCTTCGCCAATCTGCGTTGGTTCTTCCTCCGATGAATTGATCGTTAGGTTCTTTAATTTGTTGGCCCCTTTGATATAGCAATTGGAAGCAACCTTAACATCCTTCAGTATAGAGGAATTTTTTATTATACAATGGCTTCCGGTGGTTCCGTAATAACCGCGACGATTGTCAAAACTGTTTTGGGTGATCTTTTTAAGATTATCCTGCAGCGGCTGGTCATCCACGTATTTTGCCCACAGGTAGGCATCAGCAGTTATCATACCGTCAAAAGGAAGAACACTACGGCAGCCTGCTTCATTGATCAGATCGAGCCATATCCTCACATCTTCCGGTTCTCCTTCCTTAAAAATACCATTGCCGAATTTTGCATGGTCTGTGGTATGCATTTCCTCAATATTGAACAGGATGTTCTGATTACCGATAATGTAATGAGCCAGATAGTGCACATTATGAATGGCGACATCATCACCGATATCGGAGGATATTATTAGACTGTTCGTAATTCCGGCAGGCATTCTCAGGTCATGATGCTGAAGCGTGATATTCCGCATGCGTCCGATTCTGGTAAGACCGAAAAATTTTGAATTCTTAACCAGGTTCGCATCAAATTCACCGGTGACCCATATATCATCCCAGTTCTCAGCCGTATTGCTGTTTTTTACCAGTTGCTCCACTTCATCCACCTTCAGATGTCGCCATCCGGATTCCGGAGGCATGACCTGCTTGTTGCGCTGGAAGTATTCATCTTCACCTTTGGGGAGATATTCCGAAGGAATGAAATTTCGCCCGATATTTTCGCGGGGAACAATTAATACTTTATCCATATTCTGGAAATGCTTGTGTTGATTTTTAGTGTCATCTAAGAAGGAACTCATTTATAATAATACAAATCGAAGAAGTATATACTTATTATTTTGGATTATATTGTGAGATGTGTACATTGTTGAACTATGGCAAAAGTTGAGGCAAAGGGAGTATTCCGGAGAATTGCCTGCTTTTTATATATGTAAAGGTACTAAAATTAATTTTATACAGATGAAATATTCCTGAAAAACGAAACGAATAATCTAAATTTGTACTTTGGAAAAAACAGATACAGGATGAACCAATTGACAAAAATTAATAAAATTCTCTTATTCACTGTACTGATTGTTGCGGTTTTATATTTTGGCGCACCTTTCTTAAAACCCCTTACTTTTGGAATTTTATTGGCTTCACTTATGATGCCTTTTTGTAATTTTTTGGAGTCTAAAGGTATCAATCGGATATTTGCCGCAATAATCAGCACGTTCGTTCTATTTATTGTCATTGGCGCTATATTATCTCTTTTTATATTTCAGTTGAATCAATTTGTATTAGAGATATCTTCCTTTGGAAATGAATTAAAATCCTTTATCAGAGATGTTCAGGACCAAATTGCATCTCTTACAAATTTGTCGATTGAGAGACAGAGTAATATCTTACAGAAAAGATCGGAAGAATTTTTAGGTAATATAGAAACATATGTTACACAATTTATCAGGGGCTTGATCAATTCATTGATTGATTTATTAATCATATTGCTTTATGTTATTTTACTGTTGTTATATAGAAAGAAAATTCATGAATTCATAATGATGTATGTTCGTAAAGAGAAGAAGGATGATTCCACTGAAGCACTTGGTAAAATCAATAAGATAGTTTTTCATTATTTGTGGGGAAGGGCACAAATAATGGTTTTGTTGGCAATCATGTATTATATTACTTTCCTGGTTTTTGATCTTCCTTTTGCCGTTCTCCTTGTTATTTTTGGTACTTTGATCACCATAATACCTTATTTCGGACCTTTTGTAAGTGGGTTAATGCCTATTTTGTTTGCTGTCATCTTTTTTGAGAATATACAAAGTGTGCTGTTATTTACTGTCATCATTATCATCATACAATTGACAGAAAGTTACGTACTGGAACCTCTTGTCATAGGAAAAGAAGTGAAGTTAAACCCCTTAATAGTAATACTGGCAGTAATATTAGGTGGATTAATCTGGGGAATAGCCGGCATGGTTTTATTTGTACCTATATTCGCTATGATCAATATTATTTCAAATTATAGCCCCGGACTTGAGCCTATCGGATTTTTGTTCGGAAGTTCTGTGGGAAAGGATACGACCCGGAATAAACAATGACCATATTGTTTTACTTCAAGGAATCATTCTCTGGTTTGCACTGCTTCTAATTTGGACAAGCCAAAACGGAAATACATTAAATTCCTTGAAAGTATCTTGTTTGGTTTTGGCTTGTCCAAATTAGGGGTAGTCTGCTGACCTCGTTCCATACTGCTTACGTATTGTGTTTATTCATGCAACTCCTCAAACTCCCCGGGGAACCCTGGCCATAAAAAAAACCCGCCTTTGACGGCAGGTCTGTGAACCTGGGAGGACTCGAACCCCCAACCTTCTGATCCGTAGTCAGACGCTCTATCCAATTAAGCTACAGGTCCATCATTTTGCAAAGGCAAATATAATAAATTTTGCCCGCATATAAATTTTTCAGCATCTAAAATCTTATTGAAAAATCCTTCCGAATTGTGTATCTTTGAACGAATGAACAGCTCTTTTTTGTATTAAACTAAAAAAATGTCAGATGATTAACCGTTCATAATTTATGTTTAACCAAAACAGATAAAATGATGCGTAGAATCAAATTGTTCCTTTCGCTCCTGATCATGGGGGCTACACTGGTAAATGCCCAGGAGGAAGATGGTGTCCTGCGGATGAACGAATTCAGAAATCCAACAAAGCGTAAAATCATTAACATCCCGGATGTGAATGGTTATCAAACATTAAAATGTGATTTTCACACGCACACCATGTTTTCCGACGGGCATGTATGGCCCAATGTAAGGGTTCAGGAGGCCTGGCAGGAAGGTCTGGATGTGCTTGCCATCACGGATCATATTGAATACCTGCCCCATTCGGAGTATGTGGATATCAATCACAACCGGGCATACGAACTGGCCAAAGAAAGGGCTGCTGAGAACAACATTGTCTTTATAAAAGGAACGGAAATAACACGGAACACTCCCCCGGGACACTTCAATGCACTGTTTATTGACGATGCTTCCGGGTACATTGAGGATACCGACAGTGATAAAGACAAAGCGGCTGTGATGAAAGCAGATGAACAGGACGCTTTCATCTTCTGGAACCATCCGGGATGGAAAGTAAATCAGGTTGAAGGCTCCTACGAATGGCTTGATTTTGTTGATGAGCTTAAAAATGAAGATATGCTTCACGGCATTGAAGTGATCAACGGTTTTTCATTATATAAAAAAGCGCTCGACTGGTGCGTGGATAATGACCTGGCCGTAATGGGCACATCCGATATACACAACCTGGTGGAACACGACTATGATCTTGGCGGCCCAGTGCATCGGTCAATGACCCTTGTTTTTGCAGAAGAAAGAACAGCCTCTTCGGTCAGAGATGCCCTGGAGGAAGGCAGAACTGTCGCCTGGGCCAGTGAATACATTGCAGGAAAAGAAAAACATGTAAGGAGATTGTTCAACGCCTGTGTTGAAACGACTCCTGCGTACCATACCCGAGGTGAGAGCAAGGAAGATGAAGAGGCTGTAAATTATTATGAAATCAAAAACAACAGCGATCTGTACTTTGAAATGGAACTGAAATCGGGCGACGGGACACAGAATATCACGCTGTATCCCCAGTCTTCACAGGTTATTACAGCCCATGACGGACAGGAAACGCTTACCTATGAAGTGGCGACCGCCTATGTCAGAAGCGATGAGCACCTCGTAGTGGATATTGAACTGGAATAAGATCCCAGCTTAAAAAGTTAACTTATTCTGAGTATGACGCCTAGCGGCTATTGTAATTTGCAGGATTCAAGTCAATATGTTTTATGTCTTTACCTTACCGGGCAAGTTTTGCCAAAAAAAGCAAGAATTTGACCGGTAAGGTACTACCTTTTTTCAGGACAAGCCTGAAAAAAAGCGCTTCGCGGAAGAAACCAATGTTTAGATTAAGTTTGAACAACATGTTGGTTCAAGTTGCCCTTTAAGCGCCTAATAAAGCCGCTGAGCGCCTTTATAGATTGACAAGCATCCTTTTAAGATACCTGAATCAAATGATGAAAAGCTTATTGAAATTTATCTTTTTCTTGTCAGCAGTGATCATCCTTATGACTGGATGTAAAGATTCGGAGAAAGATTGGAATTTACGCACCACACCCTTCAAACCATTGCTTTCCGGGGCGGATCATACCAGCGAAGGTTTTCTCGTTCCGCTTGACGATGGCAAAATATTGTTGCTTTTTAGGGTTGATCCGGGTATTGAAGGCGATCATGTAGGCATGGACGGTTATATCGCACAGATTTCCTATAATCCTGAAACGGATCAATGGGGAGAGGTTAAGACGATTTATAACAGCCATCAATACGATGACCGGAATGTGCACGGGGGAATAACAAAAGAGGGGAGAATCGTTGTGTTTTTCAGAAAATATGACGGAGAAGAGACAGTAGCCCGCTATTTCATGTACAGCGACGATAACGGACAAACATGGTCTGAACCTCAGAAATCCAAAGCATGGAGTGATCCGGATTCTACTGACTTTCGCGGCGTATGGAGCACCGGCCGGATGTTTTATATTCCGGAAACGGATAAATATGCTATGCCCGGATGTCGGAGGTATATTACTTTTAGCCAGGACGGCACGTCGTGGGAGGAATACAATCTGATCACCGACAATCGGGATTATAAATTGAGTGAGATTGCAGGGACTTATTGCGGAGATAGCCGGATTATTGCATTGATAAGGGATGACCAGCGGGAATCCGAACATCCTTTGGTGCAAGTGGAAAGCCATGATAACGGGCAGACATGGACCGATCCAGTTCAGACCAACATACCCCCGAATCAACATTGGGGCTGCGCACCACAATTGATATACGATCAGCAGCGCAATTTGCTGATCGCTTTGACCAGTGACCGGTATTCCCGGCCAAACGAGCAAAACAGCCTCTTTATTTACACAGCCAGTCCTCAGGATGTGACAGGTAAACCGAAAAACTGGACTTTACGGCAGGAACTGCTGCGACCTTGGGCCCGTGAGGACTTTGATGAGAACCGCCCATTAAACAAAAACCTTTATGGTTATCCCACTATCGCTCCGATAAATGAAAAGGAATACCTTGTTGTATTTACCGAGCGTGCACAGATGCATGGAACGGAACAGGCAGACCTGTACTATTTCAGGTTGATTTTTGAGTGATGTGCCTTTAATGCAAATATTTTATGAATACACTGAAAAAAATGAATATTCGACCCATATTTACCGCACTTCTGATTACCACCTTAATTATAGTGGCTGGTAAACAAAACATCTATGCCCAGTCAACCAAGGAGGATTCCCCTGTGACAAGAAATGTGCTGCTTCCGCCGGGGAACGGCAATCCCCGCAATAGTGAGGGGGATTTCATCCGGCTGAAAGACGGCCGGTTGATGTTTATTTATACACATTTTACCGGCGGCGGGGGAGATCATGAAGCCGCCCGTCTGGCTGCGCGTTATTCAGATGATGAAGGCAAAACCTGGACGCAGGAAGATGAGGTGATCATCCCGAATGAAGGAGGTATGAATGTCATGTCTGTGTCCCTTTTGCGACTTCAAACCGGTGAGATCGCATTGTTTTATCTTCGTAAGAATTCACTCATTGATTGCCGGCCTGTTATGAGAATCAGTAATGATGAGGGCAAAACCTGGAGCGATGCCATTGAGATCATACCGGAAGAGGAAATGGGGTATTATGTATTGAACAATGACCGGGTGGTCCAACTGTCGGATGGACGGCTGATTGCTCCGGTTGCTCGTCATAATGCGCCCGATTATAAAGAATATACCGGACATGGCGATATCATGGTTTATCTCTCCGATGACCAAGGCCGTAGCTGGCGGCGCGGCACCACCGTACTCCGTCCAAACAGTACGGTAAGCGGTGACTCGGTGATGCTTCAGGAACCGGGAGTGGTGGAACTGGAGGACAACCGGCTATTGATGTTCATGCGCACCGATCAAAATGTGCAGTATTTAACCTGGTCGGCCGATCAGGGAGAAACCTGGCTGCCTGTCCGCCCGGGAAACATTTCTTCACCACGGTCTCCGGCAAGTATAGAGCGAATTCCCCAGACCGGCGATTTGTTGCTAATGTGGAACAACAATCCGGATAATCAGAAACGAACACCTTTTAATGTGGCCATCTCCAAGGATGAGGGAAAAACCTGGAACAACTTAAAAACTCTGGAAGATGATCCGCATGGCTGGTACTGCTATACCGCAATTCATTTCGGGGGCGATTATGTACTGCTTGGTCATTGTGCCGGTGACCGCCGGGAAGGCGGTCTGAATACTACCCAGATAACCCGCTTCCCCGTCGATTGGCTGTATTGATGGTAAATTAGCAGATTAAGCTTATTCCGCAAGCTGCAGGCTATTTATTAATTTTTTCATAAAGCAACTCCAAGAAGAAATTCATGATTTAAAAATATTCCTGCAAAGCCAAAAAACAGCAATCAGCGAAAGAGCAACATATTCATTCATAATTTTTTACATCAGAACCGATATCTGAGACATCGAGATCGATTTTCAGGATATCGATTTTTATATCTTGGACATTAGGTTTTATATTCCAAATATCATACTCCATATAACTGTATATCCGTGCCGATATCCATTATATCACTTTTCATATCCATAACCCCGCTTTCTATGTTAATCATATCAAGGGTGATATCCCGGATATCGTCTTCTATATTCTGAATCTCAACCTTTGTATAATCACTTATCGCTTCCGATAGGGAGCATATCATATTTTCTGTTTTCGACAACCCCTTCGATACAAAACATATATAAGTCCATATCCCC
Source organism: Bacteroidales bacterium (assembly GCA_046545815.1). GTDB lineage: Bacteria > Bacteroidota > Bacteroidia > Bacteroidales > UBA12077 > JAGXLC01. The sequence goes on from JBKGZA010000013.1 coordinate 8,592, forward strand.
CGTATATTTCTTTATATGTCAAAATCAACCTTATTCCAAACAAATTTTCCATCCAATCGTAAGTAAAATGATTCATTATTGTTAAATTTGAAAGTGCATCCATTGTTAAATCCATCTATATGAAAAAATTTCTGAAGATCCTTTCCATCATCATCGTTGTGCTTATCGCTCTGATGATTGCCATTCCCTATTTTTTTAAGGACGATATACTGAAGCAAACCAAGTCAATCATCAATGAAAATCTGAATGCCCGGGTAGAGTTCGAAGATGTCAGGCTTTCCATGTTCAAACGGTTTCCCAACCTGAATGTGGGGATGAGCCATCTAATAGTCACAGGCAAAGGCCAGTTCGAGCAGGACACCCTCGTTCGTTTTGAGTCGCTTGATGCCGGGGTGGCGCTTTTCAGCATCTTCAGAAAGAACATTGCCGTTAAAGGGGTATACCTCATTAAGCCCAGGGTACATGCCAAGGTGGCCACCGATGGTTCTGTAAACTGGGATATTATGAAACCTTCAGAAGAGGTGGAAGAGGAACCTGCCGATACGGGAGCAGCTTCTACCGATTACAGGGTGGATCTCGAAACTTTCCGGATTGAGAAAGGCCATATTGTTTTTGAGGATAATACAGCCAACATGCTGGCATCTCTACAAAACCTGAATTTTGAGCTCCGGGGCGATCTAGGTGCTGATTCCTCCGAGATGAGCCTCAATATGGATATCAACCCGGTGAATTTTAAGATGGGAGCCGTAAAATACCTGAATCAGGCCAATGTGCAGTTTGAATCGGGAGTCGGAGCCAATCTTGCTGAGGGGAGATACCACATCCGTGACAACCGTTTTTCGATAAACGGGCTTTCCCTTAACTTCGACGGGCTGGTTGAGATGCTGGAAAGCGACCGGATCAACACCGACCTTACCTTTGGCACCAACAAGGCCGATTTTAAAAGCCTGCTCTCCCTGGTGCCGGCCATTTACATGCACGATTTCCAGGATTTGGAAACCTCTGGCCAGCTTTCCCTTAATGGGTCGGTTTCGGGGTATTATCAGGACAGCATTTTGCCTTCGCTGGATATGAACCTGCAGGTGCAAAATGCCATGTTCAGCTACCCCGATCTGCCCAAAAAAGCAGATAACATTGCCATATCCCTGCAAACTTATTTTGACGGCAAAAAGCCAGACAACACGAAGGTGCAGTTGGAGAATTTTCATATCGAACTGGCCGGTAGTCCGTTTGATGCTTCCTTCAACCTGCGTACGCCAATAAACGATCCTACCATTGACGGAGAGATGGATGGAAAGATTGTTCTGGACAATCTGGCCGATGTGGTACCCATAGAAGATTCCGATCTCAGGGGAACCATCAATTCCGATCTCAAACTGAAAGGCAGCCTGTCAATGATTGAGCAGGAGGATTATGATGCCTTTCAGGCAGACGGCACAGTGACGCTGGAGAGTCTCTTTTTTGACAGCAAGGATCTGCCTGCCCCGGTGGACATGAATGCCAATATGGTATTTACACCCCAATATCTGAATATGCAACAGCTTGATGCCAAAATAGGGGAGAGCGACCTGCATTTTTCCGGCAATCTGTCCAATTACCTTCATTACGTACTGAAAGACGGTGTACTCCGGGGGGATTTTAATTTTTCATCCGGTTATTTAAATACCAACCAGTTTCTGACAGAAGGAGATGTGGAGAAAACCCCCGATACCGCAGATGTGGAACTCTCTCTGTTTGAGGTGCCCGAAAGAATGGATATCAAACTGGCATCATCATTTGATCATATTCTTTATGACAGGATGAATATACGCAACGCCAAAGGTACCATCCTGTTGCGGGAAGAAAAAGTATATCTGGATAATTTCAACATGGACCTGTTTGACGGCCATCTTGCCGCCAATGGTGAGTACAGCACCCAGGATACGGCAAAACCCTATGTGAATTTCAACCTGGCCATGAAAAACCTTCAAATAGAGAATGCTCTGAAATCTTTTAGCATGATGGATAGCATTGCGCCCATACTAAAGAAGGCACAGGGGGAGATCTCCATGGATATGGAATACATGTCGAACCTTCAGCAGAATATGTATCCGGTGGTTGAATCCATAACCGGTTTTGGGGAACTACGGAGCGAAAAGATAAGCCTGCAGGGTAGCCGGTCTTTCGGTAAGGTATTATCTGCCCTGGAATTGACCAAATCGGAAGAACAAAGTTTTAAGGATGTGCGGGTCAATTTCATTCTCAGAGATGGCAAGCTGATCGTCAAACCTTTTGGTGTAAGCTTTGCTGGCATGGATATGAACATTTCAGGCTCTCAAAGCTTTGATAAAACCATGGATTATATGATCGACATGAAGATACCTCGATCCGCTTTCGGCGGTGCCGCCAATCAGGCCTTTGACAATCTGGTGAGCCTGGCCGCTTCAAAAGGGCTGAACATTGATCCCGGAAATACAGTTAATGTCAAGGCCAATCTGAAAGGAGAATTTTCCGATCCCGGTGTCAGTCTGTCTTTTGGAGAAGGATCCGAAGGTACTTCCGTGAAGGATCAGGTGAAGCAAACCGCTAAAGAAACTATTGAACGGAAAAAAGAAGAGGCAGAAGAGAAGGTGCGGAAGGCTACCGGCGAGAAAGCAGAAGAAATTATAGCTATCGCAAGGGAGAAAGAAGAAAAAATCAAGGCCGAAGCACGAAAATCCGCTGAACGTATACGACAGGAAGCTGATAAAAAGGCTGAAAGGATCATGGAGGAAGCAGAGGGAAAAAATTTCCTGGTAAGACAGGTTGCGGAAAAATCGGCCGGAAAAATCCGGAAAGAGGCAGATAAAAGAGCCCAGCAATTAATCAATGAAGCGGACAATAAAGCCGAAATGATCATCCGTCAGGCCAAAAAGGAAGCGGAGAAGATCTCAGATCAATAGTGAATAAGATCCTCTGTGTTCTCGGTCACTTTCCCTGTGGATTGTGTTTAATATTATATATTTGAACCACAGAGCTCACAGAGAGTAAGCATGGAGTAACACAGAGACCATTTAATACCTTACCGGTCAAATTCTTGCTTTTTTTGGCAAAACGGGCCCGGTAAGGAGATTATCTCCAATTTCTTGATTTTATGGACAGACTCTAAATAGTTATATAATACGCTTACCTCCAGCATCAGGCTTAGCATTCCTGTTTATATTGATCAATATCTGAGGGATTCAAACATAAAAAAATCCCGTGTGCATTACACGGGATTTTTCTTTTACATATCTTAATCTATTCACATTATACCCTTCTTTCCTTAATTTTGGACTTGGCTTTCTTACCGGTAAGTCCACGCAGATAGAAAATCTTGGATTTTCTTACTTTTCCGCGCTTGTTAATGTCGATACTCTGTATATTGGGGGAGTTTATGGGAAAAATTCTTTCCACGCCAACGCCGCCTGATACCTTCCTTACCGTAAAGGTTTCCGAAAGGCCTGCTCCCTTTCTCTGGATTACAATACCCTGAAAATTCTGGATTCTTTCCTTGTTTCCTTCTTTAATCTTGTAATGTACTGTAATCGTATCTCCGGCCCTGAATTGAGGTATCTTGTTGTCAGTGCCGAATTCCTTTTCAACTTCTTTCATTAAGTCCATGACCGTATCGTATTTTATAGTTTCAATTCCTTATTAACAGGGCGCAATATTACAAATATTTTTTCAGATGCCATATACTTCCCCGGAAATTTCTTATATCCACCAAACAATGCCATGCACTGGAGGGCTGAATTGTTTAATTTTCCGGAACTTTAAACTTATCCCCGGTTTCTTCAATCAGCTTCTTGTACCAGTCATCGCTGTATCCGGGATGTTCCACCCTGACAACCCCTGTTCCGTTGGTTTGAAACTCCCTGCCTTCTGTGACCTTTTCATTACCATCCACGAATTTCATAAATAAGAACTGATAGAATCGTTTCCATTTATGCACCAAAGAATTGGCGTTATCCACAGAAAAATCAGAGACAAATTCGATCGCTTCCTGTTTGTCTTCTTTATAGAGTTCCTCGGCTTCCTGATCCACCATTGAGGTGTATTGCACATAACGTTTTTCCAGTTCCTGCTGTAGATCGTGTATATAGGGATGAATAAGGTTGTATCTGGTATAAGCCAGGTTGGAAACCTGATTGAATATCCAGAAAGCGGAATTGTCAGACCATTCCATCATAGAGCCGTTGCCTTCAGCGTAAGTGGCAGGCGCCTTTTGCAGTCCTGCATAAAGTGGAGTATAAACCGTGCTGGCGGCATCATCCACACTGAACCAGAAAATGCCTCCCACCGGATCGGGCAGCCAGTTTCTGGCCTGCGCCACGAATGAGAAGCCGGTTTGTTGGGTTGCAGTAGCCCTTTCATTGCAATAGGTTTCACCATCTACCTCCCAGGTAAGGGGTCTCCACCGGTAGGGACGGTCGAACGGCCCGGCACCGAAGTCTTTTCTCATATCCAGATCGGTCTCTTCAAGGTGGTCGCGCATGAAATTCATCATGTCACGTGCGGAGATTTTCTGGTTCGGTTTGACCCACAAGGGCATTCTGTTATCCAGCTCGTCGCCTTTCACATAATCAAGATACTGGTCCATGTCATCATGCAGGTCTTTGAAGAATGACCATACCCTCACTTCACAGAAACGGGCACCTCCAAATGTCATGGGGGCATAGGTATCGGAAAAGCTAAAATCTTCATCACTTCCTTCATAAAAATCGTTCTCGCGGGCAAAGGAGATCACGTCATCGGAATAGACTGTCTCAACATCCGGATTGAAAATTTCATTGATGTTGCTGAATGTTATGCTTGCCGCATTGTTTTCGGCAAGGGGAAAAGTCCTTATTCTGGCCTGGTTGGCATGAGCCGAAACATAGCCATCCGGAATCTTCCGGGCAACCCATACAGCTCCCGGTCCATATTCTCCTTTCCCTATGATTTCCAAAATCCATACTTCGTTCGGATCGGCAATGGAGAATGACTCGCCGGTGCTGTAGTAACCATATTCATCTACCAGGGTAGTCATCACTTTGATGGCTTCGCGGGCCGATTTGGCTCTTTGCAGCGTAATATACATCAGGCTCCCGTAATCCATGATGGCATTGGTGTCTTTTTTAGCAAGTTCTTCGCGTCCGCCATATGTGGTTTCGCCTATGGACACCTGATGTTCGTTCATGTTGCCGGTTACTGAATAAGTATGGCGCACCTGGGGAATTTCACCCAGATATTTACCGGTGTCCCATTCATATACATCGAGCATGGCTCCTTTCGGATAATCTGCTGCCGGCTTATAGTAAAGCTCGCCATACAGCACATGGGAATCTGCTGCATAGGTGATCATGGTAGAACCATCTGTGGATACACTTTTTGTTACCAGGAAATTGGTGCAGGCTTCACTGGTTAAATAACCTGAAAATGCGAAGATAACGATCAACGCTAATTTTGACAGATAAGTTTTCATAGATTATAAATTATTGATTTGACTTAAAATAGATAAATATTTAATGGCGGAAAATGCTTGTGCTCCGGATCAATCATTTATATACACCCCATATACTATTGCTTTACTGATTGAATCAGATAGATAATGCCTCCGCTGGAATCCCGGCAAGCACCGGTGACCGAGGCAAGACAGTTGATCCTGCTTTTGCTTCGCAAAACTCCCATAAATGCAAATATCAATGCCTCCTTGAATTCCACAAGCCGGTTTTCAGGAATGACAAGCCGGTTAATGTTTCGTTCTCGGATGCGTTCCATCAAAAACCGATTGTGGGCGCCACCTCCTGTAACCAGAATGGTTGCTTCTTCGGTTCCATCCGAAGCGTTCGCTATTTGTATGGCAATGTGTTCATACACCGTTCTAAGCTGATCATGAAGGGATATATGGGAAGCATTTCTCAGTACCTCCAGGAACCGGGCATTCAACCAATCATCCCCTAATGATTTTGGAGGCGGCATATGGTAAAAATCCAGATTGTTCAAAAGATTAAGTAAATCTTCATCAACAGCGCCCTGCTTCGCCATCTTCCCGTCCTTATCCATTGACTGACCTGCCTGGCCGGCCAGGTAATTAATGGCCTTGTTAACCGGACAGATATCAAAAGCCACCCGTTTGCCCTTCTTATCGAAGGAGATGTTGCTGTATCCGCCCAGGTTGAGACAATAATCATATTCCGCGAACAGCAAGGCATCACCGATTGGAACGAGCGGAGCTCCTTGCCCACCAAGGGCAACATCCAGTGAGCGGAAATCCGTAATGGTCGGGATTTTTGTTAAAGCGGCTATGGTGGCTCCATTTCCTATTTGAGAGGAATACCCTTTTGAGGGATTATGAAATGCAGTGTGCCCATGAGAAGCAATATAATCAATCTTTTCCGGCTGGTGCTTTTCTATAAAGCGGTTGACGGCATCACCGATAAATCTACCAAGCCGCATATCCAGATGAACAAACGCCTCTGCTGCAATTTCGTTTAATTTGCCAAGCTGATCCGCCAACGGCTTGTCATAGGAGAGGGTCTCCGCCTGTTTGATCTGATAATTCCATCCTCCGTCTTGTTCTTGAAAGGTACAATAAGCCAGGTCAAGTCCATCGAGAGATGATCCCGACATGATGCCTAAAACATGATGCGATCCGTTGTTAGTCATTAAGATAATTGTTGGAGATCTTCAGGTTATAATCGATCAGAGCAAAATGTTTGTGTATGATGTTTTGAGCCGGCACACCCATGGTTAAAAAAAGGATTGCGAGAAGCAGGATGAATTGACGCATGGTAATTAATTTTTCTTTAACAACAAAAATATAAATTTTTTTCCCAATTATTTGGTCGGGTTAAAGTTTGGTTGTATTTTTGACCACTTGGTTAAACGTAATAGTTAAACCAGATGGTCAAATCAATTGATCGATTCTATGTCAGAAACAGAAGAAAATACGGAAAAGCGCATCCTTCAGGCTGCCAAACGGGTATTCATACGAAAGGGGATGACAGGAGCCAGGATGCAGGAAATAGCCAATGAAGCAGGAATGAATAAATCATTGCTTCATTATTATTACAGAAGTAAAGACAAATTATTTCTGGCTGTATTCAGGCTGGCCATCCGGAATTTCATTCCCGAGATCAAAAGCATTATTTTTTCAGATGCATTGGTTACAGAAAAGATAGACAGGTTTGTGGAGGAATATATGGAGGTGCTTCTTAACAATCAGTTTGTGCCTTTATTCATTTTGCAGGAAATACAGCGGGATCCGGACCGGCTTTTGAATATATTTCTGGAAGAAGGAATAGAGCCGCAATTGATTCTGAAACAATTTGAAAAGGCCACCCAAAATGAAGAAATTAAACCAATAAATCCCGAACATTTGCTAATCAATGTCCTTTCTCTGTGTATCTTTCCCTTTGCAGCCCGGCCTATGATGCAGCGTATGCTATTCAACAATGACAGTGAGGCCTATAATGCCTTTCTCCTTGAAAGAAAAAAAGTAGTGTCTGAATTTGTGAAAAATGCCATAAAAAAATGAAACCCGTATGCAGTGACCTGCACAACAAGAACATGAGTAACATGCGGATTCCATCGTGAGACAAGCAAAATACACAAAGCAGTCACAGTCGGTTTAATGATATTCGCAAGCTGTGCTTCAGACAACGAAAAGTCTGATGCCTATGGCAATTTTGAATCCAGAGAAGTGTTGGTCTCCGCTCAATCCCAGGGTGAAGTACTCAGCATAGATTTGGAGGAAGGAGAAACTTTAAAGGCCGGTAAACGGGTGGGGTGGATAGACACCTCCATATTGGCTGTAAAGAGAGAACAGCTTGAAACACGAAAAAACGCTCATAATGCCGAACTTGCCAATATCGAAGCTGAGGCTGAAGTCCAAAAAGAACAAATTCAAACGCTTCTCATCGAAAAGAAAAGAATTGAGAAACTATTGGAAGGAGATGCCGCCACCGATTAGCAGTATGATGAGATACAGGGGAAGCTGAATGTAGCACGCAAAAAGCTGAAAGCTGTCAAAACCCGGAACCAATCCGTATATTCGGAGATGAAGGTTCTGAAAAAACGAATCAAAGAGGTGAATACCCAGATGGATAAATGTAAGATAACGAATCCTATAAAAGGTACGGTGCTTGATAAATATCTGGAGCCTTCGGAGATTGCTGCTCCGGGGAAAGCGCTTAACAAAATTGCCGATCTCTCGCAGATGATTTTGAAGGTATACATCAGTGGGGCCCAGTTTCCCCATGTTAATATCGGGCAGGAAGTTGAAGTGCTGATTGATAAAAACGCGAAAGAAAATCAAAAACTTGAGGGGACGATAAGCTGGATTTCACCGGAAGCGGAATTTACCCCTAAAATCATCCAAACCAAAGAGGAAAGAGTTGATCTGGTATATGCAGTCAAAGTCCGTGTGAAAAACGACGGGAGGATCAAGATCGGAATGCCGGGGGAAGTAAACTTTTGAGATTGAAAAAAGTGCAAATGAAAAGATGGTATTTTAACTCTTTTTGGTTTAAGTCATTCGTTACACAAAAATCAGGCAGGAATAAACGATGAAGTCAGTCAAGATTGATTCAATAAGAAAAATTTACGGTGAGATTATCGCTGTTGACAATGCCACATTCGAAGTAGAGAGAGGGGAATTGTTTGGCTTGATCGGACCCGACGGGGCGGGAAAAACCACTTTGTATCGTATCCTGACTACCTTGCTGATACCGGATGAAGGGACTGCCAGGGTGGAAGGATGGGATACGGTAAAAAATTATAAAGAGATACGTAGGATTATGGGATATATGCCCGGCCGGTTTTCTTTATACCAGGATCTTTCGGTAAGGGAAAACCTGGAATTTTTCGCCACCATTTTTGATACCACCATTGAGGAGAATTATTATCTGATTGAGGACATATACAGGCAGATTGAGCCTTTTAAGGATCGGCTGGCCAGAGATCTCTCAGGAGGGATGAAACAGAAGCTGGCACTGAGCTGTGCGCTGATTCATAAACCTTCTGTACTTGTGCTGGATGAGCCCACTACGGGGGTGGATGCCGTTTCAAGAAAAGAATTCTGGGAAATGCTTATGAAGCTTAAAGCACAGGAAATCACCATACTTGTATCCACGCCTTATATGGATGAAGCCGGTATGTGTGACCGTGTGGCGCTCATACAAAAAGGAAAGATTATGTCAATCAATCCACCCGATAAAATCCTGGCCGATTATCCAGGCACCATCTGGGCAGCCAGGGCCAGCCATCAGTATAGCCTGCTCCAGGACCTCCGGGATTATAAAGCAATTGCTTCCGTATATCCTTTCGGGGAATACATCCACTTTACCCTGCACATCCCGGATATTGACACGGAAAAGCTGAGGACATATCTGAAATCAAGGGGCCACAGGGAACCGGAGATCAAAAAAAACATCGGCTATATGAGCCAAAAATTTTCGCTTTATGAAGATCTGACGGTAAAGGAAAATTTCAGGTTTTATGGGGGCATATATGGATTATCGCGCATGAAGATAAGGAAAAGAATAGACCACCTGTTGGAAAAGTTGAATTTCACCCATTCTTCAAATTATAAGATTGCATCCATACCCCTTGGATGGAAGCAAAAACTGGCTTTTTCCATTGCCATCATGCACGAGCCCCGGATTGTTTTTCTGGATGAACCTACAAGTGGCGTGGACCCGATCACCCGCCGGCAGTTTTGGGAAATGATCTATGAAACTGCATCCGGAGGAGTTACGGTGTTTGTAACAACCCACTATATGGATGAAGCGGAATATTGCGACCGGGTGTCCATTATGGACCAGGGAAGGATTGAAGCCCTGGATACTCCGGGTAATCTTAAATCCAGATATAAGGCCTCAACTATGAATGATGTTTTTGTGCAAATTGCCCGTTCGGTAAATTGACAATCAACTGATCCCATAATTTGTATGAAACGTTTCAGAGGATTTGTAAAAAAAGAGTTTATACAGATTCTCCGCCACCGGACCATGCTGGCAATGATTGTCGTTATGCCATTTGTACAGCTTTTAATACTGGTCAATGCCGCTACTTTTGACATGAAAAACATCGATATCTATGTGGTTGACCAGGATTTGTCTTCTGCGTCAAGGCAGCTGATCAATAAGTTTGAAGCTTCACCTTTTTATAATGTCATCACCCGCTCCTTTAATATAAATGAAGGAAAAGAACGAATTCTCCAGAACAAAGCTGATCTTATATTAAACATTCCGCAACGGTTTGAACATGATCTCAGAAAAGAAAACCATGCAGATTTACAATTATTGATCAATGCCATTAACGGGAATGCAGCAGGATTGATAAATGCTTACTCTTCAACGATCATTTCGGATTATAACAGCAATATAGCCACAGAATGGAGCAAACAACCACAAATGGCCGGCAAACAGCCTGTCGAAATAGTTTACTCCTTTTGGTATAACCCGGAAATGAACTATAAAATATACATGGTGCCCGGAATACTGGTGATCCTGGTAACCATCATCAGCCTTTTTCTTACCGCTATGAATATTGTTCGGGAGAAGGAGATGGGAACCATTGAGCAGATCAATGTGACCCCCATTAAAAAATATCAGTTCATCATTGGGAAATTATTGCCTTTTCTGGTTATTGCCCTGTTTGAACTGGCTTTTGGTCTGTTCCTGGGAAAACTGATCTTCCATGTCCCGATTGTAGGAAGTCTGCCACTACTGTTTGGCTTTGCCGTCATCTATCTTCTGGTTATCCTTGGATTCGGCTTATTCCTTTCAATCATTTCAGAGAATCAGCAACAGGTTATGTTTGTTACTTTTTTCTTTATGCTGGTTTTCATCTTAATGAGCGGAATATTTACCCCCACGGAAAGCATGCCCGATTGGGCGAACAAGGCAAACGTAATTAACCCGATTGCTTATTTCATGAGGGTTATCCGTATGATACTCCTGAAAGGATCCGGGTTCATGGATATCTTAACCGAATTTTGCAGCCTTTTAATTTATGCTTTCATAAGTTTAGGATTGGCTGTAGGGCGATATCGAAAAACTACCTGATTTGTGACTTATAATAAAAGTTTCAAAATTGCCGGTACGAAGCGATGCGCTTTGGAACCATAAATTTTCAATTAGGAATTGGTAGTTACAAATTATTTCTTATCTTTATAATTCTATATACAATCTTCTTTTAAACCGGGAGGAGTCCGGGGGGAAATCACAATGAGGGTTTGTTGAAGAAGGCATAATGTTTAATTATTTACCAACTTGTTAGAAGCAAAATTATTTATAGATTTACGGCAAATTTGTGGCATTTTATGAAAGGGGATTTTGCTAATAGTTATTTCAATAACAGTGGATTCGGAGCCTTGATCTCAAAGTATGAACAAATGCTCAAAAGTAATTTGAATTATTACTTTGATGTAGAGGAATTTGAACAGCTAGTGGAGTATTATATGGATATGGAGCACAACGGGAAGGCTTTGAAAGCTATTAGATATGCTTTTCAATTGCATCCCGATTCGATTCATCTGATGATCAAAAAGGCACAGATTCATCTCAGAAATAAAAATCCCGAGCGGGCCCTGAACGCTTTAGAGAAAGTAGAAAATATCGAATCTACCAATTCTGATGTCTATCTTACCAAAGGACATTCGCTGTTGCTTCTGGGGAATCTTGCTGAATGTCAGGATTACTTTGATAAAGCTTTGAACCTCGTTGATGACACGGAGGAGATGCTGGATGTACTGCAAAATATCTCTCAGACGCTACAATTTTCAGATTTATATAAAGAGGCGATAAAATATCTTTTAAAGGCATTTGAACTGGATAAGGAAAATCTGATGGTATTGTATGACCTTGCCTATTGTTATGACCGGGCAGGTAATCCCGAAAAAAGCATTGTCTATTATAACCATTATATTAATGTAGAACCTTACTCTGAACATGTATGGTTTTCCCTTGGTAACCTGTATAATAAAGTTGGCGAAATAGACCAGGCTATTGAAGCTTATGAAATGGCGGTAGCCATAAATCCGGAATACATTGATTCAATTTATGAATTGGCTGTTATACTGGAGGACAATGATCAATACAGCAAAGCAATCAGATATTATAAGCAATACCTTTCGTTTGATCCGGAATCCGCTGAAATTTATTTGTTTATAGGAAATTGTTATTTTTATTTGAATGAATATGAAGAAGCCCTGGAATATTACAGGAAATCAATGAATGTTGAAGACAACAATCCTGAAGTATATTATTCCATTGCCAATCTCCTTTGCAAAAAACAAAAATACTGGGATGCTCTGTTTTATGCAAAAGGAGCTACCTATCTGGATGAATCCGATTCCCGTTATCATGTGCTTTATGGAAAGATCAACGCCCGTCTGAAAATGCACAAAGAAGCGGCCCGGGCATTTTATCAGACTGTCGTATTGAAACCTGAAGTATTTTTTCATTGGATATTGCTCACAGATGAACTGATTATTGAAAGAAAATACGATAAAGCCATTAGATATTTGCTGGATAGCATGGAGTTTCACGGCAATAATGCCATGATTCTTTTCCGGCTGGCCGCTTTATATTACAAGATCAACCAGATGAGAAATGCCTTAAAGTATTTTAAAAAAGGTATGTTAATGGATAAAGAGCGGTACAATGAATTTTTTAAAATTTGTCCGGAAGCAAAACGGTCAAATGAAATAAAAAAAGTAATGCAAGATAAAACTCTTTAAAAATAAGCTTTTATGAATGCAGACTTACCACACATCCCAAAAAGAGAGCCGAAGAAAAGGAACAAGGGAATTACCATGGTAATGGATAAAGGTCTTAGCATTAATGAATTAATAGATTTTATCCAGGTTTCGGGTGAATATGTTGATTATGTTAAGCTGGGCTTTGGTACGGGAATGGTTACACCCAATCTGGAGGAAAAAATCAGATTATATAAAGAGGCTGCAATAGAGCCTTATTTTGGAGGAACGCTTTATGAGGTATTTAAAATTCGTGGCCTTTTTGATCAATTTATAGAGTTTATTGACAAATATCAGGTGGATGTGGTGGAGGTTTCGGACGGAGCCATCAACATGTCACATGACAAGAAACTTAAGGACATCTCAAGACTGTCGAAAGGTCACACTGTGCTTTCTGAAGTGGGGTCTAAAAAGGCAGATGAAATCATTTCACCTGACGCGTGGAAATCACAAATCAAGTCAGAGCTGGATGCTGGTAGCCATAAGGTAATCACCGAAGCCCGTGAAAGCGGTACAATTGGTATTTATAACAAAAACGGTTCTGCTAAGGAAGAGTTGATCGATGACATCTCGCATCATGTAAATGTGGAAAAAATTCTTTGGGAGGCACCCAAGAAATCGCAACAGGTCTGGTTCATAAAGCATTTCGGAAGCAATGTCAACCTGGGAAATATAGCCTATAATGAAGTGATTCCTCTGGAAACCCTTCGTTTGGGATTAAGGGGAGACACTTTTTTCGAATTCCTGCCCGAGGAACTTAAAAAGGATAATGCAAATTAAACCTTAAAAACGGGATTTGGCTTTTAAATGTATTTTTATGATCCGGTAAGAGAAACATCCGGTGACTCCGTTAAAGAATCCATTATGCGTAGAAAATTAACCAATTACATTGCTCTGACCCTGAAAGGAATGGGGATGGGGGCTGCTGATGTGGTGCCCGGCGTATCCGGTGGAACCATTGCATTTATTACAGACATTTATGAAGAACTCGTGGATTCCATCAAATCAATCAATGCAGGAGCCTTAAAATGTTTGTTTAATCACGGAATAGGAGCTTTCTGGAAACAGATCAACGGTAATTTTCTGTCAGCAGTTGTTCTGGGCATACTGATCAGTATTTTTTCCCTGGCCAGGCTTCTGGAACATTTACTGGACACCTATCCCATACTGGTATGGTCATTTTTCTTCGGTCTTATCATAGCTTCGGCAATTTATGTGGCAAAAAAGATTACACACTGGAACATAAAAAAAGCAGCAGGTTTAATTGTAGGAATCGCAGTGGCTTATATGATAACAGAGCTCACTCCTGCACAAACTCCCGAAGCTTCATGGTTTATTTTTCTATCCGGTGCACTGGCTATTTGTGCCATGATTTTACCCGGAATCTCCGGTGCATTTATTTTGTTGTTACTGGGTAAGTATCAGTTTGCAATTGAGGCTGTGGGTAATCTGAACATATCTGTACTGGCAATTTTGATTATTGGAGCTCTGGTAGGTATCATAAGTTTTTCCAATCTTTTGTCCTGGCTTTTAAAAAAATATCATGATTTAACCATTGCTGTTCTGGCAGGTTTCATGGTAGGTGCACTCAATAAAATCTGGCCTTGGAAGCAGACTGTCTCTTCTTTTGTTAATCGTCACGGTGAAATTCAGCCACTCATTCAAAAAAATGTGTTGCCCTCTGATTTTGCTGTACACACGGGCAAAGATCCGCTTTTGTTGCAGGCATTGATTCTGGCGGCTGTGGGCTTTGCATTGATTTTTATTATTGAAGGTCTCACCCATTCAAAACCAAAATCAGAGACATGAAGACTTACGGATTGATTGGTTATCCACTGTCACACTCTTTCTCACCCGGCTATTTCAAGGAAAAATTTGAAAGGGAACAGATTGATGCCGTTTATAAATCGTTTCCCCTGGAGGATATTGCAGAATTTCCCACACTCATAGAACAAAACCCTGACCTGTGCGGTTTGAATGTAACCATCCCCTATAAGGAAAAAATTATCCCACACCTCCACGATATTAAAGGGGATGCAGCCGAAATACGTGCGGTCAACACCATCTTCTTTGATCGCTCGGATTTATCTCTCAAATTGATAGGTTACAACACTGATGCGTATGGTTTTGAACATTCCCTGCACCCCCATCTGAAGAATTACCATAACAAAGCCCTGATATTGGGCACAGGCGGATCTTCTAAAACTGTGGCCTTTGTATTGAACAGATTCAGTATCCCTCATGTATTTGTCACCCGTCGAGAGAAAGAAGATGACCGCATAATCAGCTACAAAGATCTTACAGTTAATATGATCAAAGAATACCGGCTCATCATCAATACCACACCCGTAGGAATGTATCCCGATACTTCCAAAAAACCCGAAATACCTTATAAAGGCATTTCATCTTCACACTTGATGTTTGATTTGATTTATAATCCATCTCTGACCAGCTTTCTGGAAGAAGGAAAAAGGAGAGGAGCTGATACGGAAAATGGCCTTAATATGTTAAGATTACAGGCCGAAGCTTCCTGGGCCCTGTGGAATGAACGGCTCCTGTAAATCTTCCGAGTTATAGAATATCATCTTGTACCTGTTCAGTTTGATCAGATCCCCCCGGATGTTGTTGTGAAACACATAGAGAACTGACATATTTCATGGTTTATATTATTTAAAATGATGAATTTTAATTATCTTTACATAATATTTTGTAAAATCTATAAATGACTGAGAAACAATGAATCTTTTGGAAGACGTTAAAGAAAGTGCCAAACAATTAAACAAACGGATTATTTTACCGGAGTCGATTGAAGAACGAACCTTGAAGGCTGCTGATCATATACTTAAAGAAGGGCTTGCGCAGATTATACTGTTGGGTTCGCCGGATGAAATAAAAAGAGTTGCTTCAGATTATGATTTAAAAAATATCAAAAATGCCACCATTATTGATCCCCGGAACAATGAGAAAAAGCATATCTATATTGATCTTCTGGTGAAAGCAAGAGAACATAAAGGAATGACAAAAGAGGAAGCGGCTGAGCATGTAGAAAATCCGCTTTGTCTGACTCCATTGATTATCAAGAATGGTGATGCTGACGGTGCTGTTGCCGGAGCTGAAAATGCTACCAGAAATGTATTGAGGCCCGCTTTCCAGATTCTTAAAACCCGGCCGGGAATTAATATTGTATCCGGGGCTTTCTTTATGACATTAAAGGATAAGAGTTTTGGAGACAATGGTTTATTGGTATTTGCAGATTGTGCAGTAAATCCATATCCTACGGAGGAACAGCTTGCCGAGATCGCTATTTCTACAGCCGATACCACCAAAAGAATTGCTGACATTGAACCCCGGATAGCCATGTTGAGTTTTTCCACCTATGGGAGTTCCCAGCACGAGCTCGCAGAGAGAGTGACCAATGCCACAGATATTGCCAGGGAGAAACGTCCCGATCTGAAGATAGATGGAGAATTACAGGCGGATGCTGCCTTAGTTGAGGAAATTGGTAAAAGAAAAGCAAAAGGCAGTAAAATTGCAGGAAAAGCCAATATACTGATTTTTCCTTCTCTTGAAGCAGGAAATATAGGTTATAAACTTGTTCAGCGCCTGGCCAAGGCAACGGCTACCGGGCCGGTATTGCAGGGTCTGGCTGCTCCCATTAACGACCTCTCAAGAGGTTCTTCCATTCAGGATATTGTGGATATGGTCGCCATCACCTCCAATATGGCCATGAATGAAGTAGATGCTAAAATTGATAAATAAAAAAACAGTAATTATGCAGGTATTAGTATTAAATTGCGGAAGCTCATCAATAAAGTTTCAGCTTTTCAATATGGAGACCACAAAAGTCCTTTCCAAGGGCAATGTGGAAAAGATCGGACTGGATACCTCATTTATCAAACTTGAAGTCAACGGTGACAAGAAAAAGCTGAATTATGATGTACCCGATCATACCAAAGGTATTGAGCATATCCTTGAATCGCTTGTAAGCGAAGAATATGGTCCCCTGAAAAGCTATGATGAAATTGATGCCGTAGGTCACCGTGTGGTGCATGGGGGCGAACAATTCAGCGAAAGTGTGCTGATTAGCCAGGAAGTAATTGATACCATTGAAGAGCTCAGTTCACTTGCACCCCTGCATAACCCCACCAATTTAAAGGGAATTTACGCCATACAAAAACTTTTGCCTGAAGTTCCGCAGGTTGCGGTTTTTGATACGGGATTCCACCAGACTATGCCAGATTACGCTTATATGTATGGCCTTCCCTATGAAATGTATGAAAAATATGACATCAGAAGGTATGGCTTCCATGGCACAAGTCATCGTTATGTCCTGGAGAGGGCCTGTGAAATTCTAGGGCTCAATAAAGAAGAAAAAAAAGTGATTACCTGCCATTTGGGTAATGGAGCTTCTGTTACGGCCGTGGACCATGGCAAATCAGTAGACACTTCAATGGGGCTTACTCCGGTTGAAGGTTTGATTATGGGCACGCGTTGCGGTGATCTTGATTTGGGTGCACTCACATTTATTATGGAAAAGGAAAATATGGGTACTGAGGAGGTCAACCATCTGATTAATAAAGAAAGTGGAATGTACGGTGTTTCAGGAGTATCCTCCGATATGCGGGAGATACGTGAAGCAGCCGCCCAGGGCAATAAGAAAGCGGAACTTGCACTGAAGATGTATGATTATCGCGTGAAAAAATATATCGGTGCTTATACAGCTGCCATGGGTGGGGTTGATATCATCGTATTCACGGGCGGCGTAGGAGAAAACGATTACGAGACCCGTGAAGGGTGTTTGAGCGGCCTGGAATACCTTGGCGTTAAATTTGATCCTCAGAAAAATGATCGGCTCCGGACAAAAGATATTGACGGAGAAGTAGTCATTACAACGGATGATTCCAAAGTTACCGGGCTTGTGATACCAACCAATGAAGAGCTCGTAATTGCACGGGATACACAGGAAATTGTCAATAAATCCTAATACCTCAGAGCTAAATTCCGCCGGCCTATGCTGCAAAAGCTGGATAAATTAATAGAAATAGCTATACAGAAAGGAACAAAAAAGCTGGCAGTAGCTGCAGCGGGTGACAAGGCTGTACTGGAGGCAGTGAAGGAAGCTGCAGAAGCGAATATTATCATGCCAGTATTGGTCGGAAACCAGGAAAATATTGAGAACATCGCCGGCGATCTGGGTTTTGACCTGACAAAATTCAGCATCTATAACCAGCCGGATCCTGTAGAAGCTTCCCGTAAAGCCGTTTCTTTAATCAGAAAGGGTGAAGCGGATATTTTAATGAAGGGTCTGGTAAGTACAGCTCCTTTGCTGAAAGCTGTGCTGAATAAAGAATATGGATTAAGGAAAGGGGGAACGCTAAGTCATTTTGCGCTTATTGAGTCCCCCCATTATCACAAAGTCTTTGGGGTTACGGATGCCGCTATGAATATCGCACCTGAATTCCAGGAAAAGGTGGATATGGTGAACAATGCGGTGGAAATATTCCATGGATTGGGAAATCCTGAACCCAAGGTAGCCATTATCGGACCCCTGGAGGTTGTGAATCCAAAGATAGAATCAACGGCACATGCAGCCATGCTGTCAAAAATGAATGAAAGGGGGCAGATTAAAACCTGTGTGATAGATGGTCCCTTTGCTATAGACAACGCCGTTTCAAAACGGGCAGCAGAACAAAAAGGCATTTCTGGAAAAGTGGCAGGAGATGCCGATATTTTGATGACACCCGAGTTAAACAGTGGAAATGTGCTCTATAAAACCCTTACGTTCCTTGGGGGCAGTACATCAGCCGCAATAATCATGGGAGCACAGGCACCTATTGTGCTTACTTCCCGGGCCGATTCAGAAAAAAGCAAAATGATGTCCATTGCCCTTGCTGCAGCCATGTAAGTCAATCAATAGCTGTTAAAGTTTTGCCTCTATGCCTAAGCGATACCTCATTCTTACCGTTAATCCCGGTTCTACATCTACCAAAATTGCTGTGTTCAGAAATCTGAAATCGGTTTTTCTGAAAAACCTTACTCATTCTGTAGAGGACCTTCAGCAATATAAAAAAATCAGCGATCAGTTTCAATATCGCAAAGATATGATATTGAACGAGCTAAAAACCTCCGAAATAAATATTAATGAAATATCTGCCGTTGTGGGCAGAGGGGGGTTAATACGTCCTGTAGAATCAGGTGTATATGAGGTGAACGAACCCATGCTTAAAGATCTGAAGGAAGGATGGGCAGGAGAACACGCCAGCAACCTGGGGGGCCTCATAGCTTATGATATTGCCAGATTCCTGCCCAATGCCCGTTCGTTTATAGCCGATCCGGTAGTGGTGGATGAAATGCAGGATGTGGCGAGAATAGCGGGTCACCCAAAGTTTGAACGCATTTCCATATTCCATGCCCTCAATCAGAAAGCCATTGCCAGAACCCATGGGAAATCCATTGACCGTAGTTATGAAGACCTTAATTTGATTATTGCCCATTTAGGCGGGGGAATTTCTGTTGGTGCCCATAAGAAGGGCAAGGTGATCGATGTAAATAATGCCCTCGACGGGGATGGTCCGTTTTCCCCGGAAAGAAGCGGAACATTGCCGGTGGGTCAGCTGGCCAGATTATGCTTCAGCGGAGAATATAACTACGAGGAAGTGGATAAAATGATCAAGGGAAAGGGAGGTATGATAGCTTACCTGAATACCAATGATGCCTATGAAGTGGAACTGATGGTGCACGAAGGCAATGAAAAAGCCAAATTAATACAGGACGCCCTTTGCTATCAGGTGGCTAAGGAAATAGGGGCAATGAGTACAGTGCTTAAGGGTGAAGTGGATGCCATTATATTGACCGGGGGCATCACTCATAATCCTGGTGTTGTGGATTATATCCGTAGCATGGTAAGGTTTATTGCTCCTGTGGCCATCTATCCGGGAGAAGACGAAATGAAGGCCCTTGCAGAAAATGGATTGCGGGTGCTGAAGGGCGAAACCGAACCCCTGGAATATAAGTAATATACTTTTTCATAATTTAGTATATTTTATGATATATGAAGTATATTTGTAAATCCAACCAAATAATACGACAAATGACCCGGAGTTATCTAATCTTATTATTGCTTGGCCTGTTACTTGCCAGTTCGGCATGGGCCCAGGAAGAAGGAGATAATGAAGAGAACGGAAATGATGATAAGGAGGAAAAAAGTTTCAAAGAGAAACTTTTCTTCGGAGGATATTTATGGGCTCAGTTTGGAACCATCACACAGGTTGAAGTTGCACCACAGGTTGGCTATCATCTGAGTGAACGGTTTGATGTTGGAGTGGGTGCAAAATACATGTATTACAATTCCGGCTCTTATCTGAGTGAGTCATTTGCAAATTATGAGAGAATTTCCAGTCATATTTTCGGCGGCAATGTTTTTACCACTTTTAAGGTGATTAAGGACCTAAATGAACTCCTGCCGTTTAACATGAATGGGCAATTGATTGGTCATCTGGAGTATGAGGGGCTCAATATGCCTAAGCGGATAGATATCTATGGAGATCATGAAGGGTCAAGATTTTGGGCACACAGCTATTTTGTAGGGGGCGGACTCAGACAGCAGGTGGGAAAAGGAGGTTTTATCAGCTTTATGCTGCTCTACAATCTGAATCACCAGCCTTATTTGCCTTACGAAAATCCCATCTTCAGGATAAGTTTTGGCTTTTGAGCAGTTCTTCTGGTGCAAAGCAGGTTTTGATGCTGCTTTTTTATAAAGGATTCCTTTACAACTTTTGTCAGTAATCCAGACAGTTTTGAAGTTCTTGATACTCTTTGGGGTCTCTTTTACTGAATCTTGTGCAGCGTAATCTCAGCCTTCTGTGAGCAAAAATTTCAACGACTTTTGATACACTCATAGCAATCTATTTACATTAATAATGTCCTAAACTAAAAATATGAGTGCAAAAGGTCAATCATTATATCATGAGGCTTTATAAAGGAAAGGAGCCGATGGAGGGATTCGAACCCTCGACCTGCTGTTTACGAGACAGCCACTCTGACCACCTGAGCTACATCGGCATTGTTTTTTTAGTGGGGGTGATAGCATAATTCTGACGCTATTGAATAATGCAGGCTAAGAATTTTTTAATTTCTTTTTGAGATGGGCCATGCGAATGGCTGCGCCTGCCGCTTCTTCTCCTTTATTGCCGTGTTTCCCGCCAGCTCTGTCGCGTGCCTGTTCAAGATTATCCGTGGTTAAAATACCGTAGATAAAAGGAATATTGTATTTGATGTTTAGCTGAGTAATACCTTGGGTTACGCTGTCGCAAACATAATCGAAATGCCGGGTCTCGCCCTGTATCACACATCCCAGACAAATAACTGCATCCAGTTCCTGGTATTCCGCCATGAATTGTGCACCCAAAGTGATCTCAATACTGCCCGGCACGTGATTAACCAGAACATCCTCTTCTTTCGCATCATTGGATTTTAAAAAATTCAAAGCTCCTTCTTCCAATTTTTTGGTAATCTCACTGTTCCAGTCCGCTACCACAATACCGAATCTGTAACCGGAAGCTGTAGGTATCTCCTGATTAAAACCATCGGATAAACTCTTCAGATGAGCAGCCATAAATAATTAATAATGATAGTTTTGCGCTGATTCTTTCATCGATCCGGTTTCCGGGTTTTATTTGTTAGCCAGTACCTTCAACCGGGCAATATTTTTATCGGCATCTTCATTTTGAGCAGATTCCGGATACCTGCGCTTAATCTCTTCATACAGATCAATGGCTTCCTGGTATTCTCCCTTTAGTTCATAGACAATGGCGGCTTTGCTCATATAAAGGGGCGCTGTAAACGAATTGTCATCAGCATCAATGGCATCATGGAAATAATCGAGTGCTCTATCCCTGTTGTCCTTTTCCAGATAAGCATTTCCAAGTGCCCCGAGTTTCTGAGGTTCAATAATTTTGCCATCCACTTTAAATTCGTTCAGATTTTCGATGGCATTGTCATATTCACCGAGATGCAGATAGGAGATGCCTGCATAATAATGGGCAAGATTGGCAGATTCAGTAATCCCATATTCTTCAATAATATCCAGAAAACCCAGATAGTTTCCATCCCCATTAATCGCCAGATTGAATGAATCCCGCGCAAAATACTGCTCAGCCCTGAAC
>JBKGZA010000014.1:0-29577 GCA_046545815.1 Bacteroidales bacterium
TGACATTTTTCAGCGTCCTCCTGATAATCTGAAGAATGATCAATCCAATACCAAGCACCAGTATTTCATAAAAAACTACATGGGGACTTAAACCCATCTCCCGTATGAAATTCACCAATGCATCCATAGTTAATACATATTGCTATATATCCGATAAAAATCCACACTAAAAATAAACTCAAACCTATGATCGGTTAACTGGGGCAAATAAGCATACCGCACCCCGGCAGAAAAAGGGAACATAAACCTGGCCAGATGAAAATCACTGGTCAACTCTGTTCCTACCGAGTATAAACCCTGCTTCTCCCAAACCCGCTGATTGTCTTTAACCACCTGTTTCTGATTCATGGCATAATCATGGAAAAGATCAGCTTTAAAACGTTTAACGTATAATACAGAAGGAATGTTCCAGTCCGGATAAAAGAGGGGGAAAAGATAATCCATCCGGAAGGTGAATAATTTCCAGGTTTGTGAGGGTTTAAAGCCTCTTGGAAACTTCAGGTAACTGGTATATAAATAAGCCTCAGGATTTTGCTTTTGATACCCCAACCGCAGTTTAATGCCATGATCCTCAGTCAAACCAGGAAGATAAGCCCGGCTGGAAACACTTGTCATATTACCCATTATCTTCCCGGAAAAAGGGGATGTGCGATGGTTCAGGTCAAAAGTAAAACCCCACCTGGGTTGCAGATCACGATGGGCCATTCTCTGATAATGATAAAACCAAATATTGTAATCAATGGTTTTAAGTCCCCGGAGATAATAATCATCTCTGTAATTATGATAAAAATCCCTGTCGTATTCATACTCCACTAAAGGCACCAGGCCAGTGATGTATTTGTTGCGCGTAAAATTCATAGGCAACGAAGCTGAAGCATTGAACTCCATATAGTCATTGCTCAGTTCAGGCTTCCATTCAACGGAAGAAGCCCTGATGACCTCCGGTTTACCTCCGTAGTTTGTGGATATTCTGAACACAGGATACCAACCTTTATAGATAAACTGGCTGTTGAACTTATGCACGCCGGATTGATAGGAATAGCCCACTGTGGTTAAAGCGGTGCTCAAAAGATTTTGGGAAAAAAGTGACAGCCCGGGAGAAATACCGTTTATGCTTTTTTGATTGATGTTATAATCCATATAAAAAGGGGCCCAGCTATGGAAATTAAACAAATGTTTCCATTTTCTGTATGGCCCTGTCTCATAGCGATTTTCCGGAATATCCTCAGAACGAAATAATTGACCTTCTTCTTGCTGGAGTGAACTGATGATACTGTTATCTGGATCAGCTTCCTTTTTTACCGGCTCAAATGTGCTATTGTCCAGCGCCTGTTTAAAAAGGTTGTATCCTTCGGAATTGAAGCTGGCATATAAAATTGTATCTGAAGAGGGAGAGCAAAAAACATCACTTGCATTTACCGTAGAATGAGTTACTTGGAACAACCTTTGCTCCTTGAGGTCAAGAGCAAAAATTTCTTCCTTGTGCTTCCGGGCAGCCTTAAAATAAAGATAATCCTCACCGGGTGATAAGTACTGAATCTCTCTGAAAGATGGCTTCAACACTACATGCCATGCTTCGGTGTCATAATTCAACCGGTAAATCCCCTTCCCTTTCTTTCCGGTGCCAATGGCAAATATATGTTTTCTGTCGGCTGACCAAACAGGCTGTTGTAGGAATATACCATCGGGAGCATTGAATTGTTTCTGAATCCATCCGTGTTCAGTATCCAGCACGACCAACCGGTATTCATTTTGCCGTGTAACTTCCACAACAGCTACATGTTTGCCATCATTCGATATATCAGGAGCAAAAAACCTGGTTTTCCCGGTCAGTTCTCTTTCAGTGCCTGTTTTCATGTTGAACATCTTAACCACAGAAAAACTTCGGTTATCCCACCGGGTATCGGGTATTTCTTCTGACCATACAATCAAATCTCTGGCATAGGAGAATCTGTCAAAAGACATTCGACCCGGAATATGTAAAATTTCGTCCTCCCCTGCTGAAATTTTCACAAAACGGGGGAGCCTGCTGTAATCTTTCTTCAACGCCAGAATGTCTCCATCTTCCGTGTATCTGGGATGCCGGTAGCTTTTATAGGATTTATGAGGATCATCTGTAATTTCCTGAGCATAGTCTTCATGCGAATCTCTGGTGTTACCGGAATAAAACCTTTTATAAAATGTCATTGAGGAATCATACAACTCCCCGCTATATCCTCCGGTAAAGCGGTTGAGACCAAAACTGAACGAAGCCATCCGGAAAGGCTTTTCCGCTACATAATCCTCCACATCCTGCCAGAGTTCTTTCCCATATCGATATCTGGCCCAGGAAGACATATGATAGCCCAGCTCATAATGATTAGGGGTATTGTTATTATAGGAACCCAGTAACATCTTGTCAAACGAATAAAGCGGAAGCGAATCTCTCAAGCGGCTTCGGATAAGCTTTGTAAAATCGGGCACTCTGCCTCTTCCGTTATTTGTCAGGGCTGTTTCAGATATTACAGCATCTCCCTCAAGATACCACATGGGCAGCAAACCTGCCACCATGGCAGTGGCCTGCTCTCCGAAAACATAATTAAGCACACGGGTAATTCCCTGATTCAATTTATCTATCTGAATCCAATGCCGCAGTTCATGGATACAGAGATGCTCAAGCCATGGCATCGGGTTATTATCCTGTGGGGGAACAGAATATAATTCCATCCTGTGCGGGGCCGGAGCTACAAAACCATTTGACTTTACCGATCTGTTGTGGATGATCACAGAAATCTTTCGCGGTTCATGTTCCAGGGAACTGCTGACACGGGTATATGAATACTCCAATATATTTGCAATATGTTGTGCTTTCTCTTCAAAATCCTCAGGAAAAATCAACTGGAAATGGCTGGAATTGATCTGCATCCATTTTGTGGAAGCGGGCTCCTGTCCTGACATAAAATATTGAGCTCCGGACTTAAAAGACATCAGGACAAAGAAAATCAAAAAGATGGCGCTTTTATGCTTAATTATATAACTCACTGTTTTATAAATAAATTAACGTGAACAGCATTTTTGTTTTGAACTTTAACCCAATATATCCCTTCCTGAAGGGAGGCAACCGAAAGGCTCAGTTTCTTTCCGTAAAACCGGGCATAGGATTTTCTGATCCTCACCCGGCCGGTAGCATCAATAATCATTACAGATAAATCGTTCGGAGGGATCTCACTAAAAAACAAATCCATTTGATTTTGCACAGGATTCGATATTTTAAAAACCGTTTCTCCGGATTCATTGCACCGTGCTGCGGTCTCCCCTGAATATGCAATCCTACGCCCCCCTGCACTGTTTAATACCGTTCCGGAAGAATCACAGGCCTGTACTTTATAATAAACCTTAGAAGACTCCTCTGTACCCTTCAGCCCCGCAAAATAATAATTCCCGGACAGTTTCATTTCGGAATGATTGGAATACCGGCTCGAGGGGCTTCCCCAAACAAGCCTTACGGAAGACACCTGTTCCTCTGTATCCGTCATCTGGGCGTATACATATACGCTGTCTCCCTGAACAGGATCCCCAGGCCTGTGAAAAATGGTATCAAACGACAATTCTACAGCAGTTTCCTCATCAAGCCATAATTCCAGGGATACCGGCAAATGATCCGAAAAATTATACAAAGCCTTCGCAATGTTATCCGGAACATCTTCGTTCCTGTCAATCCGTAAAGAAGAATTGAAGCCTCCGCCGTCCTGGCCAATGGTTTGATAACTTTCTGAAATATAGTTTATATTTTTAGTCCCCTCCATAATGGTTCCCGATAAAAGAATGAAATCAAACCGATCATCCATTCCCCCTCCGGAGAAACAGGTACCCCCGGTATGAGTAGACTGGGTATGAAATAATTTGTACGTTTCATTATCATGCCAGCGGCCGGGCTGATCCACAGGATCGTAAAAGCCTGATTTTGCTACTTCCGGGTCGGTAAATATTCTAAAAGCTTCCTCATCGCTGCCATATACATTCAAATCACCACAAATAATGTAATTCCCGGAGTCAGGCATTTCATTCTGTATAAAATCAGTCAGAATCTTTGCCTCATTGGCCCTCTGCATAGTATTTTCATTGTTGTTACCCGATTTCAGATGAATGACAAAACAAGTCAGAAAAGTAGTGTCTGATGATGGGGCGAGATGACTGGCATTATGATAGAACGTATACGCATTAAATATCTTTTCATGGTCACCTACATGGAGCGGGATGGATTCCCAGTTATGC
The DNA here is from genome assembly GCA_046545815.1 of Bacteroidales bacterium. GTDB lineage: Bacteria > Bacteroidota > Bacteroidia > Bacteroidales > UBA12077 > JAGXLC01. The sequence continues at coordinate 4,255 of JBKGZA010000014.1, forward strand.
AATTTAAGCTTGCTGGAGTTGTAAAACAACGTATTGGCCAGATATGTGGATTGAAAAGGAGCCTTACGATAATGATCTCTGCCGTTAACATTTAAAGTATGGTCCAGCAGATGTACTGCATCATCTTCAACAGGCTCGGAACCATCTCCGTCAAGTTCATTTACAGTGAAGACATCGGGTTGAACATAACTGAGAATATCTTGCAAGTACTGCCGTTTAGTGGTAAGGGAATTGTTCGAGGCATGACAGAAACCGGTATTTTTCCCATAATACAACAAATTGTAATGCATCATCGTTACAATAGTTTGAGTATAGGCAGAACAATAACTCAATACTAAAGCTACCAGGCAAAAACCATATCTAACATACATGTTCTGTTTCTTTTACTTCTATAAATGCCCCATTACAATAAAACAAAAATAATACTTTAAAGGGATAATTCGATAAAAACCAATAATTCAGATTATGTAGGGAACAAAATTATTGAATGGAGATTCTTTTTATTTTAATGATTAATTTATACTTTTGCGCAATATTTTGGAGGTGAAACGTGGGCTATTTAAAGAAATACAGGCTTAATTTCAGAGACCTGGAAACGGGAATACACAATTTCGCTTTTGAAATTGAAGACAGGTTCTTTGCAAATTTCGAAAAATCAGAGATACAGGAGGGTAAACTGAAAGCCCGCGTAGAACTGACCAAAGAGGAACGGCTCATTACATTAGACATTTTCATTGATGGAGAAGTAAATGTCATGTGTGATAGGTGCCTCGATTATTTTATGTATCCCATTCATTTTAAAGGGATATTGTATATAAAACCCGAGGATGAGGTACAGGAAGACAATGAGGAGGTAATCAAAATAACCCCGGACCAATCTTTTGTCAATCTGGCTCAATATTTATATGAAAGCATTCATCTTACTTTACCATTAAAACGTACCCATCCTGACGATGAAAAGGGGAACAGTACATGCAACAGTGAAATGCTTAAATTGCTCAGACAATACCAGAGAGAAGAGGACGAAGAAACCATTGATCCCAGATGGGAAAAGCTAAAACACATAAATGTAAAACGGAATTAACTGTATAAAAAATGGCACATCCGAAGAGAAAGACATCAAAGCAGAGAAAACACAAAAGAAGAACACATTACAAGGCTCAGAAAAAACATACGGCCACATGCCCTAACTGCAATGCTACGCACGAATTTCACAGGGTATGCCCTGAATGTGGATTTTATAGAGGAAAGATGGCAATTGAAAAGGGATTTGAAGCTTAATTGAAACACTTGAAAATGCGGATTGGTGTGGATATTATGGGCGGAGACTTTGCTCCTGAGGCTACGGTTTCGGGAGCAATTTTAGCTAAGGAAGACCTGAATTCAAATGCGGAACTCATTCTTATCGGAGATGAGACCCAGATAAAAAATATACTGAGGGAAAAAGGCTACTCTCCGGATTATTTTAAAATCATCCATGCCGATCAAATCATACAAAACGGAGAAAACCCCGCCAAAGCATTCAGTCAAAAGCCCTGGTCAAGTATCAAGCGTGGTTATGCGCTTCTGGAAGAGGGAAGAATAGATGGTTTTGCCAGTGCGGGCAACACCGGTGCGATGATGGTAGGAGCCATGTATACCATTAAGCCGGTTCCCGGGATTATCAGACCTGTAATAACAGCATCCGTACCCCAGTTTAACGGAGATTTTGCCATCCTTCTCGATGTTGGCATTAATCCCGATTGTAAACCTGACGTGCTTTATCAATATGGAGTGGTAGGATCCATATATGCCAAACATGTCTATCATAAGGATGAGCCCAAGGTTGGGCTGATAAACATCGGAGAAGAAGAAGAAAAAGGCAACCTGGTGGTCCGTTCTGCTTATGAAATGATGAAAGGCACAAAAAGTTTCAACTTCATCGGCAACGTAGAAGGGAACGAAATTTTCGACAGCAAGGCGGATGTATTGGTTTGTGATGGCTTTGTCGGAAACATTATTCTCAAAGAAGCAGAGGCCCTCTATAAATTACTGCAAAAAAAAGGCATTAAAGACGAATATTTCGAACGCTTCAACTTTGAAAATATTGGCGGAACCCCCTTATTGGGTGTTAACGGGAACATCATCATCGGTCATGGCATTTCCAACTACATTGCCATTAAAAATATGATCATCCACACAAAATATGTAATTGAAGCCAACTTGTCAGAGAAAATAAAAGAAGCTTTCCAATGAGTAACATCACTGCAACAATAACCGGGGTCGGAGGTTATGTTCCGGAGTACAGACTTACAAACGATGAACTGAGCCGGATGGTGGAGACCAATGATGAATGGATTATGACGCGTATCGGTATTAAAGAACGAAGGATACTGAAAGAAAAGGAAAGGGGCTCCTCGGAACTGGGAACACATGCTGTAAATCAACTTCTGGAAAAAACCGGTGCCTCTCCTGATGAAATAGATCTGGTTATTTGTCCCACTGTCACTCCAGACATGCAATTTCCGGCCACCGCCAATATCATAAGTGATAAGACGGGGATAAAAAATGCCTTTAGTTTCGATCTGAATGCAGGATGTTCCGGTTTTCTTTACGCTTTATCCACAGCCTCCAAATTCATTGAATCAGGCCGGTATAAAAAAGCCATTGTTGTAGGAGCCGAAAAGATGTCCTCAATTGTTGACTACCAAGACCGTGCCACATGTCCAATATTTGGTGACGGTGCCGGAGCAGTTCTTTTGGAACCTACCGAAGAAAATCACGGTATTCTTGACGAGATTATGCAGACAGATGGATCGGGCCGGTTCCATTTACACCAGAAAGCCGGCGGATCTGTTAAACCGGCCACCCATGAAACCGTGGATTTAAGGCAACATTATATTTATCAGGAAGGGCAGCAGGTTTTTAAGTCCGCCGTGTCCAAAATGGCCGACGTTTCTGTAGAGATTATGAAAAGGAATGGCGTTGCACCCGAAGACCTCAACTGGTTGATCCCCCATCAGGCAAACATGAGAATTATTGAAGCTACTGCCCGTAGAATGGGGATAAAAAAAGATCAGGTAATGATCAACATCCAAAGGTATGGCAATACCACCGCAGCAACGCTACCCCTTTGCCTCTGGGAATGGGAGGAAAAACTGAATAAAAGCGACAATCTGATATTTGCCACATTCGGTGCCGGTTTTACCTGGGGCTCTGTCTATATGAAATGGGGTTACAACGGAAGTTGAAGTAAGTAGGCCTTACCAGTCAAATTCTTGTTTTTTCTGGCAAAACTTGCCCGGTATGATACTGTGGTCTCTCTCATTAACCCTGCAAAAGATAATGGCCAACAGCCCCAATAAATTGCAAGAATCATAGATTTTTTTGAAATTCACGATCCAATTGTTTGGAACTTTATCCCATATTCATTAATTTTATAATAATTTGCAAAGTTAATAAATGCATTCATTATGAAATGGTATGTTGGTACATCGGGATGGAGCTATAAGGACTGGCAGGAAACATTCTATCCCAAAGATTTAACCGACAAGGAAAAAAAACTGCAATTTTATGCTGAACATTTCAATTGTTCAGAGGTGAATTCAACCTTTTACAAAATACCCCCCAAAGAAACCGTGGAAAGATGGAAGAAATCAGTTCCTGAAAATTTCCTTTTCATCATCAAGCTTAACCGATATTTTTCACATCTGAAAAGGCTGAAAAGCGGCGAAGCGGTATTGCAAAAACTTGAAGAATTCAATCATATCCCAGAAATTCTTGGCGATCAGCTTGGTCCTTTACTGGTTCAACTTCCGGGTTCTATGAAAAAAGACACCAACAGACTTAAAGAATGGCTTGAGTTTATGCCCGATTACAAATATGCATTTGAATTCCGGAACGAAACCTGGTTTGATGATGATGTATTTAAGATACTAAAAGAACATGATGCCGCCCTTGTTTATTCGCACAGCAATGAATTTCCAACAGATTTAAAATGTACGGCAAGCTTCAAGTACCTGCGTTTTCATGGACCCGGTAAGCCTTACTATTCCCAATATTCCCGGGAACAACTGGAAAGTGAATTTGAAAAGATCAGCCTTTTTAAGAAAGACTGCAGTGAAATCTATACTTTCTTCAATAATACATATAAAGCCTACGCCATTGAAAATGCAAAGATTTGGAAAGAATTAATTTTACAATAATATCTAATAAAACATTGAACCATGAAAATATTATTTACTGCAAAAGGAGAAGAATGGGATTCACAATTGGATCCCCACTTCGGAAGAGCAACCGGATTTTTATTGTATGACACGGCAAGTAACGAAAAATTGTGGATATCCAATGAAGAAAACATTCAGGCAGCTCACGGGGCTGGTATTCAGGCGGCTCAGAATGCAGCAGATATGGGAGCCAATGTATTGATAACAGGAAGAGTTGGGCCAAAAGCCAAATCCACACTCGACAATACCGGCATACAAATATTCACTGTAAATACGCCATGTACACTCAAGGAAGCGTATAACAGATTCCTGGACAGCAATGAATAAAAGTCCATTTGAAGCTAAATGGATTGAGAAGCTAAAATAAGCACACTTGGAATTTTTATAAATCACGCCGGAACCTTTTATCAGGTATCCATTAAGAAAGATTCTTTTTCCGGCAGAAATTAAAAAGCCGTTGTGCCGGTACCGGCACAACGGAATAATTCTGTTCTATCGGAAACCAAATAATTAATCCAGGAGTGGTTTCAGTTTCTTAAGCAATTTATCTTTGGGCACGGCTCCTACCTGCTTGTCCTTTAATTCTCCATCCTTAAAAAACAATATGGTGGGAATATTTCTTACCCTGTACCTGGTAGGGATTTGGGGGTTGCTATCTACATCCAGCTTGGCAACAACTACTTTACCATCATATTCCTCTCCAATCTCATCGACAATGGGTCCCACCATTTTGCAAGGGCCACACCATTCAGCCCATAAATCTACAATTACCGGCTTATCAGACTGGAGTACCTGCTCATCAAAATTGGAATCCGTAACTTCTATACTCATAATCTTTCAGGTTTTGAATTATTAAGTTCGTTTAACAAAAATATAGAAAAAATGTTTAAGACAATGAATAATACTGAATAGCAGAATTTTGTTTCAGAAAACCGATCAGACTGTCTGTCAGTTCAACCCGTTTTGCCCGTGAATACATGTTAAGCGACACATTATCCACTGGATCGATTATCCGGAAACGCATCCTTACCTTTCCCTTCTGAGCCGTATGCTTATTGAGCCTTTCTATCAGATCTTCGCTGATATCCGACAGAGAGACGGTTACCGTGAGCGTATTGACCAATTCCTCCTTTACATCACTCAACATATGAATTTGCTTAACCTTAAATTCATAAAGGTTGGGGTCGCTAAACCTAGGCTGTATCCTACCCTTCACAAGCAATGGATAGTCCTTAAAGAAAAAATTCCGGAATTCCTGGTAATCCTTACCAAACATGATAAATTCATAAGAATCGGTATAATCCTGGAGCGTCATCCTGCCATAGGGTTTGTTGTTTTTGCTCATGGCATGCTGTACATTGGTGACGATACCTGCCACTGAGACATCTTTATTTCTGAACCGCTCAAAATCTGAATTCAGATCCTTCAGTGAAGTATCGGTGAAATGCTCTATTTCGGTTTTAAAGTCGTCCAGAGGATGTGCCGACAAGTAGATCCCCACCAATTCCTTCTCTTTATTAAGCTTGTCAAATTTTTGCCATTCCTCTGCCTCAGGCAGCTTTGGTTTGGCAATTTCGATACCGCCCGAATCACCAAAAAGTGTTTGTTGCCTGTTCTGTTTATCATGTTGATATTTGGTGCCATATTTGATCAGGCTTTCGATAAGGTTCATCTCTTTTCCGTTCTCTGCAAAAAACTGAGCCCGCTTCAAGTCGCCAAGATTATCAAAGGCTCCTGCTGTTGCCAGGGATTCTATACATTTCTTGTTGACTGCATGCAGATTAATTCTTTCCACAAAATCATAAATATTCTGGTATGGTCCGTTTTTTTCCCTTTCTTCTATTATCTTCTCAGCAGCGCTGTCGCCCACCCCTTTTATTGCACTCAGGCCAAACCGGATGTTTCCCTCCCGGTTGACGTTGAACCGGAGATTACTTTCATTGATGTCGGGACCCAGCACCTGAATGTCCATCCTTCGGCATTCATCCATAAAGGTGGTCACCTTATCTATATTGGATGCCCAACGGCTTAATACGGCAGCCATATATTCCGCCGGATAGTGGGCTTTGAGATAAGCTGTCTGATAAGAAACATAAGCATAGCAGGTAGAATGCGATTTATTGAAAGCATACTGGGCAAATGCTTCCCAGTCATTCCATATCTTCTGGATGACTTTCATATCGTATCCGTTGTTCCGGCATCCTTCAAAGAACTTCTCTTTGAGCTGTTCCATAAGCTTCTTCTTTTTCTTACCCATGGCTTTCCTGAGAGAATCGGCCTGTCCTTTGGAAAAGCCGGCAAGTTCCTGAGAAAGCTGCATCACCTGCTCCTGATATACCGTGATGCCATAAGTTTCTTTCAGATACCGCTCCATCTCGGGAAGATCATAATTGATGTCCTCCTGCCCGTGCTTTCGTTTGATAAAGATGGGGATATATTCCATAGGCCCCGGACGGTAAAGGGCGTTCATGGCTATCAGATCCTCGAAACGATTGGGCTTCAACTGGCGCAGGTTCTTTTTCATCCCCGGCGATTCAAACTGGAACAAAGCGGTGGTTTCACCACGGCTATAAAGTTCAAATGTCTCCTTATCCTCGAGGGAAATGTTGTCAATATCCACATCGATGCCGCGGGAACTTTTCACATTTTCCACGGCATCCTTGATAATGGATAAGGTTTTTAATCCCAGAAAGTCCATTTTAAGCATGCCGACACTTTCCACATGATCCCCGTCAAATTGAGTGACTCTCAAGTCAGTATCTTTCGATGTACAAATGGGAAGATACTCAATCAGGTCATCCCTGCCGATGATCACACCGCAGGCATGCAAACCGGTCTGGCGTAGCGAACCCTCCAAAACTTCGGCATACTTCATTGTTTTACGGACCAGTTCTTCCCCATTTTCCCGTTCTTTTTTTAATTCGGGCACCTGTTCATAAGCTTTCGTAAAAGTCATGCCGGGAGCTTCGGGCACAAGCTTGGCAAGCCTGTCGGCCTTGGCCAGGGGCAATTTTTCAACCCTGGCAATATCCCTTATGGCCAGCCTGGCTTTCATGGTTCCAAAGGTGATGATGTGGGCCACCTTTTCCAGACCATACTTTTCCACCACCCAATCCAGAACTTTGTCCCGTCCGTCCTCGTCAAAATCAATATCAATATCAGGCATGGAGATTCTGTCGGGATTAAGGAAACGCTCAAACAACAGATTATATCTGATCGGATCTACATCGGTAATCTTAATGCAATAAGCCACTGCTGAACCGGCAGCCGAACCTCTTCCCGGGCCTACAGAAACTCCCAGTTCCCTTGCCGTATTGATAAAATCCTGGACAATGAGAAAATATCCCGGAAAGCCCATGCCTTTTATCACGGAAAGCTCAAAATCCAAACGTTCCCTAATATCATCCGTTATCTCTCCGTACCTGTCTTTAGCCCCTTCATAGGTTAAATACCGCAAGTATTCATCTTCATTATCAAAGCCCTCGGGCAATGGAAAATCCGGCATGAGTGGCTCCCGATCCAACTCATATTCTTCAATCTTATCAGCAAGCACCTGAGTATTTTCAATTGCCTCGGGAACATCAGAAAAAAGTTCGCTCATCTCTTGCGTGGTTTTAAAATACTCCTGCTTGGTATACCTCATACGATCCGGGTCGTCAACATCCTTACCTGTATTCAGACATATCAGCCGGTCGTGAGGTTCTGCATCCGAGGCATTAATAAAGTGCACGTCGTTTGTGGCAATGACTTTAATATCATGTTTTTTTGCAAGCTCCAGCAGGATGCCATTGGCAATCTTTTCATTCTCATACACCTCGCGGTCTTTTGCGGAATCTCCCGAAGGATGCCTCTGGAGTTCCAGATAAAAATCATCTCCAAAGATCTCTTTATACTCCAACACCAATTTTTCGGCTTCCTCTTTGCCTCTTTGAATAGCGGCTTTGGGAATCTCCCCACCGATACATGCCGAAGAGACAATCAACCCTTCGCCGTACTGTTTCAACAGTTCCCTGTCGATTCTGGAGGTATAGTAAAACCCTTCTGTCCATGCATAGGAAACCAGTTTGATCAGGTTCTTATATCCGGTAAGGTTTTTTGCCAGCACCACCAAATGATATCCGCTTCGGTCTTTTTTATCGGATTTGTCAAAACGGCTGCCATGAGCCATGTACATCTCGCAGCCAATAATTGGCTTGAGCCCATATTCCCGTGCCTTATTGTGAAAATCCTTTACACCAAACATATTGCCATGGTCCGTAATGGCTACCGCATCCATCCCATCGTCCTTGGCTTTCGCCATTAAATCCGGGATATCCGAAGCTCCGTCAAGAATGGAATACTGTGTGTGTACATGCAAATGTGTGAACTTCCGCATAAGTCTTTAGCTCATTTGAATTTGAAACGAACAATAGCCGTTTAATTGTTTTATAAAAGTAACAAATCTGGCTGGAGAATGAACCTGATGTTGAAAAATACTTGAAAAGTTATCTATCCTTAAGGATGCACGATCCTTCTCTTATAATTGCAAACCGTTACAGCTAACTTGTATCATTTATAAGTCCCGCTGAGCGGGACTTATAAATGTGGGATGGATTGCCGGGTGAATTCAGGTAGCCCCGCATTAGATTAATTATAATAAATTTGTAAAAAATTCTTTTCGAAATAAAATATTGTTATATTTTTGCGGGACTGAAATTTGAAAACCAGTTTGCAATTTAATTAAAGGAAAAAAAAGAATATGCCTGTAAAAATCAGATTAACACGAAGAGGAAGGAAAAAACAACCGCTTTATCATATAGTGGTTGCAGATAGTAGGGCGCCACGGGATGGTAAGTACATCGAGAAACTCGGGTTGTACAATCCTACTACAAAACCCCCGACCATTGATTTGGATTTTGACAAAGCACTGGATTGGGTTCAAAAAGGGGCAAAACCTACTGATACATGCAGATCCATTCTCTCCCGGAAAGGAGTGATGCTCAAAAAGCACCTTTTAAAAGGAGTTAGAAAGAATGCCATTTCTGAAGAAGAAGCCGAAAGAAGGTTTAATGAATGGTTGTCTCAACAGGAAGAAAAAGTAAGGAGTGAAAGAGAAGCTGAAATCAGCAAAAAACGGGATGAAGAAAGACAGCGCCTTGAAGCTGAAAGAAAAATTAGCGACGCCAGAGCTGAAGAGCTGGCCAAGAAAAATGCCGATGAAGCGGAAAAAGAAAAACCTGAAGCAAAAGGAGGAAAAAAAGCTGTAGAAGAAAAAGAAGAAAATAAACAGGAAGGCGGATCGGAAGAAGAATCTGAAAAGAAAGAAGAATAGCACTTCTTGTTTAGATGAATGAAATTCAACGCCACTGGTAAACTGGGGGAAGTCCTCAAATCACACGGTAAAGAAGGTGAAATCATCATCAGTTCCGAGCAGGGGCTTTCCGAAAATTTTTTAAAGATGGAATCAATATTCATTGAGATCAATGGAGGGTTGGTTCCTTTTTTTATTGCGTATGCCCGGCTAAAATCTTCACAGACTGCCATTCTTAAACTTGAAGATATCGACAACATAGAGGCAGCAAATGAGTTGTCCGGCTGCTCCTGGCATCTCCCTGAAAAAGAATGGAAAAATCTGAAAAAAAGCGACGCCGGAACTTACAAGATGCTGAAAGGGTTTTCACTGACCGATCAACATGATAATAAGATCGGAACCATAGAAGGGATACTCGAAATCCCTTCCAACACACTATTTCAGGTGCGTTATGGTGAAAATCTTGTTGAGGTTCCGGTGAATGAGGATACCCTCTACCACATTGATGAAGAAAGCCAGACAGTTAAAAACCATATTCCTGAGGGACTTCTTGAACTCTGACATTTCATACTTAAGCCGGAATATATTTCAAAAGTCCACATCCCCTTCAAATTGCCTGATTCGTTCTCTCCATTCATTTAAAAGTGGAATGGCTTCTCCCTGTTTATAATTGAAACCAGATAGCACGGCTGTGCTCTGACATCTTACATCATCCTTCTTTTCTCCTGCCAGCTGTTGTGCCATTGTCAGGCTTTTATTGCCGAGATGATATACTTTGGTAAGAACCTGAATGAAATCATACATATATACCGGCTTTACAAAATCAATCTCTATCCTTACCAAAACCAGGGCATCATCATACCAATCCATGCGATACCCAAAAACCTCTTCAAGATAGCGTAAGCGGGCAGGCATATCAGGAAGCGGAAAAGTGCGATAAATCGGTGATCCCATAGTTAATGCCAATATTTCGGATTCAGGCAAAGTAAGGAAAAACCAGCTGCAGGGTTATTCGCGGATCACTTCCACCTCTCCTCCGGGACCAAGCTTAATAATACCTGAAGGAGAGGATTTCTTTCTTTCTTTCTGCCTATATTTTACCACATAATTAACAGAATCCAAAATTTTCTGGTCTATTTCACTGAAATTACCCGGTGCAGGCTTATTCGAAAGATTGGCGGACGTAGAGACGATGGGCTTCTTGAAACGGGTGATCAATTGTTGACAAAATTCATCCTGCACAACCCTTATACCGATACTGCCATCAGAAGCGACCAGACTTTCAGTCAAATTCTTTGCCTGATGATAGATGATGGTTAAGGGCTTATTGGTCATTTCAATCAGGTCCCAGGCAATATCGGGCATATCTTCCACGTACCTTTCAACGCGGGCAGGATAGTCCACCAACACGAGCATGCTTTTATTGGACTTCCGTTCTTTTATCTGATATATCTTTTCCACTGCTTCAGGATTGGTGGCATCACAGCCCAATCCCCATATGGTATCCGTAGGATAAAGGATGACTCCCCCATCCCTCAACACTTCCAATGCCCGCTTGATGTCTTCCTTCATAGATCAATCAACTCCTCAATTTTGTCAATTGACTGTTCAAAGTCAAATCTTAGCTTTACCGTATTCCTGGCTTCTTCTCCAAGCTTTTCCCTTAATTTATTATCAGTCAGAGCTTCCAGTCTTCTCACCGCCCCCTGCAAATCCCCATAATCCAAAAGAAAACCATTTGTCTTGTCCCTGATCATCTCCGGACTGCTTCCTTTATTATAGGCAATAACCGGCCTATTCAAAGCCATGGCATACAATACAGGATAATTAAATCTCTGTTTGGTAAAACCCGACATGAATATATCAATGGAATTCATAAATTCCAAAAGGCTCTTTGATCGAGAATCCCAGTAAACCAGTTCACCTTTAACCCCCAAAGCCTTCAGTTTCTTGCTTAACTCCGCCTTTTCATTGCCACTGCCATATATCAGAAACTTATATTGTGGGGCTGTTTCCCTCTCCCGTCTAATCATCTGGATCAACTGCAGGAATCGCTTGTTATTAAAATGGCCGGTTAATAATCCAATGAGCAGTTCCCCATTCTTCCTGAAATGATGCGTTGTCAGCTGTTTTTCATCGAACCTGGAAATATCCAGACCATTGTATATTACATTGACCTTATCCCGGTGGAACAAACTCGGCTTTTTCCTGACCATAGCATCCCTGTTGGCATCGGAATTGGTTATCACATCGTTGATCAGCCGCCGAAATATCCACTTGTTGATGATATGATCTTTTACCGGAGAAATCGTTCCGCGCCGATAGATGACTTTATCCACACCGGCAAGCCACGCTGCTATTGAAGCCTTTTTTAGGTCTTTCGGGTGATTGATAAACAAAGTGGATATACATTCTCTCCTAAAAATCCCGGATAACTGAAGAACGCTGCTCAATAAAAACATCCTCTTCTTATAAGGGCAAACAGGGATTCCGTAACGTTTGGATTTGGAAATTAGCTTTCCCCCTTTCGAACTTATCACATATACCGGATAGCCTCTACCAAACAGAGCCTTTGAAACTTCGTGAGGCCACTGCTGATAATTGATCCATGAGTCCGAAGAAATAAAAAATCCCACTTTTTTGTTATGAAGTTTCTGAGCCATAATTATTAATTGACATTATAAATGTATAACATCTTATTAAAGTTACAAAATTTGTTTTACAAAAATTTGTAGAAGATGGTCTTCCTTCTTTCGGCATATCGCTGCCTAAATCTCTGTACTTCACATAAAGAATTACATACGTATCTTAGCCTCAAAAGTTTTAAAAAATGTGGCCCTTTCAACGATTTATACCCGCATGTTCTGAAACACACATAAAGGGAATCCTCGTACAGCCGTGGCTTCCTAACTTGAGTCAACTTATTGAGCAGGTCTTATAAAAATTGTCCAAATAATTATATTTTAGAGCAGATTTAATCCACTTAAAATTTCTGATATGTTTAAAAAAGATGTTTATATAGACCGCCGAAGGCAATTGAAAGAGAAAGTAAACAGCGGACTGATCGTTCTTTTAGGAAACAGAGAAACGCCCATGAATTACCCCGGCAATGATTACCTGTTTCGTCAGGACAGCACCTTTCTCTACTATTTTGGGCTGGACATGCCCGATCTCACCGGCATCATTGATGTTGACAACAATAAAGAATACATTTTCGGCGATGATGTGGAACTGGAAGACATCATCTGGATGGGGCCCCAGCCTTCCATGAAGGAATTAAGCCAGGAAGTGGGAGTGGAAAACACCCAGCCGACCGGAGAGCTATCTGATTTTCTTAAAAAATCAAGAAACAAGGGACAAAAAATACATGTCGTCCCTTTTTACCGGGGCGATAACATCCTCAGATTTGCCAATCTGCTGGACATCCACCATTCGGAAACGGAAAATTTTGTCTCAGAAGAGCTTATCAAAACGGTTATTGAGATGCGAAGCATCAAGGACCAGTATGAGATTGAAGAACTGGAAAAAGCAGCAGCCATAGGCTATCAGATGCATGTTACCGCCATGAAAATGTGTAAACCGGGCATCTATGAAAGAGAGATATCCGGGGTACTGGAAGGCATTCCACGGACCCATGACGGGATGATCTCATTCCCTGTCATCCTGACCCAGCATGGAGAAACACTTCACAACCATTATCATGGAAACATGCTGGAGGAGGGCCGGATGATGCTGACTGATGCCGGAGGAGAAACCAACATGCACTATGCTTCGGATGTCACCCGTACCATCCCCATCAACGGAAAGTTTGATGAAAGACAAAAGGGAATTTACAACATCGTGTTAGAAGCCAACAACCGGGCAAGAGAAATGACAAAACCCGGGGTTCCCTATCTGGATGTGCATACTGAAGCGGTCAGAACCATTGCCAAAGGACTAAAAGAGCTGGGCATAATGAAAGGGGATGTGGAAGAAGCCGTTCAGAACGGTGCGCATGCCATGTTCATGCCTCACGGCCTCGGCCATCCAATGGGTCTCGATGTCCACGATATGGAAGGGCTTGGTGAAAACCTTGTGGGATATGATGAAGAAATCCAACGTCCTACCTTGTTTGGTTTTTCAGGACTCCGGTTCGGTAAAAGGGTACATCCCGGCCATGTGCTGACCAACGAACCAGGCTGTTATTTCATCCCCGAGCTCATCGGGAAATGGGAAAGCGAAAAAAAATTCACCCAGTTCATCAACTATGATAAAGTGAATGAGTATAAAGGTTTCGGGGGTGTGCGGCTGGAAGATGACATTCTGGTCACTGATGAAGGGTGCCGCGTGATCGGAAAACGACTACCCATTAATATTGAAGAAGTTGAGGAGACGATGAAGGGATAATAATCGGTTGATCATTCAATGAACATTCGATGGTATTAAAAGGTTTGACAAAGAGTTTGATTGCCTGTCCGCCGACAGGCGGGTTTGAATGTTTGAAAGTTGGAGCAGGCTAAGTTTGAAACAATAAGCGACATGATTTCAGTCCCAAAGCTTTCATGCGAGCTTGCTACATGACTTCTGCACTTTCCGAAAATATCATGCAAGCATACGAGACATTTTCTCGGCTTGAGAAAACGCCATACAAGCATGCGGGAGGTTTTCTCGGCTTGAGAAAACACCATGCAAGCATGCGGGAGGTTTTCTCAGCTTTGAAAAATATCATGCAAGCATGCATGAAGGTTTCAAATCCGTTCGAAAGTGCCATGCAAGCGTGCGCAATGGTTTCGGAATTACGAAATATTTTGATGAATAATAAAATTACAGAATTTTTAATTTGCACAGTCAAACCATTTGATATAACAGGTTTGAACTTTAACGATCCTTTGTTTGCCAACTGCAAATTGCCAATTGCCAACTAATTTTATGATCTTCCTCCGGCGGGATTTTTTCTTACTCCTTTTCTTACTCGGAGAAGGAAGCCCGGAAATACTCCTTATTCATCCGTGCAATGTGTTCCAGTGAGATGGCTTTGGGACATTCTGCCTCACAGGCCTCGGTGCTGGTACAACTTCCAAACCCCAATTCATCAGCCTTTGTAAGCATGTTGAGCGCTCTTCGTTTCGCTTCAGGTCGGCCCTGAGGAAGATGGGCAAGCTGTGAAATCTTGGCAGAGATAAAAAGCATGGCAGAGGAATTCTTGCAAGCTGCCACGCAAGCCCCGCATCCTATACAAACTCCCGCATCAAAGGCCTTTTCTGCATGACGCTTTTTTACCGGCGTTTGATTGGCTTCAGGTGCCGAACCCACATCAACAGAAACAAATCCACCGGCTTCCATAATCTTTTCAAAAGCACTGCGGTCCACTATCAGGTCCTTGATCACTGGAAATGTTTTCGCCCGCCAGGGTTCCACAACAATCTTCTGGCCATCCCGAAAAGAGCGCATATGGAGTTGACAGGTAGCCACCTCTTTTTCCGGTCCGTGGGGGCGCCCGTTGATGAACAATCCGCAGGACCCACAAATGCCTTCCCGGCAGTCGTGCTCATAGGCTACAGGATCCTCACCCTGTTTGATCAGTTTCTCATTAAGGGCATCAAGCATTTCCAGAAACGACATTTCCGGGTTGATCCGGTCAAGCTCATAATCCACAAATCGGCCCTTGCTCCGGGTATCGGCCTGACGCCAAACCTTTAGTCTTACTTTCATACGGGTACAATTTTAGCAAACAAAAAACATTTTTTTCATTCAATTTTTTACTTATAACTCCTCACCTTCAATTCGGTATACTCATACTGCAGAGGCTCCCTGTGAAGCACGGGCATCTTATTGTCTCCCTGGTATTCCCATGCGGCAACATACATATAATTTTCATCATCACGCATCGCCTCACCATTTTCAGTCTGATATTCCTCCCGGAAATGGGCCCCGCAGGATTCATTGCGATTGAGGGCATCTTCGATAAAAAGCTGGCTCAGATCAAAGAAATCGGCAACCCTCACCGACTTTTCCAGCTCCTGATTCAACTGATTTATGTTTTCAGGAACTTGCAGATCCCCATAAAATTCATCTTTCAGCTTTTTGACCTCTTCACGGGCTTCCTCCAGACTGGCCTTATTCCTCTTCATACCACAATGGTCCCACATAATCTTTCCAAGTCGCTTATGAAAGGAAGAAGCGGTTTGTGAACCGTTGATGGAAATCAGTTTTTCCAGCTTTTCTCTGGCCTCGCTTTCGGCACTGGCGAATTCTTCACGGCTGGTGTCCGGCGGAGGTGTTTTAATCTTATCGGCCAAATAGTTTCCAATGGTATTGGGGAGTATGAAGTACCCATCACCTGCGCCTTGCATCAGAGAACTAGCTCCAAGCCTGTTGGCTCCATGATCAGAAAAATTTGCCTCGCCGATGGCATACAATCCCGGTATGGTGGTCATCAGTTCATAATCCACCCAAAGACCTCCCATTGTATAATGGCCTGCCGGATAGATCTTCATGGGCGTGTTGTAAGGACTTTCTCCGGTTATCTTCTGATACAGGTCGAACAGATTTCCGTACTTACTGGCAATGGCCTTTGTTCCCTGCTCCTGGATAGCGTGCCTGAAATCTAGATAAACGGCCTGACCGGTAGGGCCAACACCATACCCGGCATCACAACGTTCTTTGGCCGCTCTGGAAGCCACATCGCGGGGAACCAGATTCCCAAAAGCGGGATAATTGCGCTCCAAATAATAGTCACGCTCCTCTTCGGGAATGCTGTCCGGATTCCTGTTGTCGCCCTTTTCTTTCGGTAACCAGATTCTTCCGTCATTTCTCAGGGACTCCGACATCAACGTGAGCTTCGACTGGAAATCACTCAACTGGGGAATACAGGTCGGGTGGATCTGTATAAAACTCGGATTGCCGAAATAAGCTCCTTTTCGGTAGGCGGCCATCGCTGCTGACGCACTGGAAGTAACGCCCAGGGTAGATAAATAGTATATGGTGCCATAACCTCCGGTGGCCAGCACCACAGCATGAGCGGAATGACGCTCCAGCTCTCCGGTAACCAGATTTCTCGTGATGATGCCCCTGGCCTCACCATCCACCAATACAAGCTCCAGCATCTGCCGTCGGTGGCACATTTCCACCTTACCGCCGGCAATCATTCGTTTCAATGCCGAATATGAGCCAAGCAACACCTGCTGACCCGTTTGGCCCTGGGCATAGAAGGTTCTGGACACCTGCACGCCGCCAAAGGAACGTGTAGAGATATGGCCCCCGTATTCCCGGGCAAAAGGTACCCCCTGGGCAGTCAACTGATCGATGATGCCATTGCTGACCTCAGCAGCCCGATAAACATTGGCTTCACGGGCACGGAAATCCCCTCCCTTAATCATGTCGTAATAGAGCCGGTAAACACTATCTCCGTCATTCCTGTAATTTTTGGCTGCATTGATACCGCCCTGAGCAGCTACGGAGTGTGCCCGGCGGGAACTGTCCTGATAACAAAATGCCTTGACACGATACCCCAACTGGGCAAGGGAGGCTGCAGCCGAAGACCCTGCTATGCCTGTACCCACAACGATAACCTCCAGCCTCTTCTTGTTGGCAGGACTTACCAGTTTCATGGATTCAAGGTAACTGTTCCATTTTCCCTTTAAAGGTCCCTGAGGGATCTTTGAGTCTAGTACTGCCATAATGTGTATCCTTAATTAGCTTATATTGTACAATGATCAGATTTTTGTAGACTTACAAACTCCAAATTACAAGCATCAAATAATAAATAATACTCAATGTTTTAAATACCAATGAACAAAAATAGATTTGATCCAAAGGCCTCATAATATTTTGTTTTTTGGAATTTAGCCGTCAATTGCCGAACAAGATTTGAAAATTAATAATTGTTACTTAATTATAGATTTGGTATAACCTGTATATTTCTACTAATTGTTTATAATCAAAAAGTATATCGGTATTATGGAAAAACCAACCCCCATAATCAAGGCAAAGACATAAGCGATTCTTTTCAGCCTATTTCTCCAAAGGTCATTGTTCCATCCGAGTGACTGAAAAGCGGCCCAGAATCCGTGGGATAAATGCAACGCCAGAAACAATGCTCCCAGAATATAGATCAGATCATACCACCAGTTCTGGAACAGTGAAGATACCAACGAGTAAAGGTTATGCATTTCCGTTCCGTTCACCATAACCGTCTCTACCTGACCAAATCTTACCTTCCAGAAAAAATTCGAGAGGTGGATCACCAAATAAATAAGAATAAAAGCTCCGAGAATGAACATATTTCTTGACGGCCATGTGCTGCTGCTCCAACGCTCCACCTTCCTGTACCGAACCGGTCTTTGTCTCTGATTTTGAAGCGTTATATAAGCCGAATAGATGATATGAACAATGAATCCAACCGCCAGAAGGGGTTCGATAATAACAATCACAGGATTGGTAGCCATAAAATGGGCGGCCTCATTAAAGGCATCAGCACCCACCAGCAGAAGGGAATTCACAGTTAGATGAACAATGAGGAAAAGGATGAGAAAGATTCCCGTGACGCTCATGATAAATTTTTTCCCGACAGAAGAGGTAAAAAAACTGGTCATAGGTATCGGTTTTGATTAAATTTTATAAACTTGCAGGGATCACAAAATTTGGTACATATGTATCATATAACAAATATATTCGCAACTGAAGGCAAAATAAATGTTTCTTGGCAGAAATTCAAAAATTTAAATTTTTTTAAGTTATGAAAGATCCATTTTCTTATAAATTTTTCAGGAAAAACCGGCAAAAATTAAAAGCCCATATTGACAATGACTCCCTTGCCTTCCTTTATTCAAATCACCGAATGCCCAGGAACGGAGATCAGTATTTCCCTTTCAGGCAAAATTCGGATCTCTTCTACCTTTCGGGAATCGAACAGGAAGGAACCATCCTTCTGATTGATAAGGAAAATGAATATCTCTTCATAGAAGAACCTGATCGTTTGAGCTCCCTTTGGGAAGGAGACAAACTACAGGCAGAACAGGCGAAAAGCATATCGGGTATAGAAAATATCCAATGGACGCATCAATTCGGAAACATAACGGACAAGCTTCTGCGTACTAAAAAAAAGCTCTATTTTAACACAACTGAAAAACTGAATCAAGGAGGCATAAAACCACAGGATCAAATCTATCTGGAGCACTTCAGGGCCCGGTACCCATTTCATATGTTTCTCAGTCTGAAACCTGTGCTTTCAGAGCTCAGGCTTCGGAAAGAACCCGAGGAAACAGACGCCATCCAACACGCCATTGACATTACAGGAAAAGCACTGAAAAGGGTCTTTGAAATGATTCGCCCCGGCATTTCAGAGAAAGCAATGGAAGCAGAGATAAAGCGCGAGTTCATGCTCCACCATGCCAACGGATCTGCATTCGACCCCATCATTGCCTCAGGCAGAAATGCCACTGTGCTTCATTACTCAAAAAACAGCGATGTATGCAGGGAGGAAGAACTGGTGCTGCTTGACTTGGGTGCAGAATTTCGGAATTATGCAGCAGACATTACCAGGACCATCCCGGCAAAGGGTCGTTTCACCAGCAGACAAAAAGAATGTTATCATGCGGTGCTGGAAATTATGGAAACCATGCAAAAAGAGATTAAACCAGGAACCACCATTAAGGAACTCAACGACAAAATTATTGAACAACTCACCGGAAAGCATCTGGAACTCGGTCTCTATAAGAAAAAAGATATTGACGGCAAAGAAAGCCCGGTATGGAAAAAATATTTTCCTCATGGCGTATCGCATTTCATTGGACTGGATGTACATGATCCCGGAGATAAAAATGTGATTCTGGACAAGGGTATGGTCATAAGCTGGGAGCCCGGCATCTATATCCCGGAAGAAAACACAGGCATACGGATCGAAGATGATATACTGGTGGATAATCCGCCCGTTAATTTGTCTTCTAAAATTCCTAAAGAAATTGAAGATCTGGAAAATTTGATCAGGAATCAAAAAGAATGATGATTGAATTATTAAATTGCTACATTGTTACATTGTCATATTGCTGCAAAATAGAGAAATTATCCATAAAAGACACATGACTTTTAACAATTTAACAATGGAAAAGATAAGATGCTCACCAAAACCCGTGCAATAGCCTTACATTACATAAAGTATTCTGATACAAGTGTTATACTGACTGCCTATACCGAAGCCTTTGGGAGGGTCTCCTTCATGTTGCAGGGCATCCGCAGGAAAAATTCCAAAATAAACCTCAACATGTTTCAGCCCCTATTCCTGTCGGACCTGGAAGTTTATTACAAACAGCAAAGAAGCCTGCAAAAAATCAAGGAAGCCTCAAATGCTTACCCTTTTCAGTCCATCCCTTACGATTACAGGAAAAGGACCATTGCTTTGTTCCTCGCTGAAGTGCTGTACAAGTCACTTCAGGAGGAAGAATCCAACCCCGCCCTCTTCGGGTTCCTGATCAACCACATCAAAATGCTTGATCTCAAAGAAAAAGGTCTGGGCAACTTTCACCTGTACATTTTGTTACATCTAACCAAATACCTTGGATTTTTTCCACAGAACAACTACAGCAAAACATTTCCCTTTTTCGACATGCAAAACGGCAAATTTACCTCGCTTAAACCGGTGCACAACCATTTTTTGGATTATCCCGACAGCGAAAACCTTAGTGAACTCCTGAAAACTTCGTCCAGGCAGCACCAGGAACTTCCGATCAAAAAAGAGAGAAGGCTTCAGATACTTCATGGCCTGCTGGATTTCTATTACCTGCATAATCCGGGAATGGGTCATATCAAATCGTTTGAAATATTAAAAGAGACTTTTCGTTAGTCCGTTCTATCAGGAAATGAAATCTTTTGGCAAATGCAACAAAACTTTTGATAAAAGATTCCGGGCAATGGATGCCCGAGAGTTTTACAAGAACGAATAATTTGTACCTTTACAATCATTTTTACAAAAAGATTGATGATGTTTGAAAATAAGCTAAAAGACACTACGAAAGACCTGTTTTCGATCATTACCGACAAAGCGAATGAATCCAATGCAATTAATCTGGTCCAGCCACAACATAGCAGCTGTCCAAAACGCTTGGCAGAGCTTGCTCAACATTATATTACTTCAGGCTACAATCATTACGCACCTCCTTTTGGGGTTTACGAATTGAGAGAGCAAATTGCCCAAAGGGTAAGGGATGATTACAACGCCGCAGTGGACCCCTTTGCTGAGATTACCATAACGACAGGTGCCAACCAGGCAGTCCATACTGCTATCAGCTCCATCATCTCAGAGGAAGATGAAGTAGTGGTTTTTGAGCCGGCTTATAAAAGCTATGTGCCGTCTATCCAGAACGTAGGCGGAAGGCCCGTTTATGTTCCCTTGAAATTTCCCGATTACCACATCGATTGGTCGGAGCTGCAAAAAGTGATCAATCCGAGAACCCGGATGATCATCATCAACAGTCCACATAACCCTACGGGCACACTACTTTCTAAAGAAGACCTCCAGCGGTTAAAAAAAATCGTCAACGGAACGAAAATCACCATACTGAGCGATGAGGTCTTTGAGCATTTTATATTCGGAAACAATGAGCATCAGAGCCTTCTTCAGATCCCCGAACTGTACAGTAGAAGCATCGTGGTGTCTTCATTTGGAAAGCTGTTCAACATTCCCGGCTGGAAAATCGGGTATTGCATTGCCCCTGAAAAATATTCCGGGGAGATCAGAAAAACCCATACTTTCCAGATCAATTCCGTCAATACTCCCCTTCAGTATGCCCTGGCCTGTTATCTGAAGGAAGGGGTTGATGTGGGTGCGATAAAAGATAAATATGAAACCAAGATATCCCTTGTACAACAATATCTTGAATCATCCCTTTTTAGTATGATTGAATCCAGGGGAACCTATTTTCAGCTTCTCAAATTCGACAAGATCAGCAATAAAAAGGACACGGAATTCGTCACCGATCTGATCTCAACGCAAAAAGTGGCCCTGTTTCCCTTATCTTTTTATTATCATGATTTTAAAGACAATCAGGTAGTGGGGATGAACTTTGCTCATCCTGATGAACACCTGAAAAAAGGACTGGAGATTCTTCAAAATATAGCTGCTAGGTAAACCTTTCTCAATATAATCTAATACGGGTTGAACCGTTAAGATTATCAGGGATTAATCAACAAAATTTTTTATCCATATATTTGAATATTTAAACGACAGAAACCATGCAAATCATCAACTCGCTTGTCAACTGGCTTAATGTAAAAAGGATGTATCAAATCGAAATGTTTAAAACCCATCCTGTGGATGTGCAGCGGGAACAACTTTTTAAGCTGATCAATAAAGCAGAAGATACGGAGTGGGGCAAGAAATACGATTATCCATCAATTGAAAGCATCCGGGATTTCCAGGAACGGGTGCCGGTTAACCGGTATGAAGATATGAAGCCTTATATCGAGCGCTTATTGCAAGGAGAAAGTGATTTACTTTGGCCCGGCACCATCAGATGGTTTGCCAAATCCTCGGGAACAACCAGCGATAAAAGCAAATACATCCCTGTAAGCAAAGAATCTCTGGAAAACTGTCACTTTCGTGGAGGTAAAGATACGCTGGCTATCTATTTCTCCAATAACCCCGACAGCAAGCTCTATTCGGGCAAAGGGCTGACACTTGGCGGAAGCCAGCAGATCAACAGGATCAACAACCAGAGCTTCTACGGCGACCTGTCAGCAATTTTGATTGATAACGCACCATTCTGGACTCACTTTGTCAAAACACCGAGACAGGACATTGCCCTGATGGCCGAATGGGAAGAGAAGCTGGAAAAGATCACCGAAACCACCATCAAGGAAAACATTACCAATATTAACGGAGTGCCCTCCTGGATGCTTGTCTTGCTCAAACATGTACTGAAAAAAACGGGTAAAAATAACATTCTCGAAGTATGGCCCAACCTGGAGCTTTTTGTCCACGGGGGAGTAAGCTTTGGGCCATATAAGGAACATTTCAGAAAGCTGCTTCCTTCGGATAAAGTGCATTATATGGAAGCTTACAATGCATCGGAAGGATTTTTCGCCATCCAGGATTCCCCTTCACAAAAGGATATGCTTCTGATGCTTGATTACGGTGTATTCTTCGAATTCATTCCCATGGACGAGCTGGAAAAGGAGCATCCTAAAGCACTGACCCTTGATGGAGTTGAAACAGATAAAAATTATGCCATCGTCATATCTACCAACGGGGGGCTATGGAGATACATGATTGGCGACACCATCCAGTTCACCAACCTCTATCCCCACAAAATTAAGATAACTGGACGTACCAAGCATTTTATCAATGCTTTCGGTGAAGAAGTGATCATAGACAACGCGGAAGATGCACTGGACTCTGCCTGTGAAAAAACCGGTGCGATGGTCAAAGAATACACCGCCGCACCGGTATATATGGGAACCGAATCCAAAGGAAAACACGAATGGATAATAGAATTTGAGAAAAAGCCGGATCATCTTGAACATTTTACAAAATGCCTGGATGAAACGCTGCAATCCATCAATTCGGATTACGAGGCCAAAAGGTACAAGGACATTACACTGGAAGCACCCATTGTTCATAAAGCAAAGCCGGGTCTGTTCTATCAGTGGATGAAAAAAAGAGGCAAACTGGGAGGCCAAAATAAGGTGCCCAGGTTATCCAATGACCGGAAATACATTGATGACCTGCTGGAATTAAACCGACAGATAAGCGCCTGAGAATAGAATGTGCCAAAAGATATGTGTTATAAGCACCAAATTTCAAACCTTGTCCGGCAATTGATTATGGTTACATCCATTTTTGTGATTTGCCAAAGCATCTCTGCCCAGCCTGTCGAAACCCTGGAAATACAAGGAGAAACATTCTCTGTGGACCACATGGGCAATGTTTTCTGGAGTCACAATCAGACCCTTTACAAATACCAAACAGGCACAGGTGAGAAATATGAGTATACAGACAATTCCTCAGGATCTATCCATTCTTTCGATGTTTCCAACCCTTTAAAAATACTGGTGTACCATAAAGCTTTCAACCTCATTGTTTTTCTCGATAATAACTTGTCGCCTATACGCTCTGCAGTAAATCTGAATGAAATGGGACTTAACAACACGGGCGCTTGCTGTATTTCCCATAGCGGAGGTTTCTGGCTACTGAACACCACACTGAATCAGATTCAGCATTATTCCTCCAACCTGCAATCAACCCAGGAAACGCCTGTGATAAAAGAGTTAAGGGATACACAGGACCAAACACCACAGCTTATTGAAAAAAACAGGCAATTATACTGTCATCTGCCGGATTGCTGTACCCTTGTTTTCGACCGGTTTGGGAATCTGGTTAACAGGTATCCTCTAAAAAATGTGGATAACATTCAAATTCTCAACGAAAATATTTATTATTTTTACAAAGGCACGCTGAATCGCATTGTAGGGAAAAAAGGTGAAAACGAGAAGGTAGGGTTGCCAAAGAAAGACAATTACTGGGATGATGGGAAAATAAGCAGAAAAAGGTTGTATCTGCGCAAAAATCAGACAATATATATTTATAACCGATGAACCCTTAAAAAGCAACGCATCCGTGAAAAACAAAAAAAAACGAAAACAAAAGGACGAAAAGCTGAAACGCGTTCACCGTAAATCTATAATGTTCAATAGTAAAGAGCTTAGCGCCATCAACCACTATTGCCGTAAATACAAAATAAAAAACCAGTCCAGATTCATGAGGGAAACCATTATCACCACCATTCTTAAAAAATTTGATGAAGATTATCCCTCTCTTTTCGAAGATCAGCCCAGCTCAGTCATGGAGTCAAAAAACAATTCCTAGAAAATTTTCTTAGTGATGCATATAGCAATAGCGGGCAATATCGGTTCGGGCAAAACAACACTGGCAGGGTTGCTGGCCAAACATTACGGATGGAAACCACACTACGAAATAGTGGATGAAAATCCCTACCTGAATGATTTTTATGAAGACATGCAGCGGTGGTCGTTCAACCTGCAGATATACTTTCTGAATACCCGGTTTAACCAGATACTGAAGATCAAAAATTCCGACAGGACAATCATCCAGGACAGAACCATCTATGAGGATGCCCATATCTTTGCACCCAATCTTCATTCTATGGGATTGATGTCAACCCGTGATTTTGAGACCTACTTTTCCCTTTTCAACCTGATAACCTCCCTGATCGAACCACCGGATCTGATCCTCTATCTCAGGGCTTCCGTACCCACCCTTGTTAACCAGATACAAAAGCGGGGGAGAGAATATGAGAACAACATAAGGCTGGATTACCTGAAAAAGCTCAATGAAAGGTATGATTCATGGGTAGACAGCTACAATCTGGGCAAACTGCTGACCATTAACGTAGATGACCTCAACTTTTCCGAAAACAAGGAAGACCTGAGAAAAGTGATCGATAAAATTGACGCGGAAATACACGGATTGTTTTAGTTAAAAAAATCGTCCTGCATTACAACTTTTTAACCGTTCTGCTCGTCTTTGTAACAAAAGCAGGTAACTCAACGTAATATGAAACGTGTTATATTAACCGGATTATTAATAATGGTCATTGTTTTTGGATTTCATTCCTGTACGGAAGATGAATTCCTGGAGCCAACGACTGTTGATCTGAAAATAAAAATGGACAACCCCGAACATTTTGACGACACACCGGGACAGGGAGTCACTCCATCCATGGAATTCAGTGAAGGCAGCTTTCATATTACCGGTTTAGAATTTGACGGCAAAAGAGAAAATAACGATGATTATTATTTTTTCAGGGAATTTGAAGACCTTATAGCCAATCTTTC
>JBKGZA010000015.1:0-29456 GCA_046545815.1 Bacteroidales bacterium
TTTAGCCTGCATTATTCAAAAACGAATCCCGCTGGTAAGCGGGAAAGTTTTTGAATGTGGGATGGTTTGCGGGAGGGATGCAGGCAACCCCGCATTAGAAAAATCGGCTTTTTTGCGAGATTTATTGAAACAAAAAGCCAGGTTTTTCAATAGCGTCAGAATTATTCTAGAATAATTCGGGTTAGGACTTTTGATACTGAAGATTATTCTTTTCCTGAACCATTAAGGTATATATATTTATAAAGCTAAGCGCTATGAAAAAAAATCAACTCAACAGGCGGGAATTTCTAAAGACATCAGCAGCTTCACTGGCCGGGATCATGTTTGTTCCCAGACATGTGCTGGGCGGTCATGGCTATACCGCCCCGAGTGATGAGCTGACCAAAGCCATCATAGGTGTCGGGGGAATGGGCCGCAATCACATTGATTATCCCGGGAGATTGCTGGCTGTTTGCGATGTAGATAGCAGGCACCTTGACCTTGCCCTTGAAAGAGCGGGAAAAGGTGTAAAAGCCTATTCCGATTACCGGGAAGTATTGCAGCGCAAAGATATTGATATTGTGCATATCGCTACACCGCCACACTGGCATGGACTTATGGCCGTCGAAGCCGCCAATGCCGGCAAGGATATCTGGTGCGAGAAACCCATGACACGAACCATCGGGGAAGGACAAAAAGTAGTGGAAGCCGTGCAGAGAAACAACCGGATCTTCCGGCTAAATACCTGGTTTAGGTTCCGCGCAACGTTTTATGGCTTCGGGACAACAGTTAAGCCCATTAAAAAATTAGTGGAGAATCGTTTGCTTGGATGGCCCCTTAAAGTGACCATTAGTGGTACCACTGGTTTCAACTGGAAGTTTCATCACAGTGGAACGATTGACCCGAGCTATAAAGCTCCTCCCGATGAACTGGACTATGATTTCTGGCTCGGTCCCGCTCCTTATAAGCCTTACAGTCCCGACCGGGTGCATTATGTGTTCCGTGGATACTGGGACTATGACGGTGGCGGCCTCGGTGACATGGGTCAGCATTATATGGACCCTGTACAGTATATTCTGGAAAAGGACCACACCAGTCCTGTGCTGATCGAAACGGACTCCCGGCAACAGCATCCTGATGCGGTTCGGCCGTGGCGAAGGGTCGAACTGACCTATGAAGACGGATGCAAGATTATTCTGGACGGAGAGAACCGGGATAAAGACGCTGCTTTTATTGAAGGCCCCAAAGGAAAGCTCTACAAGGGATTTAAATCGGATATACCCAACCTGGAGAAGAAAGTTGCTTCTCTGCCCGATCCCGAGCCCCAGCTTGGTGATTTTCATGAAGCCGTCCAAACACGCAGGAAATTTGCCCTGAATGAAAGTAACGGTCACCGTTCTTGCAGTTTGGTGAATCTTGGTAAAATTGCCTTGAGGCTGGGACGGAGTCTTAAATTTGACCCTGAGCGACAAAGATTCATCGACGATGAAGGTGCCAACAGGTTGATCCACCAGTCTATGCGTACACCATGGTTTATTTGATGCATTTTTAACCCAAAAAAATTTAGTTTATGAGACGATTTTATACAATCTTCCTGCTTTTTTTTATCCTTTTGTCTCACAATGCCTTTTCGCAGGAGAGAGCCATAGATGATGAAAGAACGCTGAAAACCAAAGTTGCCGATCTGCTCAATGAGATGCCTGCCGGCAATATGGAAGAAAAGGATGCTTTGATGGAGGATATGATTGCTCTGGAAGAGGAAGGAATTGAAGAATTGACAAAACAATTGGTACCTCCGGAGGAAGGAGGCGATTCTCTTGTTCGTTATGCCCTTGGAAGTTTAACCCTATATGTAACGGGTGAAGATGCCGGTGAATACCGGGAAATGGTTTCCCGTGCCCTCATTTCCTCTCTGGATAAGGAAAATAATACAGCCATTAAAAGCTTTTTGATTGAACAGTTGGAAAATGTGGGAGAAGAAGAGGCTGTGCCGGCACTCTCGAAATACCTTGATCATTCAAAACTTTGTGATCGTGCTGCGATGGCACTTGTGGAGATCGGTACCGCGGAAGCCGAAGAAGCTCTTGGTAAGGCTCTGGAAACCTCCGACGAAAAGGTTCTCCTTGCCGTTGTTAATGCTTTGGGTGAATTAAAAACACGGAATTATACGGATACTTTAGAAAACTTCGCTGAGCAGTATTCAGGAAAACTTCGGAAAGTTTCTCTACGGGCCCTGGCCAATTCCGGGGTTCCGGAGGCAAAAGATGTGCTGCTCGAAGCGGGCCGGAATAAAGGTTTTAACTTCTCCCGCAACAATGCAGTCTCCTCATTGCTTTTATATACCGACCGCCTTGGAGAAGAGGATCATGAAGAGATGATGGAATCTTTATGCCAAACCATTATTGGGGAATGTTCTGAGGAAGAACTGGTGCATGTTCGGATACAGGCACTTAATGTGCTTGTGAGGCATAAGCAGGAAGGAGCGCTTGAAGAAATTATGGCTGCCCTGGAAAGTCCGCAAAAAGAATATCGGCGTGCTGCGCTTTATTTCACCCATGAATTACAAGGGAAAAGCGTGCAACAGCGATTGATGAAAGCTTATGAAAGCCATAGCCCCCAGGTGAAAGCTGAAATTATTCATGCTTTTGCAGAGCGTGACGATGTTGACGCCACTACTCTTATTGATAATGCATTGGAACATGACAGCCAGATTGTTCGAAAAGCAGCTATACCCGCTATTGCTAAGCTTGCAGGTAAAAAGGCAGTGCCTGGTTTAACCGGTATTTTCCAGTCAGGAAGGGCATCCGAAGTAGAACTTGCTAAAAATGCTTTGATGACCATTGGCTCCGAGCACTTTATGCCGGCCATTGTCGATGAATATGAGGATTATCCGGTCCCGGCCAAAAGTGCCGTATTGGATCTGATTGGAGCAAGGCAAGCCGATCAGTATAATGCAATGGTCCTGCGGGAAGCCACCGGCAACGATGAGCGGGAGGTACGGCTAAGCGCCTGGAAGGCACTGGAAAGTATTGCTAAAAAGGAAAATATGGGTGAAATATTGGATACTTTCAACCAAACGGACGATGAAGCGGAATTGGGTGCCATCAGGAATGTTCTCCAACTACTTTTTTCCCGTTCAGATCAGGAGGATCAACTGCTTGCACAGATACTCCGGTCAATGGAAGATGTTCCGTTGGATAAACAAAAGGAATACCTGAAGCTTTTCCCTTCTATTGGCTCCCGAGCTGCAGCAGATGCTGTTAGGTTAGTATATGAGAAAGGTTCTGCCGAACTTAAGAAAGCTGCTGTCCAAACCCTGAGCCGATGGGACAACACAAAGGCATTTGACATGCTCTTGCGTATAGTGGAAAAAGAAGAAAGCCGGGATACCCGGGAAGAGGCGTTTGAAGGTGCACTGGATATGGTGTCGGGTTCATCGAAGCCTGCCGCTCAGAAGTTGCTTTATTACCGGAAGTTAATGTCCGTGGCTCATTCCGCAGATGAAAAGAAAAAGGTAATTAGCCAAACCGGGAAACTGAAAAATTTCCCGGCCCTGGCCTATTGCGGTGAATATTTGGATGATCCTGAGATAAGCACTGCAGCGGCCAGAGCAGTGGCCAATATTGCCATTCCTGAAGATGACCAGGAAGAAGAAATCACAGGAGAGGTTGTACGCAAGCTGCTTGAAAAAGCCTCCGAAGAATTGTCCGATGCCGGATTTAAAAGTGAAATTTCCGGTTATCTCAGTGATATGCCCGATAAAGACGGATTTTATCCCCTGTTCAATGGTGAGGATCTTTCAGGATGGAAAGGATTGGTAGGCAATCCGGTTTCCCGTCGCGAGATGAGCGAAGCTGAGCTTGGAGAAAAGCAGAAGGCTGCCAATGAACGAATGCGTGAGAACTGGAAGGTAAAAGACGGAGTGCTGGTTTTTACAGGAGAAGGAAAAAATATTGCCACTGAGAAGGACTTCCGGAATTTTGAAATGTATGTCGATTGGAAGATAGAGCCTGAAGGTGACGGTGGAATTTATCTTAGGGGAACCCCCCAGGTGCAGATATGGGATACCTCCCGTACTGAAGTCGGAGCCCAGGTAGGATCGGGAGGTCTTTATAATAATCAGGACCACCGGAGTACCCCGCTCGTTGTTGCGGATAACCCGGTGGGAGAATGGAATACGTTCCGTATTAAGATGATCGGCAATAAAGTGTCGGTATGGTTGAACGGCCAACAGGTGGTTGATGAGGTGGTGATCGAGAACTTTTGGGAGCGTGATAAGCCCATTTATCCGGAAGGTCCTATAGAGCTTCAGGCGCATGGCACAAAATTATATTTCCGGGATATTTTTGTCCGGGAGCTGCCCTCAGAAGATCATAACCGGCTGACAGAAGAAGAAAAGGAGAAGGGTTTTGTTCAGCTCTTTAACGGCCATAATCTTCAGGGATGGGTTGGAGACAAGAGCGGATATATTGTGAACAATGATATAATAACCTTCAAACCCGAACAGTCAGAGGGCGGTCTCTTATTTACAAAAGAGGAGTATGAAGATTTTGTTTTTCGTTTTGAATTCAGGCTCACCCCGGGTGCTAACAACGGGTTAGCAATCAGATCGCCGCTGGAAGGAAATCCTGCTTATGAGGGCATGGAACTTCAGATACTGGATAATACCGCCGAGATTTATGAAGACCTGGAGGATTACCAGTATCACGGATCTGTTTACGGGATCATTCCGGCCAAAAGAGGATACCTGAAGCCTGTGGGTGAGTGGAATGAACAGGAAGTATTTATTCGGGGTAACAACATCCGGGTTACACTGAACGGTCACACCATTGTGAAAGACAACCTGAAGGAGGCTGCTGAAGGTGGAACACCGGACGGACGGGAGCATCCCGGACTGGAACGTGACACAGGTCATATCGGCTTTATGGGACACGGATCGGTGGTGAGCTTCCGCAACATACGAGTCAAAAGCCTGGATTAACAGGTGAAATAAATAATAACAACTATTTATATTTTTTAATTACAATTCATTTGCATTGTATGAAATTATTCCTTATCTTCTCTGGCAATTTATAAACCTTTATATGCGCCGGATATAAAGACATTTTTTTCTATTTTTTTTAAGTAAAACCTTTTAAATCAATAAAAAATGGACAATTTAATAAATTTTACACTTACAAACGAAGAAAAAAGCAAATTAACCGATGCTTTTATTACCATCAACGGGATTCTCGCTCCCAAGTTGGTTAACCTTAAGCCTGAGGATATTAAGAACATGGTCCATATGGGCAACAGAAACATGGGATTTGTTATCAAGGCCCGGGAAATAGCAGATAAGAACAAAGATCTTGTACCTGAATTCATCGATCTGGAGGCTTTCCGCACGGATCTGGATTCTACGGTTACACTGAGAGAGCTGTACCGGGGCTTTGAAGATATGGCACAAACTGTGAAGGACTCCTTGATGCTTGCAGGGAGTGAAGCTTTACAGGCAGCTCTGGCCTTCTATTCTTACCTGAAGTTAGCTGCAAAATCCAATGTATCCGGTGCAGAAACTGCTTATAACGAACTTTCCGAATATTTTCCGGGCAGAGGTTCAAAAACAACCGATGAAGAAAACATGGAGACTGCTTAAGCTTCCGGTATCCGCTATCAATATTAAAAACCTGTATCTCCGGCGAGGATACAGGTTTTTTTATACCCTGTTTTATCATTATATACCTTGACCTTCTATTAAGAAAATCAATTGAAATGCAACCTCAAATGTTTATTGCTATCTCAGTAATATTTTTCGATGTTTCCGAAATATTCAATGTAAGAAAAAGATCCGATATTTACCTTTTAAGGGTCGGCAGAGAATTCTCAGCGGTATTTTTCCCTGTTTTTAACGATATTTTTTTCTGTTCCAAAGGGGAATTTTTCTATCCGGAAGAGAGAAAAAGACCCTCCAGCGATCGGGACCGATCAATTTTAATATCCGGAAATGCCTTGGAAATATGGACGAAGATTGGCAAAACAGAAAGAAATATTCCTGAAATATAAAGAAATACTTCCTAAACCCCGCCAAATACCTTTCGGCCAGGAAGCAAAACTTGTCAGATATAAAGAAACACCACTCAGCCATTTGAATGGACCCGGCAGTGGCAATAAAACACCCTGAGAAAGGTATAAAATACCAATGGTTGTTCGGCAATCACCTTTGTGATAATAAAATAATTAATTTTTATTTCTGTTTTGTTTTTTATGGCGCGATGGATTACTCCTGCCCTTTCCTTTGCCGGCTTGCCCTTTTTTATCTCCTGAAGCCGGGGGTCTCCATGTCGGTCCTTCTCCCAGCTCCCGGGGTATAGGCAATTTTGGGATCTGGTTTTCTATCAGCCGTTCAATTTGCTTCAATTTGTACATATCGTCAGGATTGACGAATGTTAGTGCCACGCCGGTAGTTTCTGCCCTTGCCGTACGACCCACCCGGTGTACATAATCTTCAGCATCTGAAGGCACGTCATAATTGATTATCAGGTTGATGTCCTTGATATCCATCCCCCGGCTCATGACGTCTGTGGCAACAAGAATACGGGTGCGTCTTGCTTTGAAACGGTTCACCACTTCTTTGCGTTCGGATTGTTCAAGATCGGAGGAGATCCCTTCAACGGAATAACCTTTTTTCTGAAGGGCTTTCACAATATCCACTACTTTCTTTTTGGTAGAGCTGAATATAAGAATGCTTGTATACTCAGGCTTATCCTTGAGCAGATTGTTGACCAACGGGGTTTTCTGGTTTTCATAGGTCAGATAAGCTCCCTGCAATACCCCTTCAGCGGGTTTGGAGACAGAGATGTTGATCTCAGCCGGGTTGTCCAGTATTTTGTTGGCAAACTGCCGGATCTTTGTCGGCATGGTGGCGCTGAACAATAGCGTTTGCCTTTCTTCCGGAACGTGTGACACAATTTTAAGCAGATCCTCCTTGAACCCGATATCCAGCATTCGGTCTGCTTCATCCAAAATCAAATGGGTGATATTATTAAAGTTAACATATCCCATTTTAAGGTGAGAGATGAGTTTACCCGGCGTGGCTACAATAATGCGGGATCCTTTTTTCAGGGCTTGTTGCTCCTGTTCCCAGTCACCGCCGCTTCCTCCTCCGTAAACCACTGCGGCATCGATATTGGCCATGTAGCCGATGCCCTGTATTTGCTGGCCCAACTGAATGGCCAGTTCTCTGGTAGGTACGATGATCAAAACATTGGTACCACTAAGATCGTTTTCAAGCAGGTAATTGATAACGGGAAGTACGTATGCTGCTGTTTTTCCGGTTCCTGTCTGGGCACAGGCTATGAGGTCATTCCCCTTCAATATCTCCGGTATGGCTTGTTCCTGAATGGGGGTGGTGTCGTCATATCCCATGTAGGAGATCGATTCCAGCAGTTGCTCGTTTAGGTTAAAATCGTTGAATTTCATTAGGTTAACAGTATATTTAAGACTTCAATTCCAAATTGATTTTGATATGAAATTTACATAATTTGCTTGGATCGCCATGGAACCCGCATGTTAATGACGTTCCTGTTGTGCAAGTCACTGCATGCAGGTTTTATTAATATTTATGCTTTCTGATAATCGGGGCAAAGATAAGAATATCTTTCTGCAAACAATATGGGTGATGAATTAGTTGTCAATAGGTTTTTAAGCAGAGGTTAGGGCTTTTATACAGGTTTTTGTTTCACTCTGCTCCTTGTTTGTTTATTATTGCTTTTTTTTGTCTCTTGTTATCTTGTCTCTTGTGTCTTGTCTCTTTTTATCTTGATTCTTATCTCTTCAAGAATGTTCAGGCCTTATTATATTCAAGCTCATAGTGTATTACCCAATTATTTTTGTGTGTTATGCTGTCATTTTTGAAGGATGATTCTTATATTTGGATTTCTCATAATGAGGAAAACTTTCAATTATTGACCATAAATCAAAAGCCTTATGAAACGAACTTCCATCCTTCTTGTTATATTTGTTTTTCTTGCTCTTTACGGGCAAACACAGAACTTAACCCTGCCCTTGTGGGAAGAAGAAATTCCCAATTATAAGCCTTCGGATGAAACCGAACAGGCCGATACCAACGGTATTGTGCGGATATCGAAAGTGCAGAAACCGGATATGGCTGTGTATCTTCCTTCCAAATCCAATGCCACGGGACAGGCTGTGGTGATCTGCCCTGGCGGAGGTTATTCAATACTTGCCTATGACTGGGAGGGAACAGATGTGGCCAAATGGCTTAATTCAAAAGGTATTGCAGGTATTGTGCTGAAGTACCGGCTTCCCGGTTCCGAAAGCAACATTGTACGGCATAAGTCTCCTTTGCTGGACGCCCAAAGGGCTTTGCGTTTAACCCGGTATCATGCGGAGGAATGGAAAATCAATCCGGATCAGATCGGAGTGATGGGATTCTCCGCCGGTGGACACCTGGCTTCTACCCTCGGAACCCATTTTGATGAAGAAAAGTCCGGCATAGAAGATCCGGTAGCAATGGCAAGTAGCCGTCCCGACTTTATGGTACTGGTCTATCCCGTCATATCTTTCGATTCAACATTTGGCCATATAGGCTCGCGCAACAACCTTCTTGGGAAGAATCCGGATCAGGAGCTTATTGACCGGTTTTCCAACGAGAAGCATGTAAGTCCCGATACTCCACCCACTTTTTTAATTCATGCAGGTGACGATGAGGGGGTTCCGGTACAGAACAGCCTGAGGTTTTATAAAGCTTTACAGGAAAATGACGTGAAGGCCGAGATGCATATTTATCCTGAAGGCGGTCACGGATTTGGGCTGGCTCTTGAAAATGAACACCTACATACCTGGACCGACCTGTGCATAGATTGGATGAAAGGCATACAAAAATAAATCTTTTAAATACGGGTGATTACAATGACTAAATATGACCACAAATGACAATCAATGAGTATTGAATTTCTCTGTAAACTCTGAATTCCTGGATAGCCAACTTAATTCTGCGTATTTCTTCTTCAAACTCCTGTCAAACGATCAAACTCTTTTTCAAACAACCTGATCTCTACCTGAAAATTTTTCAAAATGAACTGGGAGATAATAAAAAACGCAACCTAAAGATTGCCTTTATCGGCGGTTTCTGTCATTATCCCTGTCCTTGCCCTTTTCTTTGACTGAATCGCGGGTGGGCTTTTTATTCGAGTCGTCCTCTTTTCTGCCCTTTTTATTGCCATCATCCTTATCCGGGGGAAGTGGCATGGCCTGGTCCACAATCACTGCCGGCCCTGAGGGTACTCTGGGAGGTTTGTTCGGTGGCTCCGGGTATCTTACGCTTCTGCTTTCCTTCTCCGCCTGACAGGCGAAAAGGAACAGGGCAAGTATTATGAGGAAAAACAGTTTTTTCATGGCATTATTTAAAACGCAAAAAGTATTCCATTATTTTGGCTTTTCTCTGTTTACAATTGTTTTAATCTCGAAGGGATAAAAATTAAAGCCTGCGATACCATTCTGCCAGTACTTTGCCTATTTCCCGGGGATTTTCTTCGGGTAGATAATGCAAGCCTTTTCCAATCGGCTTCATGGTCAGGTGGGGGAAGTGTTCGCGGCACCATTCCCTGGTTTTGCTGTCAATGAGGGCTCCGGGCTCTGCATATAGTAAAAGTTTTGGCAGGGTGGAGGTTTGTAATTGCCTGCTGTAATGGGCTATGATGTAATACACCTCTTCGGGTTTTCCGTTAATGGGAATTTCCCTTGGCCACACCAGCATAGGTTTTCTGGTGTTTAATTTCCTAAAAGGTGCCTTATAATTTTTCTTTTCTTCAAGGGTCAATGTACGCATGGTTAGCCGGGGCATGATGATGTTCAGGAAAGCGTTCAGCCCGTAAATCATGAATTCTCCAATGATGGGCGTTCGAAGGAGTTTAAAACCCAGCCTGTAATCCCATCTCAGATCGGTCCATCGCCAGGGCCGGATAAAAGATTCCATGAAAGCCAGGCCTTTGATTTTTTCGGGATGCTGCATGGCATAATGAAAGCCAAGTGCAGATCCCCAGTCATGAAGTACCAGGGTTATATCATTCAACTTCAGCTTATCAATAAAAGCTTTCAGATAGATGTAATGATCAGAAAAACTGTAGTCGAGGCGCGGTTTATCCGACATTCCGTGTCCCACCAGGTCGGGGGCCAGGCACCTGCCGTAAGGACTTATATATGGGATGATGTTCCGCCATAGATAAGATGAGGTGGGATTGCCATGCAGGAACAAAACGGGATCGCCTGATCCCTCTTCTTTATAATGCACTTTTGAACCAAATGCTTTGATGAATTTTTCTTTAGGCATATTGTCCGTATTGTGCTGTTTGATAAACGCGCATGCTTGTAGCTCCTCCATGAAATCTGTATTCCTCTGCCAGCCGGCTGCCTTTTAAAAGATAATCCATCCCTCCGTAACGAACGTATTGTTTGAAGTATCGGTGATGGTACTTTCCGGCCAATCTTTCTACGATTCGTATGACAGATTTTACAGGAAATTTTACCTCATTGTTGAAAGTATAATCCACGATAATAAGGGGCCCTCCCGGTTGTACAACCCGGTTTGCTTCCTTTACAATTTTCCCTGCAACTTCAAGGGGTTTCTCATGCAGGGCAAAGCTGATGATGCCCAAATCAAAGCTGTTATCAGAGTATTTCAGCTCCGAGGCATCCTGTTCTTCACATTTTACTTTTTTCCCGCCTTTCTCTGCCTGCTTGAGCATGGGAGGGGATAGGTCTACTCCGGTGACGTGATGCAGACCGCTTTTTTTAAGGTATTTTAGTTGGTTGCCTGTGCCACAGCAAATGTCAATGATGGCGGAAGGATTGTAGGTATGAGCCACTTCCACTACTTTTTTCCTGATTTTATGAAGTACAAAATAGAGCAAGGGATCATAAAGAGGAGCAAAAATTTTGTATTCATCCATAATTCAAACAGTTAAAGTAATGACATCCATTTAAGTGAACGACCAGGAGGTTCTTTTGTTTGATCCGTAAAGTTAAAATTTAAACATCTTTAAATGAAGTTTGTTAAACAATTTTATATAATTTAGGCAGCAATCAATTATTAATTCGAATCCAAAAATAAATGATTATGGTTTACAATGAATTGGGACAAAGTGGAATAAAATTATCCGCCATTACGTTCGGCGCCTGGGCAATAGGCGGTTTCATGTGGGGAGGAAGCGATGAAAAAAAAGGAATCGATGCCATTAAAAAGGGTTACGACCTTGGGGTTACCACTGTGGATACCGCTCCGATTTATGGTCTGGGTCTGAGTGAAGAGCTGGTAGGTAAAGCCATTAAAGGAAACCGGGAGAATTATCAGATCCTTACTAAATTTGTTATGAGATGGAAAAAAACGGGGACCCAGAATGAATTTAGTTCGGATAAGGGTTTCGACGAACTGTGGAATAACGTTTATCTGGACGCCAGAAAAGAGAGTGTTATGAAAGAGGCAGAAGACAGCCTGCGCAGACTGGGAACCGATTACATCGATTATTATCAGATGCACTGGCCTGTGGATGATGTGCCCCTTGATGAGACCATGGAAGCGCTGGTCCGTTTAAAGGAACAAGGCAAGATAAGGGCAGCGGGTGTGTGCAACTTTTCCGCTGAACAGCTCAGGGAAGCGGAAAAAACCGTACGCATTGAAGCCGATCAGGTGCCTTACAGCATGGTACGCCGCGATATTGAGGAAGATGTGGTGCCTTATGTACTTGAAAACAACAAGGGCATCATTGCTTATAGTCCCATGCAGCGGGGCTTGCTTACCGGTAAGTTCAGTCCTGATACCAAACTGAGTGAGGGAGATAACCGGAAAGGGTCAAAATATTTTAAATCGGAGAATATCCGGAGAGTGAATGCGTTTCTCGACAAGATTAAACCCATTGCAGATGGGCACAATGCTACTTTGGCCCAGCTGGCGTTAAGCTGGACACTTCATCAGCCCGGTGTAATCGTAGCACTGGCCGGATCACGTGATCCCAAACAGGTTGAGGATAACGCCGGAGCGGCCGACCTGAAGCTTACAAACGAAGAGCTTAAAACCATCAACCAATACCTGGATGAGCTAGAGCTGGGAGAATCGTAAAAGACCGGATGTATTGATCCATACTATGCAAAGGCTGTTCGGGAAAGAGCAGCCTTTCTTGATGGAGTATGTTTAGATTTTTTTAATTTTATGCTTTCCATTTATCCTGTTAATTTTTAATTGATAAATAGACCAAATGATGAACCATCTGATTACAGACCTGGAAAAGATAAGACAGCTTGGCTTTCTGAATGAGGAAGAGAATTTCGACTTCCGTGCTTTCCTGAAAGGCCAGGATTCGGATGAGATAGACCAACGCGTGCATCGGTTGTATAAAGAGATATCGGCACAAATCGATTGCAGTAAGTGTGCCAACTGCTGTAATATGCAAACCCCGGGTTTAAGTAAAAAGGAGGCTGAACAGCTCAGCGGGTATATGAATATGGATATTGATGATTTCAAAGACCAATACGTTGAAACAGACTGGTCGGGTCAGATGATGCTAAAAGATCAACCCTGCATTTTCCTGAAAGACAATGCCTGCTCTGTTTCGCATATCATGCCGGAGGATTGCCGCAATTACCCCTACCTCCATAAGGATGATTTCATCTTCCGTTTGTTTGGTGTGATTGACAATTATTCCGTGTGCCCTATTGTTTTCAATGTTTACGAAGCTTTGAAGGAGGAGCTGGATTTTGATCCGGAAGAATTCGATGATTTTTTCTGAGCCTTGTTATCTTTGTATTGGTTAAAAAGGGTACTATGATTAAATCTACGGAGCAGGACCTCTCTGTCATTGCGGAGTATGGAGAGCTCAATGAGTATGAAAACGAAGAATTTCAGTTTTATTTGGAGGGTCAAAATCCCGATGAAGTGGATAAACGGGTTAACCGGTTGTTCGAAGAGATCGATGAGGAGATCGACTGTATGGAATGTGCAAACTGCTGTAAGAAGCAATCTCCCGTTATCCGCGAATCCGAGTTGTGGAACATCAGCGATTACTTCGGAATGGATCCCGAAACCTTCAAAGAAGCTTACCTTACCTTTGATGGCGACCAGATGATCATGAAGCAGAATCCCTGTGTTTTCCTGAGAGACAATATATGTAGCATCTATGAGTTCCGGCCTGCCGACTGTGCTTCCTATCCCCATCTCGACAAAAGGGGCATTGTCTTTAAGTTATCCGGAATCATGGGGAATTATTCGGTTTGCCCCATAGTGTTCAATGTTATTGAGAACCTGAAAAAGGAAATGGATTTTTGACATCCATTAATTCTTACTGAAAATCACCTGCAGGAAAATGAGAAATAATTTACTAACCGTAATGCAGCAGCCATTTTTTTTTCGTCTTTATTTATGTTATCACTTTTATTAAAATAACTCAAACGATATATGATTAAGAAGTCAGGTGTACTTTTGCCCGTAAAAATCATGGTTCTGCTCATGTCAGGCGCAGGCCCCTGCTTTAGGATACCAAAAGGCGATTTTCCGGAAGAGGTAGCCATAAGAAGTGAGCATACCGAATTCCGTTTCCTGGACGAGCTATTCGCCACCTATAATGAATGGGGCGTGGCGGGTGTCAAGTTCGGCTTTGTTAATGTCGGTTCTCAGCGGTGGACCACTTGGCTGCACAGAGCTATAAGAGAGGCAGCTAAAAACCGGATCATGGTCGATATCCACGATGAATACCGTCCCACAGGTTACAGTCGTACCTATCCTAATCTGATGACTATGGAAGGAATCAGGGGTGACGAGGCCACACCATCAACAACACAAACCCTTACTACCCTCTTCACGCGGATGCTTGCAGGAGCCGGCGACAATACCATCTGTTATTACTCGAATCGTGTGGATAAACACTGGTCACATGCCTTTCAGCTTGCCAAAACCGTATGCATATACAGCCCCTGGCAGTTTCTGTTTTGGTACGACAGACCTGTTGAAGCCTACAGAGAAGAGGAAGAAGTACCTGATGCAAGGGTAATCCGAGACGAACCCGAACTGGAATTCTTTAAAGCGGTACCCACGGTTTGGGATGAGACCCGGATAATTCGGGGCAGTATTGGTGAATATGCCATCATAGCCCGGCGTTCCGGAAAGGAATGGTATATCGGTGGCATGAACAGTGATAAAGATAGAGCATTCGAAATACCTCTTGAATTTCTGGGACAGGATAAAGACTATGTGGCGCATATTTATTTTGACGATCCAACAGTCAATACCAGAACAAAGGTAAGAATAAAAAGAACCACAGTGGATGCAGAAACTGTACTCGATTTCAATATGAAGGCAAACGGGGGCCAAGCGGTCCGCCTGGTCCCGGACGATGCAACTGATGATTGCCCCCTGAAAAACAGGAGAATCTATAGCTTTGATTTAACAGACTCTATATATTACTGTTAGAAAATAAACAATACCGCTCTTGTAAATGTTTTAGATATTTTAATACCATACATGAATGAATACTTTATGGCACAACAAATAAACGAATTCACAACCGAACAACTTGCTGAATGGATTCAGCAGCCCGAAGGCATCCTTCTGGATATCCGGCCGCTGGCAGCCTATAACGGATGGCCGTTAAAAGATGAACCACGCGGAGGACACATAAGGGGTGCAACTTCTATTCCTTTCAAATGGACTCAGTATATCGACTTCAAGGACATTATGGATAGCAAGGGCATCATCCCGGGGAAGTCACTTGTTATTTACGGATACAATCCTGAAAACACCGAATGGCTCGCCAGGAAATTAAAAGGAAGCGGATTCGAAAACGTCTCCGTTTACCATAAGTTTCCGGAAGAATGGTCACCCGCTCAAAACCTTCCCATTGACAAGCTGGAACGTTACCGGCAGCTGGTGTATCCCGAGTGGGTTTACCGTTTGATCAACGGAGAAAAGCCGCTGGGTTTCGAAGGCAATGATTATGTGATCTGCCATTCGCATTACGGCTATGAACAGGATTACCATGACGGACACATTCCCGGCGCCATACCACTCAATACCAATGACCTGGAATCCAAAGAAACATGGAACCGACGTTCTCCGGAGGAGCTGGAAGAAACCCTCCTGAAGCACGGGATCAGTCATGATACAACCGTGGTTGTTTACGGACGATTTTCTCATCCCGACAACAGGGACCCCTATCCGGGACAGGCTGCAGGGCATCTCGGCGCAATCCGGTGTGCAGCCATCCTGATCTATGCCGGCGTAAAGGATGTAAAGATTCTTAACGGCGGCCTTTCCGCCTGGTATGAAGATGGTTTTGAAACCACTGCCGAAGAAACCAGGACCACACCGAAGGAGCGCTTTGGAGCCGAAATACCCGGTCATCCTGAAATATTTGTTGATACACCCAAAGCCAAAGAACTACTGAAATCCGACGATGGCGAGCTGGTCAGCATACGAAGCTGGGAGGAATTTATCGGTAAAGTAAGTGGTTACAACTATATCGAGAAGACGGGCCGCATACCCGGTGCCATTTTTGGTAACTGCGGCAGCGACGCATATCACATGGAAAACTACCGGAACTTTGACCATACCATGCGGGAGTTTCACGAGATCGAGGCCCAATGGAGAGAGAACGGGATCACCTCGGATAAATACATTGCTTTTTATTGTGGCACCGGCTGGCGGGGCAGCGAAGCTTTCATGAATGCCTGGCTGATTGGCTGGCCCCGGGTTTCTGTATACGACGGTGGCTGGTTTGAATGGAGCAGCGACCTCAATAACCCCATTGAGGTTGGAGAACCGGAAGAGGAACGCACAGTTTGATTGGTTTGATTTTTTGACAAAGAGTTTGAATGTTGGGAAGACGCAAAGATGAGAGAGGGGGAATCCGGGAAATTGAGAAAAAGGATGTATCAATAAGGGATTTCTACTATTGCATAATGGCATCAATAACACCATAGAAGTGCTCTGGCAGCTGCGTAAGTGAATCATTAATATATTATGCAGAACGTCCAAAAATAGAATCCGCAAAATTCTTAAATACTTAAATGCTTGTTGAACAGCCCGGATGGTTATTTTTTCTATAAGTGGAATAACCACAGTTCACCCCATCTTTTGCTCTACCAAAATCATTAACTTTGCAAAGATCAAAACCAACAACAATGAAAAAACTGGTGGTATTGACCGGGTCGGGCATCAGTGCGGAGAGCGGTCTGAAAACCTTCCGTGATATGGGAGGATTATGGGAACAGTATGACGTGACTGAAGTGGCAAGTCCGGAAGCCTGGGAAAAGGATCCGGAGTTGGTGCTGCGATTTTACAACGAACGAAGAAGGCAGCTTCTGAAAGCCCAACCCAATGAAGCCCATAAAATTCTTGCCGAACTGGAAAATTACTTCGATGTGGAGATCATCACCCAGAATATAGATGACCTGCACGAACGGGCTGGCAGTTCAAAGGTACTTCACTTGCATGGTGAACTGAGAAAAGCCCGTAGCACCGGCGACCCAAAACTGGTGTACGATATAGAAGGTGCCGGGCTGAATTTGGGCGACAAATGTGAGAAAGGATACCAATTGAGACCCCATGTGGTTTGGTTTGGTGAACCTGTGCCGGCCATGGAGGAGGCTGCCGCCATTACCCGGCAAACCGAAATCCTGGCAATCATCGGTACATCCCTTATGGTTTACCCGGCAGCCGGCCTGGTGGATTTTGCAGACAAAAACTGCACCGTATATGTGGTGGATCCCAATGCCGTGAAACCACCCGGCTTTAACAACCTGCTGATTATTCCTGAGAAAGCCGGAACAGGAGTGACCAAAATGAAAAAAGAACTGTTCGAAAAGTATGTGCCATGAAATTCAATCCCTTCAAAGCGTTTTTTATTCATATCGGGCGTTATTTAATCCTTATGGGAAGGGTTTTTGCTCCTCCCGAGAAGAAAAAGATGTATTACCGACAAACCCTTCGTGAGATTGATTTCCTTGGCATCAGATCCATGAGTATTGTGGCGGTCATATCCATCTTTATTGGAGGTGTGATCACCATACAAACCTCTTACAATACAGAAAGCCCCCTTTATCCTAAATACCTGATCGGGCTGACGGTAAGGGATATCCTTTTGCTGGAATTCTCCTCCACCATTGTTTCCCTGATTCTTTGCGGAAAAATAGGCTCCAACATCGCATCAGAACTGGGATCCATGAGAATCTCAGAACAGATTGATGCTTTGGAGATCATGGGGGTTAATTCTGCCAGCTACCTGATCATGCCGAAGATTATCGCAGCCGTCTTCTTTTTACCCTTCCTGACCATTATGAGTATTTTTATAGGCCTGATAGGAGGATGGCTCGGTGGATTGGCAGCCGGCGTGGTCACCACCCATGATTATCTGTTTGGAATACAATATGCCTTTATTCCTTTCTATGTTACCTATGCCCTCGTCAAATCAGCCATCTTCGGTTTCATCATTACTTCACTTTCCGCCTACCGGGGTTATTATGCCACGGGAGGTGCCCTGGAGATTGGTAAGGCCAGCACCCATGCAGTGGTGGAAAGCAGCGTCATGATACTAATTGCCAATTATGTTCTGACACAAATGCTGTTAACATGATACGCGTGGAAAACATATCCAAATCCTTTAACCATATTCCTGTTTTAAAGGACATCTCTGTAGATTTCAAAGAAAAGAACACCAATTTGATCATAGGTCAGAGCGGGTCCGGGAAAACTGTTCTGTTGAAGTGTATTATCGGTTTGCTTAATGTGGACAAGGGCAGGATCCTTTATGATGATCTTGTTTTCAATGAGCTGAGTTTTAAAAAGAAGAAAGAGATCAGAAAAAATATCGGAATGGTGTTTCAGGGGGGTGCATTGTTCGATTCGGAAACCGTTGAACAGAATGTAAAATTTCCTCTGGACATGTTTACGGATATGACAGAGGAAGAAAAACAACACCGTGTTAATGAATGTCTTGAACGCGTCAACATTAAAAATGCCAATCACCTCTATCCGGCAGAAATCAGCGGAGGTATGAAAAAACGGGTGGCCATCGCCAGGGCTATAGTTGTATATCCAGGCTATCTGTTTTTTGATGAACCCATCTCAGGCCTTGACCCCAAATCAGCCATCCGCATCGATCAACTGATACGGGAACTTACCAAAGATTTTGAGACCACCACCATCATCAACACCCACGACATGGACTCGGTGATGGAAATAGGCGATAACGTGATATTTCTTTATAACGGACACAAATGGTGGGAAGGGAGCAGGCACGACATTCTGGATGCCAACAATCAGGAGCTGAATGACTTTGTATTTGCTACCAACCTGGCCAAAACAGTCAGAGATCTGAGGAAATCGGGGCATTCATCCTAGCTGGTATACACTTTTTAGCTTGTCCATATCCCGATTTTTTTGCCTTCAATATCAATGAGTCCGTCTTTTCTGAACTTTGGAAAAATGCGGATGACATTTTCCGTGTTCATATCAATAAGTTGGGCAATCTCTTTACGACTCACCGGCAGCTCAAACTCATCCTTACTGTAGATGTGTTCTGCAAAAAACATTGGAATATAGGCTATCCGTCCCTTTAGTTGTTTTGTGTTGATTTTTAGGGGGGTGTTGATCACATCATTGCTAACTTTGCTGATCTTTTCCATGAAATTAAGGGCAAAATCCCCGTTCTGCCTGATCAGTTGCTTAATGACCGTGATATCCATAAAACATAACACAGACTCTTCTATGGCAGCAATGGTATAAATATGGGTTCTATAAAACTAATTTTGCAATTGTTTGTTTAATGAATAAAACAAAAAAGGCAAAGTTGATCTGATAAAGTTAAAATAAAATTATAGTAATAACATGAAAAAGATTGTAATTCTTGGAGCCGGTACCGGCGGAACCATTATGGCCAACAAGCTTCGAAAGGTGTTCGGCAGAAATGACTGGGATATCACCATAGTGGACAAGGACAAGACCCACTATTATCAGCCCGGATTTCTGTTCATTCCTTTTGGTATTTATGACCGAAACGATGTGATCAAGCCCAAAACAGATTTTCTGCCCCCCGGGGTGAATCTTATTTATCAGTCCATTGACCGTATTGAGCCCGGAGAAAACAGGGTGCTGCTGGAAGGAGGAAAGGTTTTGAACTACGATTATCTGATCGTAGCCACCGGAACCGATATCAACCCGGATGAAATCCCCGGCTTAAAAGAGAAGCTT
This sequence comes from Bacteroidales bacterium, assembly GCA_046545815.1. Taxonomy (GTDB): domain Bacteria; phylum Bacteroidota; class Bacteroidia; order Bacteroidales; family UBA12077; genus JAGXLC01. The sequence goes on from JBKGZA010000015.1 coordinate 19,214, forward strand.
TGGCGAAAAGAGATCTTTGATTTCTATACACTGGATGGAGCTGTGGCTTTGCGTGAATTTTTCAGAGACTGGCAAGGCGGAAAGCTGGTGGTCAATATTGCGGAACAACCTTTTAAGTGTCCCGTAGCTCCTTTGGAGTTTTCCTTTCTTGCGGATGCCTATTTCACGGAGGTCGGCATACGCGATAAAGTGGATATCAGTTTCGTAACCCCATTACCGGGAGCTTTTACCAGACCCAAGGCATCCCAAATGCTCGGGGAGCTATTGAAGGAAAAGAACATCCGGGTGATACCCGATTTTTATCTTGAGCGCGTAGATAATGATGAGAAAGTTATCAGATCCTATGATGAGCAGGAGATCCCCTTTGATGTCCTGACCATTGTTCCCACCAATATGGGTGACCCTATGGTTGAGAGAAGTGGTATGGGTGATGATCTGAACTTCATACCCACCGATAAATACACACTGCGTTCGAAGAAACATGAAAACATCTTTGTTTTGGGAGATGCCTCGGACATACCCACATCCAAAGCGGGATCGGTAGTACATTTTGCCTCTGATGTGGTGTATGAGAACCTGCTCAGTGCCATTGAAGGCAGGCCCCTGAAAGCCAAATTTGACGGTCATTCAAACTGTTACATTGAAACAGGTTTTGGGAAAGGCTCAATCATCGACTTTAACTACGATACGGAGCCTCTTCCGGGAACCTTTCCTTTACCCGGCATAGGTCCCTTCGGACTGCTTAAGAATACAAAACTGAATCATTACGGGAAGGTGCTTTTCCGTTGGATATACTGGCACATTCTGCTTAAAGGCAAAGAATTGCCCATAGAGTCAGAAATGACCATGGCTGGTAAAAAATACTAAATCATTCAATTATGGCTGAAAACAATAAAGACTTACAACAACAGGTCAATGACATCAACCGGAAACTGGATCTGGTGCTCCATCATGTGGATGAGCAGCGTCTGCAAAGGGAAAAGGTGGAGGACCTCTTCGACGACGTGTCTATTGTGGGAAAAGATGCTTTTCAAAGCACGGTGGAAGAACTTGATAAGAGAGACATTGAGCTGAATCCCGATGATCTGAAATGCTTGTCATTGCGCTTCATTCGGAATATTGACAATTTTTCCCAAATGCTAAGCACATTCGAAAGCATGATGGACTTTGTGAAGGATGCAGGTCCCATTGCCAATGAAGTAGGAGTGGATGCGGTCCATAAATTGAATGAACTGGATGAAAGGGGATACTTTGAGTTTTTCCGGGAGCTGGGCAAAGTTTTTGACGCAGTGGTAGCCAACCATTCAAAGGAAGAATTGCGTCAACTGGCCGAAAATATACCGACCATTCTGGAAATAGTCAAGAATATGACGGACTCCGGAATGCTGAAGGCGTTAAATCATGCTTTATCCACTTACAGAGAAATGGATTCCGGACAGGTTAAAGAATACTCTTTGTGGAAAGTTTTCAGAGAGATGCGTTCACCTGAAATGAAACGCAGCATGGGATTTATGATCACTTTTTTAAAAGCATTGTACCATCGGCAATCTCAGGAAAATGAAAAATAAATATCATTAATTATGAACCATAAATTACTATTTACTATGGCACAGAAAACAATAGCAGGAAACACAGTAGAAGTATCAGAAGAAGGGTATTTGCAGGATCATACCCAATGGAATGAAGACATTGCAAAAGAACTGGCACAAGAAGAAGGTATAGAACTGACTGATGAGCACTTCAAGGTACTGAACTTTCTTCGTGAAAAATATGAGGAAGGAGCCAACCTGACCATAAGAAAAGTAGGCAAGTCGGGAATAACCGACATAAAAGGTTTTTATAAGCTATTTCCCGGCGGGCCGCTCAAAAAAGCATCAAAAATTGCGGGAATACCAAAACCCACGAGTTGTGTTTAATCATTAAATCATTAAATTATGGAAACCCAGGAAAAACAGCAGAAACTAAATAAAGTGGCCATTATTTGTGCCAAAGGCAATCTGGAAGATGTTTATGCCTCTCTTGTTCTGGCTAATGGTGCGGTAATGGACGGGATGGAAGCCAAACTCTTCTTTACCTTCTTCGGGCTGGAGGCAGTCATCAAGAAGCGCATGAATAAACTCCAGACAGCGACCGTAGGAAATCCGGCTTTACGGATGCCCAACGGAAAAAGAATGGGGAATCTGCTGGGTTTGATACCCGGTGTGCAACCTATGGTAAGCAAAATGATGAAAAAACAGATGGATGAGCTGGATGTACCGCCGGTTGATGAATTTCTGGACATGATCACAGCGGGAGGTGGAGAGGTTTACGCCTGTCAGCTTGCCGTGGACATGTTTAAGGTCAAAAGGGAAGAACTGAGCGACCATGTGCTGGATGTGCTGACCGTAGGTGAATTCTATGAGAAAGCTGCCGGCGAAGGTTCCCAGATTATCTTTACCTGATAGAAAGAAAAAGGGTGTACAAAAATATATACGTGTACACCCTTTTTCTTTCTATTCATCCATTTCTTCATAATCTACATAATCACCCTGATCCTTACTGAATTTCTTTCTCCCACCCCGTTTTTTATCGTATTCAATGGTGACCTTCCCCTCTTTTTTCTTTTTTTGCTCTGTGCTGTATTGATTGTGTATGTTTTGCTGTACATTTCTGAAGAATCGCTTCAATAAATATCTCGATATTAAACCTCCAACAAATACCAGAATAACAAAAAACAAGAATATTTTAAGCAGTGTTAACATAGTTGCCTCAATCATTTGATAAAATAATCACCCACTTATTAACATAACGAATAATAACATGCCTATTTCAAAGAAATGAACAAAAAATTCTCTGTCGGGTTCAAATGGATGGAGACGCACCGGCAGCAACGATAGTGGGGAGGTATTAATTTTTAAGCCGCCCGGTATTCTTCGGTTCCTGCCAGCCAATCTTTCTCATATCCGTCAAAAAACGTTTTTGTTCGTTATTACCGCCTGTGGACATTATTTTAAATACATTTTATATTTTTGCAAAAATAATCAAATTAAAAATTTTTAATCAATTCTATGGAAAAAGTAGTCAGTGGCATCCGGCCAACGGGGAACCTGCATCTTGGAAATTATTACGGAGCGCTTCGGAACTTTGTGAAGATGCAACATGAGCACCAGTGTTATTTTTTTATAGCCGATTATCATTCTTTAACCACATATCCAAATCCCAAAGATCTTCATGGCAACATCAGGCAGATACTCTCTGAGTACCTCGCAGCAGGTATGGACCCGGATGTAGCCACTTTATATATACAAAGCGATGTTCCGGAGATTTCTGAGCTGTATTTGCTTATGAACATGAACGCCTACGTCGGTGAACTTGAGCGCACCAATTCCTTTAAAGAAAAAGTAAGATCCCAACCCAACAATGTTAATGCGGGTCTATTGACCTATCCTGTTCTTATGGCTACGGATATAATCATACATCATGCCTCCAAGGTTCCCGTGGGCAAAGATCAGGAACAGCATTTGGAGATGACACGGAGATTCGCACGCAGATTCAATAACATGTATGGGGTAGAATATTTTCCTGAACCCGATGCTTATAACTTCGGGGAAGATCTTCTTAAAGTTCCGGGACTTGACGGTTCAGGTAAAATGGGAAAAACAGAAGGAAATGCCATCTTCCTCTCTGATGAACCCAAAGTGATCCGTAAAAAAGTGATGAAAGCTGTTACCGATGCAGGTCCTACAGAACCCAACCAGGAGATGGATGAGCCGGTCAGGAATATTTTTACGTTGATGAAGATCGTTTCCACAGAAGACACCTACAATTACTACCTGGATCAATACAATACCTGTAAGATACGTTACGGCGATATGAAAAAGCAACTGGCCCGGGACATCATTGAGTTCACTGATCCGCTAAGGGAAAAGATCAGGGAAATTCACTCTGATGAGGAGTATCTGACAAAAGTGGCCGAGAAAGGACGTGAAAAAGCAAGAGCCAGTGCAGCCAAAACCGTCAAAGAGGTGAGGGAGATTATTGGGATAAAAAGCTTTTAGGCGCGCTCTAAGCAACAAAGCCCGGGACGCGGGAAACGAGATCCGTTATCCGAGCCTTTCAGACCTAAACCCTTTGCCCTGCGCTCCAGGCTTTTTGCTCTCTGCCCTTTGCTCTCTGTCTGCCCTCTGCTCTCCGCCCTGCGCTTTCAGTTCGTCTTATAGGGATACTTCACCTCAGCCAGATCCTCGTTGGCTTTGGTAATTTTCTGCACCAGTCCGGCTTTGTAATTCTCCATGGTTTTCATGATGTTCTCGTCAGTCAGGGCCAGAATCTGGGTTGCCAGAATAGCAGCATTTCTGGCGGCATCTGTACCCACAGTGGCAACCGGAACGCCGGGAGGCATCTGTAATATTGAGAGAATGGAGTCCCAGCCGTCGAGGGAGATCGATGAGCGGATAGGCACTCCAATTACCGGAAGAACTGTCATTGAGGCAACCACCCCAGGCAAATGGGCAGCTCCACCGGCTCCTGCAATGATTACCTTTACCCCTCTGTCATGGGCATCCTGTGCAAATTTCATGACTTTCTCCGGGGTCCGGTGTGCTGACAACGCATTCAACTCAAAAGGAATCTTGAATTCATTTAGTAAATCGGCAGCTTTCTGCATGATTTCCAAATCTGAAGTGCTGCCCATAATGATGCTTACTTTTGGCTCCATAATATTTTTTGATTTTTAGTTTTTAAAAGATAGAGTTAATTTCTTACTTTGCATCTGGAGAACTCTCAAAAATAATATAAATTTTACCCTATGAATACAATCAGGATAAAAGATAAAGAATTTCAGATTTCCATCCCCTATGATTCAATATACAAAGCAGTAAAGAAAATAGCAGACCGGATCAATGAAGATTATAAAAATATAGAAACGCCGGTTTTTTTAAGCATCTTAAACGGGGCATTTATGTTTACCGCTGATCTGTTCAAGGAATTGAACATCAACAGTTATTTATCCTTTGTAAAATTCGCTTCCTACCAGGGCACTTCTTCTTCAGGCGAAGTAAAAGAGCTTATCGGGATCAATGAGAACCTGGAAGGCAAGAATGTCATTGTGCTGGAAGACATTGTAGATAGCGGATTAACCATTAGGCAGGTTACTGATGCGGTAGAATCATTGCAACCGAAAGAGATGAGAGTAGCGACGCTGTTCTTGAAACCGGAGATATTCAACGGAGAGATTACGCTTGACTATGTGGGAATGAAAGTGCCCAATGATTTTATTATAGGATATGGGTTGGATTATGAAGGTTTGGGCAGGAATTTCCGGGATATCTATAAGGCGGTTTCCCGATAGCATGGAAAGATGTGAGGAGGTTGTCCATGGAAAGATCCAATTTTGTAGATTACGTAAAAATATATATGCGCTCCGGTAAAGGTGGCGCAGGTTCGGTTCATTTCCGGCGGGAAAAGTATGTCCCCAAAGGCGGACCTGATGGCGGGGATGGAGGAAGGGGCGGACACATCATCCTCAGGGGCAGCAGCCAGACATGGACCCTTTTACACCTGAAGTATAACAAGCATATCATAGCAGAAAACGGTAAGCCGGGAGGTGGTTCACAAAGTACCGGGGCAAGCGGAAAGGACATGGTCATTGAAGTTCCGCTGGGAACCGTTGCCAAAAAAGCGGAAACCGGTGAAAAGATATGTGAAGTCGTTAAAGACGGAGAAGAAAATATCCTTTTGGAAGGCGGCAAAGGTGGGCTGGGCAATGCACACTTCAAGTCATCCACCAATCAGGCGCCGCGCACAGCTCAGCCCGGAGGTAAAGAAGAAGAAGGCTGGTATGTGCTGGAGCTCAAAATACTTGCCGATGTAGGGCTGGTTGGCTATCCCAATGCCGGAAAATCTACGCTGCTTTCGGGAATATCCGCAGCCAAACCCAAAATTGCTGACTATCCTTTTACTACTCTGGAGCCCAACTTGGGAATTATTGAATACCACGAAGATAAATCGTTTGTGATGGCAGATATCCCCGGGATCATTGAAAATGCACATCAGGGCAAAGGGCTTGGGCTGCGCTTCCTCCGCCACATTGAAAGAAACTCCGTGCTTATGTTTATGATCCCTGCAGATAGTCCGGATATACATGCCGAGTATAAAACCCTTTTCAATGAACTCAGGCAGTACAACCCGGAATTGCTGGATAAAAAAAGACTATTGGCCATTTCCAAATCGGATCTGCTGGATGAAGAGCTTATGGAGTTAATAAAACAGGATTTGCCTGATATTCCATCAGTATTCATTTCATCGGTAACCAATTATGGCATCAGCAAAATGAAAGATCTGATCTGGAAAGCCATTAATCAATAAACCGGAAAACAGATTATTTATGCTTGAAACTTTACTGGACCTTGACACCCGATTGTTCCTTTTTCTCAACAGCCTGCACTCCTCATCCTGGGATACCATTATGTGGCACATCAGCGATAAGGAATTCTGGTATCCCTTCTATGGTATACTCATACTGATTATGGTATGGCGCTATAAATGGAATGCCATTGCTGTATTGTTATTCATAGCTTTGCTGATTACGCTTTCCGATCAGATTTCGGTTAAAGGCTTTAAGGAGGTTTTTGAAAGATTCCGTCCTACCCATAATCCTGATATTGCTGATATGATTCACACGGTAAAAGGATACAGAGGTGGCGACTTTGGTTTTGTTTCCTCCCATGCCGCCAATACATTCGCTATGGCATTTTTTACCACACGGTTATTCAGAAACAGCTATTATGGCTGGTTTATATTCATCTGGGCTGCAGTGGTATCTTACAGCCGCATTTATCTTGGGGTGCACTATCCCCTGGATATTCTCGGCGGAGCTTTGCTGGGCATTGGTTTGGGATTCCTGGTATTTAAATTCTATATGTGGTTTGGCGAAAAATATCTGAAAAAAACATTTTACGGTTAGAAATTTTATCATCTTGATTCAGGCTGAATCGATTCTTTAGGCGGTCAAATTCTTGTTTTTTTTTGGCAAAAATTGGCCGGTAAGGTACTGAAAGAAGGTCTTTCAGTAGGAATGTTCTAATTTTTAGGATATATACGGGGTTCAAATAATACACCCTACTGCTGATCAAAATCAATAGACCCGTCCCTTATAATACACCTTATTGCTGTTCACTCCTACATTAAACCATACCACATCCCAATAAACCTCGAAGGAATTAACCGGTGCGTAGGAGATGGTCTCCACCTTTCCGTGCCGGAATACACGCAGATGACTCCTTTGATTCAGATAAGCCAGGGTATTAACTCCGTATTTGATCTGTTCCGGGATGAAATTTTCCAGCGTATATACTCGGCCATCATAATATACCTTAAAATGGTTCTGTTCTTCATAGATCAGTATGCTGTCATGAACCATGTAAAATTCCGGGGTATTCGTACTGAGGGTACGTATTTCATCATTTTCATATACCATAAAATTACCCGTGTTCTCGACATAAACAACCCTATTGTCGGATGTTTTGAATGATTCAGGCCGAAAATAGCCGAGTTCCCGTTGTCCGGAAATATGATAGAGACCGAAAACGGAGCGGCTAACGTCATAATAAGCTACAATGTTTTTGTCTGCATTGTGAATCGGCTGGCCCTGCATGAGCATAAGACGCTTGGTACTTCCCTCAAAGAATGCATTTAAATAACCATTTGGGTCCACATAAGACATTATATTGTCTCCGACCTGAAAATTGTTGACAGATGGAGTAGAAAGGGCGCTTTCCACGTCAAAAACCTGGCCTTTGTAATACACCTTGAACATCTTGTCGATCTCGTCGTAATAAGCCACAAGATCTCCTTTGGCCTTGTAATAGGGCGCATTCATCGAAAGAAATTTCTTTTCCCGTCCATTGTATACAAAAAGGTTGTTGTTGTATGTGTATACCAGCAATCCTTCTGTCACCTCGTATTCTCGAACAACTTTTGAAAGCTCTTTTTTCTGCCCGTCGTGATACACCATAAGTGCGCCGTTATTGTTCCTGTAGGCAACGCACCATTTGCCTACCTTATAATTTATCACCGGCAGATGCTCCAGTTGTCTGAAATTACCGTTATCAAACACGTGAAAATGATTTCTGAAATCTGTATAGGCTGCCAAACCCTGTGAATCCGCATTATGGGCAGACAGCAAAAAAGATCCCAGTATAAGAGGAAAGAATAACTTTTTAAACAACATAATTAACAATAATATCTGTTAAATTTAAACATTTTTCCGGATGGAATAAAAAGATATACATAAACAGTACCTTACCGGGTTATTTTTGTCAAAAAAAGCGCTTCGTGGAAGAAACCAATGTTTAGATTAAGGTTGAACAACATGTTGGTTCATGTTGCGCTTTAAGCGCCTAAACGTTTGGTAAAAATATGGTTGCCCGGATTAGCGTTCTCCCCTGGGTGTTTTTTGCAGTCAATCAATTAGTTCAAATATTTCTTCCAGCGGCTTTCTTTCTTTGGGTCTGATATCAGTGGCAGGCACACCGACAGCCACAAAGGCAGTTAAGTGGAAGGGCTCCCCTATACCGATCAATTCTTCCAGAGCTTCCTTGGCCATCATGGGAGCACTCAGCCAGCATGCACCATAGCCCATATCTACTGCAGTGAGAAGAATATTTTCTATGGCAGCCCCGGCACTCTGAATATCCGGATAATTTCTCAGAATATTTATATCCTGATGTGACATGGTCACCCCTTTCTCCAGTACCGATTCATAATCTTCCATAGAAAGGGCAATGACAGCGGGAGCATCTTCAAAAAAAGTAGAAAAAAATTCCACCTGGTTCTTGATGTTCTTTGATGCGATGGATTCATTCTCAGGAATCTCCTCAATTTTTGCCTTTACTTTTTCAGCCATTCTGCCCAGGAGATTGCGGTTGGTGATGGCATAAAATTTCCAGGGTTGATAATTGTTCACACTGGGAGCATATCCGCCCATTCTGGCAAGGTGCCGGAGGTCCTCGACCGGAACGGGGATATCTTTGAAACTCCTTACACTGGTTCGTTTTTCAATTGTTTTTTGTAGTTCCATATATTGGGCTTTATTTGGTTTCATTTTTCATTGTAGAACCTGCATGCTTATTCATGTTCTTGTTGTGAAGGCTCCTGCATGCGGGTCTTTCTTGCTTCAACTCAATATACATCCAATGGGGAAAAATACAAAGAAATATTTAGAGTGTAATTGTAAAACATAAATTTAGCATACATTATTTTAACATAAGCATGATGCATTTGTTTATCAATGCTATTTGCTCATTTCGGCAGAAATTAATAAATTAACCGCCTCAAAAACTATCAACCTATGAAATACTTTTACATAACAGGAACAAGCAGGGGAATAGGAAAAGCCATAACAGAAGAGCTTCTGGGTAAGGAAAATACTTTTGTGTATGGCATTTCCAGAAACAAAACGATTGAACATAAGAATTATCAACACATCTCATTGGATATTAATGACCTGGGAAGGGTTCAGGAATTTTCTTTCGGCGATCATCCGGATGCCGAAAAAATTGTGCTGATCAATAATGCGGGTGTGCTGGGTCATGTGACCCCAGTGGGTAACCTTTATAATGAAAAGATTATCACCAGTTACAACATCAATCTGATAAGTCCATCCATACTCAGCAATAAATTTCTATATCAATACCAGAACCAGAAAGTGGAACGGATGATCGTCAATACCAGTTCGGGTGCCGCTCAGCATACCATACCCTCGTGGAGCACCTATTGTGCTACCAAAGCAGGACTGGAGATGTTTGCGCGGGTTATTGAGGATGAACAACAGGATGTGGAGAATCCGGTAAAAGTTTATTCCATAGCTCCCGGTGTGGTCGATACCGAAATGCAGGATGAAATCCGCGAGGTGAACCCTGAAAATTTCCGCGAGCTGGACCGCTTTGTCAAACTGAAGAATGAAAGAAGACTGGTGGACCCGAAAGACGTGGCCAAAAAATTTGTGGATATTATGGAACATCCGGAGAACTATCCCAGAAGCATCATGGACCTGAGGGACTAAACCATTTACCCGGAAATTCATTTATAGCCCTGAAGGAATAACTTCCGGCCGGAGATTAAAACGAACAATAGATTAGTATTCAATGTACAAGACCGTGGGAGAGGTGCACAGGAGTGTGGCAATGGTGCACAAGACTGAGGGAACGGTGGACAAGAGTGTGGCAATGGTGGACAAGAGTGAGGGAAAGGCGCACAAGACTGA